>CAUZIZ010000019.1:0-47671 GCA_963579905.1 Acidobacteria bacterium UBA6911 | reverse complement strand
CCTGGGACGCTATCTCTTTCGCGTCGCCCTGAGCAACAGCCGCCTCGAGCGCATCGATCCTCATCAAGTGATCTTCCGCTTTCGTGACAATCGCAGCCAACAGATGCGCCGCCTCACCCTGACCCGGGTCGAGTTCCTTCGTCGCTTCCTGCTTCACGTCCTGCCTCCGCGCTGTGCCAAGGTCCGCTATTACGGCCTCTTCAGTCCCTCCTGTCATAACCAACTCGATCAAGCTCGCGCTCTGCTCACCGCGACCTCTCCCGCTTCCCTCCGCCTGAGCACCCGCCTCGCCTCGACGCCGACTCCTGAACCGACTCGCTATCGCTTCTGTCGACTCGGTCTGCTTCTCGTCATTGAGGTCCTGGTTCCCCAACGAGGGATTCCCCCATGAAGCTGCCTTTGGACTCCCACCCCTTGTCTTTCCCGGCTTCCCCCTCTCCTCCTGCTGTGCCCTTCGCACAGCAGTCCACCACTCTTGTGTCTGGCCTCAGCTTTCACCGCCCCCCCTTGGCCCCAGCGAAGCCCCTCCAACCCTTCATCCCCCCTCTGCTGACCCTCGAATCCTCTCGCCCCTCCTTTGGATAGCCCCTCCCTTTCTCCAAAAAACCCATTGGAAATCCAAAGCCCGCTGAACCCCAGATTTACTTCAACTCTTGATTCTTGTCGCCGCTCCGCGCGACAAGAATCCTTAATCTGTTTCAGCTCAGTCCCGCCCCCGCAGAGCTGCCCCATTCAAGAAGGAAACTTGGATTCCCGGCCGTGGCGGCGGTCTCCAGGCCGCCGTGTATCGAGCCAAAGGCACGAAAAGAAGAATACTTCGGCCTGGAGACCGAACCCACGTCGACCCGACGGAGCCAATTGAAGTTTCAGCTTAGCCCCCACCGCCACCTGGGTTCGTTTAGGCATGAACTTTGCCTTTGGTCCTTGGCGCGGTGAGAGGGGTGAGATAAACTCAATATGTGTTGGACAGGCGCGGACGCTGAAGCTGATTCCTGCGAGCCTTCTGAACTGCTCACTGATAACTAATTAGCTGGTCAATTGGAAATCTCAGGTCAGATCACAGAACAATCCTCTGAGTGCTCGCGACTGTTTCGCTCTCTCACTCAAGAGTTTCAGCACGCCCGGATCCTCGAGGGGCTCCACCAGGCTGACGCTGCTCTTGCGATTACGGCGCTCTACTGCAGTCACCCTGGCCCCTATCTCTGGCTCTGCAAAGATAATCGAGAGGCAGAAGAAATCGCCCGAGACGTGCGCTTCTTTCTCCCACCCGAGCGTTGGGAGGAAGTTCTGGAAATCCCAGGCTCGGAAGTGGATCCTTACCGCGGATTCTCGCCTCATCCTGGAATCGCAGCCAGGCGGGCGGCGGCTCTCTGGAAGCTCGCGCAAAGAGATCAAGGCCTGGTAATCACCACGCTGGCTTCCCTTGCGACCCGGCTTCCATCACCTTCTCATTTCCTGAACCATTGTATCTATCTCGAAGTGGGGAGTTTCTTCCCCATGGATCATCTGGTGAGCAAGCTCGGCGAGCTCGGCTATCTGCGTGAGGATCCGGTTGGCGAACCCGGGGAGTATTCCTTCCGCGGCGGCATCGTGGACGTGTTTCTTGCCTCTCGGCAGAGACCGGTCCGCATCGAGTTTTTCGGGGATGAGGTCGAGTCCATCCGAGAGTTCGACCCTACCACCCAACGGTCGATCTCACTTGTGACCGATTGTGAAATCGTCCCCATGCGAGAGACCGTGATCACCTCCGAGGAGATCGCAAGGTGGCACGAGGAAGCTCCACGGAACTGGTCTGAGGTTCGCTTCGCCGAGTCCCTTCTGGAAAAACTTCAGTTTACGGAGAGCGGAGAACTCTTCCACGGCTTCGAATACCTGTTTGCCCTGACTAATCCGCTACCCGCGACCCTCTTCGATTTTCTCACCTTTCAGTCCGAGAAGCCGTCGAGCATCGTCTTGCCGTCACCGCAGAATCTCTGGGAAGAGTGGGATTCCCTGGGCCTGGAATGGGAGAGAAGCTACGAGCAGCGTCACCAGGAAGGTGACTTGGTCCTCTCGCCCAGCCGACTCTTTGTCGACCGGGAGTCAGCCCAGGAATGGGTCCGGGAGCAGTCTGTCTTCCAACTGGAACCGCTGGGACAGGATTCCTTGCCTGGGCACCAATTCGATTTCCGTCCGGAGCGGAAATACTACGGCCAGATGAAGGAACTGCTGGGCGACCTGGAAAAATGGCACCGGGACGGCGAGAAGGTGCTCTTCGTCATGACGACGCACGGAATGGCCGAGCGCCTAGTGGACATCTTTCGAGAGTATGAGCTGGATCTGGTTCTGGGCGAAGGTTTTCACACGGCGATCGAGCACGATCTTGCCGTCACGTGGGGGAAGCTTTCCGAGAGCTTTTGTTCTCCTGGTCTGAAGCTTCACGTCCTCATCGAGGGCAATCTCTTCGAGGAGACTCGCTCCAGAAGCACTACTCGAGAAGAAGGGCCGAAGATCTCCCGTGCGTTCCTCTCCGATTTCAGGGACCTCAAGGAGGGAGACTACGTGGTTCATATGGACCACGGAGTTGGAGTCTTCCACGGTTTGAAGCGAATCGGTGTGGGCGAGGATGTTCGGGAATTCGTTGTCCTTGGTTACCAGAAAGACGCCAAACTCTACGTCCCGATCGATCGGCTGGACCTGATCCAGAAATACCGAGGCTCCGGTGAGTCCAGGCCTCACGTGGACCGGTTGGGCGGGGCATCCTGGGAGAAAACAAAGGGACGGATCAAGAAGTCGATGCGGCTGCTTGCCGAGGACCTCTTGAAGCTCTACGCTCGCCGAGAGCTTGCCAAGGGATACGCTTTCTCCCCGGATGATGCACTCACCAAGGAGTTCGAGGAAGCGTTCGAATACGCCGAGACCCCAGATCAGCGAGCTGCAATCCAAGATGTCAAGGAGGACATGCAATCGGAACGGCCCATGGATCGGCTCATCTGCGGGGATGTGGGCTACGGCAAGACAGAAGTCGCCATGCGCGCCGCCTTCAAGGCGGTTAATGACAGTAAACAGGTAACGATTCTGGCACCAACGACGGTGCTCGCATACCAACACTTCAACACCTTTCGAGAGCGCTTCAAAGGATTCCCGGTCAGCATCGACATGATCAGCCGCTTCCGAAACAGGCAGGAGCAGAATCAGATCCTAGAGCGAACCTCGTTGGGAATGATCGATATCCTGATCGGAACCCACCGACTGCTCTCCAAGGACGTCAAGTTTCGCGACCTGGGGGTGATCATCGTAGACGAGGAACAGCGCTTTGGAGTGGCCCAGAAGGAGAAACTGAAGCGGTTGAAAACCCAGGTAGACGTCCTGACGCTTTCGGCTACACCCATCCCTCGGACCCTGAACATGTCGATGATCGGAGTGCGTGACCTATCGCTTATCGAAACGCCTCCGAAGAATCGGCTTGCAATCCAGACGGCTGTGATGAAGTTCAGCCGACGAATCATTGAAAGTGCCATTGACCTGGAGCTCAAGCGACAGGGACAGGTCTTTTTCCTGCACAACTCAGTGGAAACCATCTACTCGATTGCCCAGATGGTCCAGGAGATTGTCCCCAGGGCTCGTGTGGCCGTAGCCCATGGCCAGATGAAAGAGGGCCAGCTCGAAGAGTCCATGCTCGCTTTTCTGGAGTACCGGTATGATGTGCTGATCTGCACCACCATCATCGAAAACGGACTGGATATTCCTCGCGCCAACACGCTGCTCGTCAACCGAGCGGATCGATTTGGCCTATCGCAACTCTACCAACTACGAGGAAGGGTCGGACGTTCCAGCCGACAAGCGTACGCCTATCTATTGATTCCATCCGAAGAGACGCTGAGCACAGAGGCACAGAAGCGGCTTGCGGCCATCAAGGATTTTAGCGATCTGGGCTCGGGATTTCGGATCGCTGCCCTTGACCTCGAGATTCGGGGTTCAGGGAACCTGCTTGGGGGTGAGCAGCATGGCCACATCAATGCCGTGGGTTTCGAGCTCTATGTGAAGCTCCTGGATCAGTCCGTCCGAGAACTCAAGGGCGAGGAGCCGGAAGACGAGATTCAGACCAATATCGATTTACACTTTGACATTCAAATCCCTGAGCACTATATCAACGATCCAACCCTGCGGCTGTGGCTCTACAAGAAGCTCGCTCTGGTCACCGATGCAGAGAAGCTTGAGAGCTTGAAGGAAGACATCATCGACCGCTTCGGAAAGTATCCTCGACCCGTTTCGAATCTCCTGGAATACACTCGGCTGCGGTTGCGCTGCCAGCGCTTGAAGATTCTTTCTCTGGATCGCAAAGACACGGCTGCCTTCCTGAAATTCAGGCAAGACACACCGGTTGACCCCCATCGTCTGGTCGAGTTGATCCACCAGAACCGGGATCTTTCCCTGGATCCCAAAGGGATGATTACGATTCGATTACCCTCGCTGCTCCCCGCCCAGATCTTCAGCAGTCTGCACGCCGGACTCGATGCTGTTGATGCTACAATGGATTCGTATGGTTCGTCTCCCGAATCCTCCTGCGAGTAACCAGGTCGGACCCGGTTCCACGCTGACCCAGCCGGCCCTATTGCTCTCGGCGATCTTGTGTGCGAGTGCCTGCAAGCTGGCCGTGGAGGAGACATCATCTGAGCCGCAGATGTCGGCCGTGGCATCGGTAAACGGTCGTCCCGTCAGCAATCAAGAGTTCCAGGCTTATCTGGGCCCCAGCCCGTCGGAGGAGACCGAGTCGGGCACGGACCGACGGGAGCAGTTTCGCGATTTTCTGATGCAGCAAGTCCTGCTGAATCGTGCTGAAGAAAAGGGCATCATGGTCACCGATGCCGAACTGAAGGAGCAGATCGGAGACGACCCGGAAGGCGAGATATCAAACCCTGAAGCGGTCAACCGCTTACGCGCTTTTCTAAAAATCCAGAAGTTACTGAAGAAGGAACTTGGTCCGGAGATCAACGTCACCTTTTCCGAGATGCGCAACTACTATGAAAACAACAAAGGGAGTTTCGTTGTGAAAGACCGCGTTCGGGTGCTGGAGATAAGAGTCTGGGATCGGAAGGAGGCCGAATCGATCGCGAAGAGCCTTGCTTCCGACGATGTCGGGAGGTTCGAAGAGGTTGCCCGTCTCCACTCCCAGGGTTCCACGTCCGCCTGGGGAGGACGTCTAGGATCTTTCGAGCGCGGCGATCTTCCTCGCGAATTCGAGGAAGTCGTCTTTTCCCTGAAGCCAGGCGGGATCAGCGGAATCGTTCGTTCCCACCAGGGCTATCATATTTTTATGGTGGAGGAGAGGATCTCTCGACATTCCCAAAGGTTCTACGAGGTGCAAGCGAGAATCTTCGAGAAGTTGGTCCGCGAAAAGGAAATCGTTGCCAGGGACGCCTACGTTGAGGAATTGCTCGATAGTGCTTCGATTCAAATCTACGATGAGGCTCTCAACTTTGAAGGGACACTTCGACATGCTGAAACCAAGAATTGATACGCCAGGGATACCCGGAGAATCCCTGTTTGGGAGAACGCCCAGGGTTTCGATTGTGCTGTCGTGTCTACTTCTTTTCTTGGCTCCTCTGCGAGGACAGGAAGAACCGGTTTTAATCGATGAAATCGTAGCCAAGGTGAACGAGGAGACCATCACCTGGAGAGACGTTCAAGGGGAGTTGGCGATTCTGCAAGCTGGTCTCCAGGGGAGAATCGAGGATCCAGAGGAGCGGGTCAAGCGCTTCGAAGCCGCGAAACGGGGTGCGCTCAGGGGGATGATCGAGGGCAGGCTCATGATACAGAAGGCGGAAGAAATGGGAATCGGAGCCAATGCAGATGTCGAGATTTCATCGTACATAGACTACCTGCGCAAGGAATCGGGAATTCCCAATATGGAGGTGTTCGATCAGGTCCTACGTCGGCAGGGATCCTCACTGAACGATCTTCGCCGCGTATCCAGGCAAAGATACATATCGGACACTCTCATCCATCAACTCGTATATTCCCGCTTGACGGTGATGACTCAAGAGGTTGAGGAATACTACGAGTCCAACATCAAACGCTTTACGGTGCCAGCTGTAGTCGATCTCGCCGAGATCCTGTTCCTTACGGAAGGGAAGGACAAGGCGGCCGTCCGAAGCAAGGCCGAGAAGATCCTCTCCCAATTGAAGGCCGGGACACCTTTCGAGGAGCTTGCCAAGGAGTCATCCGAGGGGCCCAGTGCATCCAAGGGAGGGGCCATTGGAATCTTCAACCGTGGAACTATGGCCGAGAAGTTGGAGGCGGTTTCCTTCAGCCTCAAGGCGGGAGAATTCAGCGAGATTATCGAGGCCGAATACGGCTATCAGATCATCAAAGTCCTTAGCATGGAGCCTGCTCGGAAGAAACCGCTGGAAAAAGTTCGTGGCGAAGTCCAGAAAGCGGTCCATCAGAAGAAAGGTCGGCCTCAGGTGCAGAAGTTCCTGGAAGAACTTCGTCGCGAAAGCTATATCTACGTGGCCCCGGAATATCGGAAACGATTCGATGTCGAAGGACTGGGTTCTGTGAAAGCCCCCGAATCCCAGGGCTAGGAGTCTGCGCGACAGAAATGATCGTAGCGAGAAAGCGGGGAATCGAGGCCAGATTTTCTTGATTTCGAGGCGCATAGTTGGTCTATTCGTCGAAAAATCCGGGAAATATGGGCCGATTCTACTGTTTTCGCAGTAGATCAATTTCTACCGCGCAGGCTCCTAGCGTAGGACCTCGCTTCTGTGAGCCCTGAATGTCGGCGAGCAAGAGACACCGAACCGAAGGATTTCACCAGGCCGACGCTGGCGTGGATCTGCCCGGTTTGCCGAGCACGCCTTCAGGAGGCAGGGCCGGCCGAGAAGCTGTGCGCCAGCTGCCAGACTTCTTATCCGTGTGTCGAGGGTATCTGGCGGTGCTTGCCACCTGATCGAAACCGACACTTCGCTCAGTTCACCCGCGAATACACACAGGTGAGGAAGGCAGAGGGGCGCGGTTCCAACGACAGTACCTTCTATCGCTCCCTCTCCCCCTTAAGGATCTGCCAGAACGGCACAGCGAGGACTGGCGAATTTGGTCCAGCAGCTATCAAAAGTTGATCGACCGGATTCAGTCTCGGGGCGAGTCCGAAGAAGGGAGAGCCCCGAGGGTCCTGGATCTGGGAGCGGGTAACGGATGGTTGTCCTACCGTCTGGCAACCCGTGGCCATGAGAGCGTAGCCGTTGACCTACTAACCAACAAAGCGGACGGGCTAGGTGCCCAGCTCCACTACCCAACGGCTTTCACCTCGGTTCAGGCCGAATTCGATCATCTTCCCTTCGACTCAGACCAATTCGGACTTGTCATCTTCAATGCCTCTTTTCACTACGCAACCAATTACGAGCTGACCCTGAGCGAAGCCCTGCGGGTGCTGGAACTGGGGGGCCAAGTGGCTATCATGGGTTCACCCGTTTATCGAAGTGGCAGTAGCGGGAAAGAAATGGTGCGTGAACGGGAGGTAGCCTTCCGCGGCGAGTATGGATTCGCCTCTAACTCGCTTCCCAACGAAAACTTTCTGACCTAAGATCGGCTCCGGGATCTTGGGCATCGCCTCTCACTAAACTGGCAATTCATCAGACCCTTCTACGGATTGCGCTGGGCCCTGCGACCCTGGCGCGCGAGATTGCTTGGAAGACGTGAACCGGCAAGCTTCCTTTTGATCGTAGGTACCGCAAGGGAATAGACCTCGTCGTCCCCATGCTGGCAACTAGCACAAAACCAGATTAGCTTCGAAAACTGTGGCGCCTGCTGGTATGGATCCAGTTCCGCCTTTTTTACAGGAACCGCTTGGATCGAATCGTGCTGGAACGAGTAGGCGATCTGGAACTAGTGGTTCTGCCCCAAGTCTTCAATCCCAGATTGTTCTATACCAGCGACTTTCTCATCAGCCAGCTGGATTCAGAGTCGATTCCGGCCGGCTCACGCGTCTTGTATATGGGGACCGGATCCGGCATTGGTGCGGTAGTGGCTGCTACTCTGGGAAGCCAGGTCGTGGCTGTGGACATCGCCTCGGACGCCACACTAAGCTGAAACTTCATTGGAAAAAGTAGCTTTGGCCTCCAGGCCGAAGTATTCCTTCGAGCCTTTGGCTCGGACGGCGGCCTGGAGCCCACCGCTACGCCGGACCCGAAGTTTCTTTCCCGAATGGGGCCAGCGCTTCCGGAGGAGTGACCCGAAAAAACTCAACTCGTCCAGGTGTTTCGGAAAAGACGCAGTACGTTTCCGCTCAGGATTCCGTCAATGTCCTGCTGGTCGTAGCCCGTCTCTGCCAGGACTCCGCCGAATCCTGGCAAATCGGCCATGGTGTCCACGTCCACCGGGGTCATTTCGGCCCCGAAGCCACCGTCCATGTCGGTACCGATGGCAAGGTTGCTCAGCGAGCCTCCGGCGAGGTCGGCGATGTGCTCGATGTGAGGGATCAGGCCGTCCATCTTGTATTTGGCGACGTACTGTTCTCGGGGTGGTGGATCGTTCCAGTCGACCTCGGGATCGATGAAGAATTGGCAGAAGACGAGTCCGATCACGCCGTCTCTCCGGATTACTTCCCGGATCATGTCATCGGTCAGGTGTCTCTGACCCGGGACCAGCGAGCGGCAAGTGCAGTGCGAGGCCATGATCGGGCCATCCCATAATTCCAGCGATTCCCACACCGCCTGGTCCGCCATGTGGGCGATGTCGAGGATCATGCCGGCTTCCCGCATGGCTTGGTAGAGCGCGCGAGCAGGAGGCTTCAGACCCCCTTCGGTACCCGTCCCATGGATGTAGGTGTTGTGACCGAAGTGGGCTGGACCCACCACTCGCAGGCCCGCGTTCCACCAGAACTCCACGTCATCCGGATCGATGATGGGGTCGGCACTTTCCATCGACAAGATGTGATATATCGGCGTATCTGCTCTCGGTTCCTTCCAGGCCTCAACTGCCTCTTCAAGGTCGCTCAAACCTCGGACCGACTTGATTTCGCCGCGTTGGGTCATCGCCTGATAGTAGGCCAGGTGACCGCGTCCCATACCGATGCTTTGCTCCTGCGTCCTCATGCCGTCCCGCATTCTCCCCACCCGGGGTTGGATTCGCGACATGATAGTACTGAGGATGATTCCCACATTGCCGCGGCGAAGCTCCGGAAAAGTGGTCGTGCAGAGTCCACAATTGTAGCCTTCGGCCACCTGAGGCGGCCCACTGGCTTCCTGCTCGCGAACCTCATGAGCAGTCAGCGTGAGATCGCGATTCCAGAACAGGGCGTCCCAGGCCAGGTCGAGGTGTAAGTCGATGATCAAAGGTTTGGGCATGTGTCGCTTCCTCTACGAGTCAAGGTGTACAGGTTTCAGGTTGAAGTTTCCGTACAATCACACGCTTGCTGAAGGGACAATTCTAACGCCTGCCTGCGACGCGTCTCCAGAAGCATCCGCGTCCCGAAGCAAGAGACCTGCGACCTGAAAATTGTCACTCGTCAAAGAGACCACCTTGCCTGGCGTAGCACCGCCCGAGGCGAATCGGCGAAGCGCTCATACCATATGCTCAGAAGCGAGCCGTCCTTGAGCTGGACGGTGGACGGATAGCCCAGGTCGCCGCCGGCACCATCCTTGGACAGGGTCATCGGATCGGACCAGCTGCGTCCGTGATCCCGGCTCAGGCGAGCTTTGTTTCCATGCGGTTTGCGTCGGTAGCCATAGGTCATCAGGAGATTCTTATCCTGCAGCAGAAGCAGGTGAGAGGGAAGACCCCAGACGTCTATTGAGTGAGGGGTTGTCCAGGTCCTACCGCCGTCGGAGGATTCACTCTGCAGTGTCTCGCCTTTGTTGTCCTCATTGGCATTGCGGATCTGGGCGATGATGCGACCGTCGGCAGCCTCCACGGCGTGTAGTTCGTGGTAGTCGGCGTGCGCATCGCCTTGACGTGTTGGAATCCCTGCCAGCCAGCGCCAGGTTTGTCCGTCGTCGTTGGATTCGCAGACTCCGATTCGACGGTCTCCATAACCGAATTGCTTGCCGGCGTAGAGCAGCCGCCCATCTGTCAGTTGGATGGGGCCGTGAGGACTGTTCGCGAGGCAGCGGTAGGGAGCAGACCAGGTCAGGCCGGCATCGGTGGAGCGGATCATCCAGCCACCCAAAAGGGATTCCTTTTCGGCTTGAGTCGCTCTTCCGTCAGCGGCCCGCCAGCGGGCAAGTCTCTGCGCGTCCCAGGCCTCCGGCCCGTTTGCCGGCGCCTTCTCTGCCTTCTGCAGCGAGGTTTGGTAGGCGGTGGACGTGAAGGTTGTCGCCAGGAGGGTTCCCCTGCTAGTCTCCAGAATACCGGCATCGCGGTCGTCGAGAGGGCCGTCCCACAGCACCCGGGGCCAGCTCCAGGTCCGTCCTTCGTCCTTGGAACGTATCAGCTCCACCCACCCAAAGGGGCAGACGTGCTGCTCGCGGCCGCCCGAGCAGACGACCAGTAGCTCCCCATTCCGGCAGCGGACCACGGTGGGCCAGCCGTGGTAGTACTCGGGTCTCTGACTGATCACCGACAGTGATTCGACTTTGGCCTTCGGGGCGGCACTGAAGCTTTCCCTTTCTTGCAAGGTCCAGGCTGCTGCTGCCGTTCCTGCTACTCGCATCAGGTCGCGTCGAGTCATTGAATGGGTCATCTTGGGAGTCCTTCTCTGGCGATCCTTAGGTCTTTGTAATTTGCTTGCTTAGGTTATACACGGTAGGCGTTGGCTGCAAGGTCCGGTAACCAGCAACCCGCCTGGAGACCGCCGCCACGTCCGGCCTGCACGGGGAGTCTTGTTTGCCCGAACCGGAAACGCTAGACTTGGCCAGTTCATTATGGGCCCTCGAATAGACCAGAAAATGCATCGAAAGGCAGGTCGCAGGGCCGTGTTGGGGCTGCTTTTTTGCTCAGCTCTCCTTACCTT
Organism: Acidobacteria bacterium UBA6911; assembly: GCA_963579905.1. GTDB lineage: Bacteria > Acidobacteriota > UBA6911 > RPQK01 > JAJDTT01 > CAUZIZ01. The sequence goes on along the minus strand of CAUZIZ010000019.1, from coordinate 36,741 downwards.
TCTCAGCGCCCGCCAACCTGCTCCGCAAGAGGCCGTCGTTCCCGCGGGCGTCAAACCCGCCTTCCCCCTTCCAATTCGAGGTAGTGCCGTCCGTTCCAAGGTTGTGGAACTGATGGGGATGGATGGGATCCCTCCCAAGGATATTCCGTTCTCACTGGGTGAGACGAAGAGGACCGAGGATGGACTCCTCATGACTCCGGTCGAGTTCGCCAATTCGTTGGGGGAGACGGTGCCGGGAATCCTCACGCTGCCCGCGGCAGCCGGAGCCGTAAGTCTGGCAGGAATCGTCTGCATGCCCGGGACTCATGGTGACGCCGGACGGCTGACCCAGGAGCGTTTCTACCGAGAAGACCCAGACAAAGGACCCTTGTTGGGGTGGGCCCGTGAGCTGTCCAGGCGCGGTTTCGCCACCCTGTCCATCACCTTGAAGGGAACCCTGGCGCGCCGCCGTACTCTGGGTGAATGGGAGACAGAAGCAAAGCTACTTGCCCCTTATGGGCGCCCCCAGATGGGAATCCTGGCCGAGGAGGCGCTGAGGGCAGCTCGGGTCCTGGCGGCGCAGGAACAGGTTGAGCCCTCCCGTATCGGTCTCACCGGATTTTCCCTGGGCTCCTATGCCTCCTGGTGGGCCATGGCCTGCGACCCCTCGATTCGAACTGCCGCCATCCTTTGTGGAGGGTTGGGCAGTCTCGCTCGCGATATCCACGAGGGAGATCCCGACCGGCATAGTTCCTGTCACTACATACCAGGCTTACTTCGTTACTTCGACCATCCGGAGATTGTTGCGGACTGCATTGCCCCGAGGCCGCTCATGATCCTGGGGCCGCTGCAGGATCCGGACATGGCTGCATCGGGTGTGGATCAGCTCATACGGCAGGTCTCGCAGGTCTACCGCGCAGCGGGAAAATCGAACCTCTTCGAGGTACATCGGCCCGACGATGGTCATGTCTTTCGGGTGAAGTATTTCGAGTGGATGGCGAAGTGGTTTGGGAAGTATCTGTGACGCGACAGTAGTAGGACGGGCACTCTTTCCCGTCTAAATTCCTGACGGGAAGAAGTGCCCGTCCTACTCCCATCAACGCTTTCGTCACAGGTTGTGGCAACAATCTCAGGTCGGTGGCCCCCCAGCGGTGCTGCCCCATTCGAGAAAGAAACTTCCGGCTACTGGGGATTTGTGCGTCACTGCGTGGGGAAGAGTTGTCCGGCTCTCTCCTCGGAACCTGGGCTCATTTTGCTAACGGCTCAAGTCGTTCGCGGCTCTGTCGGACTTGGCTGCGTAACGCTGGTAGTTCGACCGTTGGCGGCACCTTCGGAGGACAGGAGACGTGCGACGTTCAGACGTTCGGACCTGCGACGAATTCCTGAAGTTTCAGGTCAGCGAGTCTGAACCCAGGACTGGTTGGTAAGAGCTTCGCCGCCGCCGTTTCGCGCTATGCTCCGCGCAGCTTCCCAGAGATGCAGCTCAGAAATCCGGTCTCCCCGGTAGATGCCCACCTGATCTGCTCCGGCGGCGAGGGCTGTATTGGCACCATCCCTGATCAGGGCGGGGGTGACCAGCTTATTGTTGCCCCAGCACAAGAGCTGTGCCAGCAGAGGGACGCGGCCGGCGATGGTAGCTGCTGCGGCCGCCGTATCTTCATAGATGTGTGCCAGATTGCCGGTGAGGTGGCGGATGTGGATTTCGTCGATGATGCCTTCGTCCACCCAGACTGGCCAATCTTGCAGCCGCCGGTAGGCGGTATTGGGATTTAACGCAACAGCGGCTGTAAGGCGAATGGGCTTCGTCAAAGCGTCGAGCTGCTGTTTCAGTTCCCTGACGAATTGGGTCACGTACCCTGCCCGGAAACGCGTCCATTCCTCGTCGTGGTTGGGGAGACTCAAGGGGTCTTTGCCACTCCGATCTCGATAGTCCTGGACGATCGGGTCCTCGTAACCGTAGACGAAGACACCGTGTGCATCGACCTGACCTGGAACGGACTCGATCTGAAATTCGAGTTGGATCCCGTCGATTTCATGGCTTCGGGCCATCTTGAGGAAATGACTCTGTTCCTGAGCTCTCGCCTCCGGGTAACCGTAGCTGAGCACCACGGCTCCGGAAACATCGAAGGAACTTAACCCATCGCGACGGCGCATCCAAGCCGCAGGATGCTCGTTGGCAAAGTGGGTGATGCGCATTTCGGGCATCCGGCTGCCGGTCTGGGATTCTATGGCAGCGGTTCCGGAGTAGCCGACCGCGTTGTAGGGGTGTACCTCAATTCCGCGTGAGTGTGCTTCTTCAACGAGAAAAGCCAGTGGATCCCAACCGTGAACTTCGTAGAAGGGCGGTAGAACCGCCACCACATCCTTGGAATCATACCCTCCCCTACCGGGCTCGTAGCGAAGGCAGGTCTCTTGTCCTGGGATGTAGCCGGGGATGAAACGGGTGACGCCGGCTTCGGCACATTGGTCGAGGAAGCGGCGGACCGGATCTTGGTTGCCGCTGGTGGGGAACACACCATTCTCACCGCCGATGCCACCCCAGATAGTAAAAGGTCTGGTCATCGGGGCCGCTAACCCGAGACCGTGTGCGCCAGGCCTGCCGCCTGCAGCAGAGGTGGAATCTGATCCTTTTCCTCCTGGGATAGGGATCGGAGAGGTTGGGTCACCGAATCATGGTCGATGATACCCATGATCTTGAGCGCGGACTTCAGTCCCGAGATAGTGGAGGAGTGGACCGCTCCCGCCTGCGTCAGTCGTAGAACCTTCAACAGCGCGGAAACTTCGGAGAAGTAGCCGTCCGCCGTCTGTTCATCGCCACTATCAGCGGCTTCCCAGGCCCTGGACATGCTAGCGGCGGCCAGGTTGGCGATGCCAGGCACCACCCCGTGGGCACCGATGGAACGGGTCATCGCGACTCGATAAATAGAGCCTAGCAAGCGGCACATCTGGATCCCTCTCTGTCGGCATAGCACTACGAGTTGGGCCAGATCCTCGCCTGCACCAGAGCTGTCTTTGATGCCCACGACGGTGCCCTCGGCGGCGAGCTGGGCGATCGTTCCTGCTTCTACCGTAAGCTTGGCGGTAGAGGGAATGTTGTAGACCCAGAGAGGAATAGACGAAGCCTTATGAATGGAGCGGTAATGGTTTAGAAGCTCCTCCTGTGAGTAGTGATAGTAGTAGGGTGGGGTCGCAGCGATCCCATCGACTCCACTCTGCCGCAGAGCCGAAGCGATCTCGATGGCAGTCCGCGTCCCTGCGGCCGAAACGTTTCCCACCACCGGGATTCGCCCCCTGGCCTCGTTGACCACGGTTTCTATGACAAGAAGTCTTTGATCGTCCCGCAGAGCCGCGAACTCACCCGTGGTTCCAGCTGCCCAGATCCCGTGGACGCCATTGTCGATCAGGTAGTTTACGAGGCGTCGTAGCGAAGTCACGTCCACCGATTCCTGGGGAGGCAGGGGTGTAACAATGGGGACCACCACGCCTTTGAGATTTGATTCACTCATGGCTCTATTCCTCTGGGACAGGTCTGATCGGGCTCGCTCGCTGCCACATCTGCGGGATTATAGCGGAAAAGAATTGCCACTAATCCCCGACCATGTGATACACCAGAGACTGTACCGCAGGTGGAAGGCTCTGGTAGACCGAGGACGGTACCGCATCAACCTGGGAATCGCTCCCGTTGTGGTCTTCGACGATCTGTTTGCGCTCTCGGCTTCCCGGTCTCTGGGTATTGAGATTGAGCCACCAGGGAGAATATCTCACGATGAAACCAATTCTGTCCTCCTGGGTCGTATTGGCTGCTGAGGCGTGCCAGGATCGAGCATCGAAAATCCCAACATCTCCCGCCTTCCCAAGTAGCTGAACTTCACCGTCGTAGATCGCTTCGGGATCCAGCTGAGTCTTCTTCGAGGGCGAGATACTCTCTTTGTGGGATCCGGGGACGATGATGGTGGCTCCGTTCTCGGGTGTGTAATCGGTCAGCATCCACATGCTAACCAGAGTGACCACTACGTCGGGGTAGGGAGACTCGATCCGCGCCTGGTGATTCTGATTGTAGGGCCAGTCGGCGTGAACAACGCCTCGCCCAACACCGGGGCCGGTGATGGTGCCGGTAACGGCCGAGATTCGCGCGTTCTGCCCGAAGCAGGCATCCACCAGCTCCATGATGCGAGGATGAGCCATATAGCGGGCGATGTCCTGGTTAACCCGCAAAAAACCGGTGACGTACCCGTTGGGTAGAGGGAGCGACGTGTGTTCCCTGATGGAAGCGGCAGCACTCTCTCTCATCGCTGACACTTCCGAAGCGGGGATGATCTCACTGAGAATGCAGTAACCCCGACGAGTGAGATCCTCGTATCCCTCAATTGCCTGATTCATTTTGGTCTCACCCCCAGGAACACTGACCCTATTCGAGAAGGAAACTGTGGTGGTTCGGCACCAGGAACATCGATAGCACCGTGTCTTTCGTAGGATGGGCACTCCTGCCCGTCGAGAAAAGTTGTGGGAAAGAGTGCCCATCCTCCGACGGACGCGACTCGGTCAGATGTAGGCTCTTGCATGATCTCCTGGCCCATGAAGTTCAGCTTGTCTCCTCAGCCTAGCCCGCATTTCTCATCGCCAGTCTACTGCGCCGCCGCAATCATCTGCCCTGGCTGTGTTTCGCTCGGTCGGCCTCCTCGACGTACTGTCAAAGTACGACTGCGGCGGCCTCGGTCGCAAGCCTTGCCAGGACGGCGCTTGCGACGCCTCGCTACGACGGGCGACAAGAAATCTGGGCTAGAGGAAACGATATCAGTCCCGGGCTAATAGAGAAAGCCACCCAGTAGCCACCAGAGCTGAAGGGTCTGGGCCAGCGTGCCCAGGGCATACGGTTTTCCGTTGGCGATGGACTGAAAACTGTGGCAGCCCCCATCGGGGCGGCGCATGCTATCCATCCAGGTGCTGAGGTGTTGGTAGAGTGGGGAGTCGACGTAGACTTTCTCTGCGGCGGCAAGGTCGTAAAGCCGGAGCGCGTAGGCCACAGCGCCGTTGCCTCTAATGTTGATTTCGGCGTCGTTGGTGTGTCGGAAATCGTTTGGGTTGTGCCAGTAACGCCAGCGAGGTTCGGCCAGAAAGGCATCCCAGCCCGGCCGGATAACGGTGCGGAGATGTTTTGTACCGGTTGCTGCCAGTATCAGCTGCATCCGAAGAGCGGCGAAGTAGGCATAGTCCTTGGGAGCAGTTTCCACATAGGTCTCCAGAACCCAGTCGACGATCGGCTCCTTCATTTGGCTGAATTGGGGCAGGGCGTGCTCCCATCCGCTGATCGCCAGAGCGGCGGCCTCGGCGGTGAAGTGCAACATCCGTTCTTTGTCTCGATTGAAATCCCAGGTGGCGAATAGCTGTTCTATGCCCTGGCGAGCTGGCTCGACGAAACGGTTCTCACCACTGATCTGGTGGTGGAGGCCAAGGGAATAAAGCACCAGTCCTGTGGTCCGCGGATGAGGGCGGCTCTCCTGTTCTTCCCAGTCCAGGGGAAAGGGACGGTCGAATATGGGGAAGTCAGCCCACATCGATACCGGCCACATCGACTCGAGCCGCTCCTCCAGAACCTGGTCGAGCATGGTGCTCGCTGCCTTTATGTAGCGTTCCTCGGTGAGTAGCTTGCCGGCCAGCGAGAGGGTAGCTGCCACGGTTGCCCGGTAGTAGACCGACTCAGGATGCCGGGCCATCGGCGGATGGTATCGCCGATTTCGGGTGTGTTGGATCACGAAGTCGCAGATCTTTCGGATCTCCTGTTCCCTGTTCTTTTCGATCCTCGCGTCCTTCCAGGAACCGGAGTGCAGCCAACAGGTTTGAGTGACCAGAAGTAATGCGACGCCAGCTAAAATTGTGCGGCCGAGCCTCACCTGATCGGTATTTTCCGGTTCGTCGTTCATCGGTTCTCTTCTCCAGGGCAGGAAAGGCTAAAGGACAAACCGTAAAATGCCAAACACGCGAAGGTCAAGGTCTCCCTCCGGCCTTAGAAATTCGCCTGTTCGATATTCTGCGGTTCATCATTAATCGGTTGTCTTCTCCAGAGTAAGAAAGGCTAAATCACAAACCGCAGAACGCCGAACAAGCGAAGGCTAAAGTCTCCCTCCGGCCCGCTGGCGGTGTTCTCAATCGTGCTTCCTCAAGTGAGCCCCATTGTCCCAGATATGAGCCTGGTTGGATGTTACCATGGGCTCATGAAATCTTTGCAGCTAGAGGGCCCTCGACAGTTGGTTTTGAGGGATGTTCCCGAGCCTGTACCTCAAGAATATGAGGTCCTCATTCAGGTCGGTGCCGTAGGGGTCTGTGGTACCGACTTCCACATCTATAGCGGTGAGGCAAACTATAATTCGGATGCTCAGGGGAGGGCCATTCCACTCTCCATCCAGCCACAGATTCTGGGTCATGAGTTCTGTGGAACGGTTCAGGAGGTAGGAAGGCGAGTCGCAGGGCTAGAACCTGGCGATCGGGTCGCCGTTGACCAGGGCCTGAACTGCTACAGCCAGCGAATCTTACCAGTCTGTGAGTATTGTCGCAGTGGGGACTCCCATCAGTGTCAGAACTACCAGGAGAGGGGAATCACCGGATTGGCCGGAGCCATGCAGGAGTTGGTGACGATGCCAGCCGTCAACTGTATCCCGGTCGCTGAGGGACTCTCTTTTGGCGAGATGGCCCTCTCGGAGCCTCTCGGCTGCATCATCCACTCGGTCGATCGGGCCATCAGGATGCCTGCGCGATATATGTTTCCCGGTGAGCCTGGTGGGTCAGAGGCAATCGAAAACATTCTCATCCTAGGGGCGGGTCCCGCAGGCTTGCTCTTCCTGAAATACCTCCGGAAGGCGCAGAAGTTCCAGGGGCAGATTCTGGTTGCGGATCGGGTCGAGGAAAAACTGAAGCTGGTCGAGCAATTCGGAGGAACTCCGGTGAATCCGTCACAGGTCGATCTGGCGGAGGCGGTTGGTGAGTTGACCGGGGGACGAAAGATCCACTTTCTGATCGAAGCCACCGGGAGTGGTGTAGTGTTCCAGACGATTCCTGAGGTACTACGGAAGCAGGCAACGGTCGTGCTCTACGGCCACGGCCACGAGGGAACCGACTTGAGTGTCCTCAACCGCGTCCTCTTTCTGGAGCCCACGCTGGTGGTCTCGGTGGGCGCTTCAGGACGAATCGATGCCCACACCGGTCGGCCGGAAACCACGCAAAGAGCTGTGAAACTAATCCAATCAGGTCGGATCGAAGTCCGCCCGCTCATCAGCCATCAATATAGGGTTCTAGAAGACATAAGGCACGCCTTCGAGCGCGATTCGCGAAACCAGGACTACATCAAGGGTGTCTTGTCCCTCGAGTGACGAAGTTAGAATTGAGCGCTGTCGAGGACCATTCTTAACCAGACGTAGAGTCCCAAGGAGCACGGCCAAGCTCAGATCGACTATGATCTCTCGCTCGATGACCCCGGGGAAGAGCCCTCCGCTGGCAAGAAGCAGTCCATTTTGATCGAGCGAGAGTCCGAAGAACGGCTCTGTGGCATCGATCCGTAGAGATCCCCTCGACCCTTGCGAAGCCGGAAAGAGCTCATCTACAAAGAGCGTCCTTTGTGTCATGCCGTCGAAGGCTTCTTGCTTCGACTCCAGTTCCTGGCCGGCTTCGTCGTGGAGGGAAATCGATAGACTATTTCCCTGTAGCGCGGCGACGGGCAATGCCGCCCGGTTTGACCCGGTGTTGTTGAACATCAACTGTGCCCTGGACAGCTCCGGGGCTGGCAGTGCGGCTACCTGTGCGACCAGATCCTCTCCGCTGCGTAAGCGGAAGGTGACCTGTCCGTTGATGAAGCCGCTTTTGTCCCTGGCTCGGTTCTGGCTTGCCCCTTCCGTTGTTTGATCGGTGGGCCTGTTCTGCGACACCACGGCGAAACCCACCTTCAGCGCGCTGTCTGAGGTAAGTACAAAGGTCGCAGACGATCCAGGGATCAGGGAGTAGGTGAATTCCGACATGGGTTCCGACCCGTTGACCAGGACGGGTAGAGGCTGGCCGTCCTGGGCGTAGATCCGGACATCTCCCTCCGAATCATCGGCTCCCTGGGCCAGCAGATTGATCTCGGATTTACTGGTTCCTCCCACCACGATCTGGGGAAATATCAGGCCCTGAGTCGGGACGACGCCCTTGAAGGTCTGTGCGAGCGAGGTCGAGCACATCAGGCCCACCAATCCAAGTAGAGCGCAGAACGACTTCATCCTTTCCTCCTAACGGTCAGATCAGCTGCCGAAACATGAAGACGCCTTCATAACTCGATTTCTCTGTTTTATCACAATCAGGTGGTTATAAGACGTTGTGACGAGCCCGGGCTCAGGGGTACCGTAGTTCTGCGCATCGATTGCCCTGCTCCCTGCTTCGTGGCACAATCTCAGCTGGAACTTTATTTGGTTTCTACGGTTGGCGAACGTGGGTTCGGTCTCCAGGCCGAAGTTTTCCACTTTCGAGCCTCTTGGCTCGAAGCACGGCGGCCTGGAGACCGCCGCCACGCATGAATCCATGGGAAAAGTCTTGTCGCAGCAACAGGTGGAGTCCTATCGAGACGACGGGGTCGTCTTCCCGGCTGGGATTCTGTCCGATGCCGAACTGACCCGATACCTTGGCCTTTATCTGGAGCTGGAAGAGCTCATGAAAGATCGGGCTAGGCCGTCGCAGCTGGCTATGGCCCATTTCTACTACGATTGGGCCTACGAACTGGTCACTCATCCTCGAATCCTGGATCTGGTCGAGGACGTGCTGGGACCCGATGTCGTTGTTTGGTCAGCCTCTTTCTTTACCAAGCCTCCCCATGATCCCGGATATGTGTCCTGGCATCAGGATGCAACCTATTGGGGGCTGGACCTGTCGGAGGTGACGACCGCCTGGCTTGCCCTGAGCGACAGCACCGTAGAAAATGGCTGCATGAGAATGGTTCCGGGCTCTCACACCCAGCCGATCCTGAGCCACGTCAAGACTTACGCCGAGAACAACCTCTTGAGCCGGGGACAGGTGGTAGAGGTGGAGGTTAAAGAGTCTGAGGCCGTGGACGTGATTCTAAAAGCCGGTGAGGCCTCCCTGCACCACGTCAATATCATTCACGGATCGAACGCAAACTCGTCGAGCTCCAGTCGTATCGGGTTTGCAATCCGGATGGTCACTCCTCGCGTCAAACAGACGGGCTACCAGCTCCCGGCGATTCTGGGCCGCGGCAGCGATCCATATCGCCACTTCGAGTACGCAGAAAAGCCCGCCCACGGAAATACCGAAGAGGCTATGGCGGCTCATATCGCTGCGGACAGGAAGCTAGCAGAAATGGTCAGATCTGCCCCTGCCGGGTAGGTGTCCCAAGCATTCCTAGGCCCACCAGAAAGCTATCCTGCAGGAAAGTCGAGCGCGCGACGAGGATTCTCTACCAGAATCGTGTTGACCTCTGCATCTGTTAGACCCTGCTCCTGAAGCAAGGGGACAAAGGTGTTAAGAAGGTAGTCGAATCCGTGGCCTCCGTTCCAGTGGAGCAGGCTATTACAGCAGATGTCCATGGAGATCAGGGTCCTTTCCAGGTAGCCTGCTCGAACAAGATCCACGACGTTATGGGCTCGCTGTGATTCGGGCTGAGTTCCCGCGCTGGGAGATCGGCCGACGTGGTCGATCTCGACATAGACTGCCTTCTTGGCGATGGCGAGTTCTGTTGCAATCCCTCGACGCTCGCCCAGATGGCCGACAATGATCCGTTCCGGGGGGACGTCCTCTTCGGTCAGTAGGGCTACCTGCTCCAGGCCGAGATCCCCGAAGTGGGTAGTGTGGGTTGTCACGGTTGCTCCGGTTTGGCGCTGTGCTCGAGCGGAGGCTCGGAGAACGCGCTCTTCGGCGGGTGTGATATGGAAGCGCTCCGTGCCGATTTCTCCGATGATTCCTGGCTTGATACCAGTGTCTTCGACCCCCTCAGCAAACTCCTTGATCAGGAGATCGGCGAGCTGGTTGGTGCTTAGCTCGTAGACGTAGGCAGGATAGACCCTTTCCCGATACCAGCCGCATCCCATGATGATATGAAGTCCGGTTGCCTCGGCGATCCGCTTCATTCCCGAGGGATTGCGCCGAAGTCCAATCGGAGTCACGTCGACCAATGCCGATCCTCCGGCATCGCGGTAGAATGCCAATTCCTCCACCAACAGATCCTCATCGTCCACGATGGCGTCGTACCCCATTCGTCCACCCCACTCCCAGGTGTCGACCAGGGTGTGTTCGTGCATGAGGGTGGAGCCTAGCTCTTCTGCTGCAATGGTTCCGAGAACGGTCTGGATTGGCATGTCTGGGTGTCCTTTGAGATGGTGAGCCGAATCAGTTCGAAGGCGCAGTTTCAACTAGTCGAGACTGGGAGGAGCGCCTCCATGGCGGGAGCGAACTCAGCCAGGACATCTCTCAGGGTGTCTGTCAGCCGCTCCAACTCTACTTCCGTCATGACGGTGGAGATCGCCAGATTGCTGTCGGCCTTGAAGCCTCGATTGAGTAGGGCCAGGCTGAGCAGGCGCTTGAGCTCGAGTGCCGCTGCTCGAACAGTTGGATCGGAGCTTGCCACCTGAGGAAGATCGAGGCTCACCAGAGACACCATGCGATTCACCTGGAACGGTAGCCCCAGATCCCTTGAGATCTCCTCAATCTGTTGCTGCAGTCCGCTGCCAAGCCTGGCCAAGCGTTCGTACGCTTCCTCTGTCAGGAGCTCCAGCGAAGCGATTCCCGCCGCTAGAGTGAGAGGATTGCCATTGAAGGTTCCAGCGTGAGTGATGGAGGGTGGCTCGGTGTCGGCGAAGAGGGCCATGATATCCGCCCTGCCGCCAAAGGCTCCCACCGGGAGTCCTCCTCCGATGACTTTCCCCAGGGCCGTCAGGTCGGGAGTGACGCCAAAGTAGTCCTGCGCTCCCCCTGATGCCATTCGAAAGCTGATCACCTCGTCGAAGATAAGCAGAACGTCACTGGATCGGGTCAGTTCTCTCAGCAAACCCAGATAGCCTTCCGACGGCAGCCCCAATCTACCCTGAGTGAACACGGGGTTCACGATGACGGCGGCTAGTTCGCTCTGATGCTGCCGGACCACCTTTTCTGCGATAGCTGCGTCATCGTAGGGGGCGATCAGAACATTCTGCGCTGCATTCGACGGGATCCCGCGAACCTTTGGATTGGGAAGAGCCGAATCCGACCCCTCGAACTCAGTGTCCTCGTAGCTGCCATGGTAGGCCCCGTCCATCATCAGGATTCGGTCGCGACCCGTGAACGCACGCGCAGCCTTTATGGCGTGCATGTTGGCTTCGGTGCCGGAGTTGCAGAAGCGCACTCGCTCGAGAGAAGGCACACGCTGACACAGAATTTGAGCGAGGTGTACCTGGTGACTGTTGGGTGCCGACCACCCGGTGCCGCATGCCAACTGGTGCTCGAGAACTCTGACGATTTCCGGATGGGCGTGGCCATGGATCAGCGAAGTGGCATTGTTGGTGAAATCGAGAATCTCGTTGCCATCAACATCGTGGAGGTAGCTGCCTTCCCCATGAGTGAAATAGGTCGGATGGGGTCGAAAAGCTGTGCCCGTGCGGGTGTCTCCTCCGGGGAGGTAGGCCTGGGCTTCCTGAAATAGCTCCTCCGACTTGGGGGTGCGTGCGCGGTACTCTTTTTCGATTCGTTGGCCCAGGTCCGCTAGTGTCATTTGACCTCCATCCAAAAGATGTTATTGGAGAGGCGAATAGAGCAGTTTCATGATGGTGTCCGCTCAAGCTGTTTGTCAAGGATTTAGGGGTGGGGAGCGCGACAGTAATCGCCAGAATTCATCGTCACTTTCTCGGTGTACACATTAGGAGTAAGCGCTGGGTCATCGAGGAAGAATCTTCTCCACGAGTCCAGGTCCAAGAGTCTTCCCTTCGACATTCGCTTGTTCGATATTCTGCGGTTTGTGATTTAGCCTTTCTTGCTCTGGAGAAGGCAACCGATGAATGATGAACCGCAGAACATCCGAACAGGCGAATTTTGGAGTGAAGCCTGTCGTCTAGATCTCGGGTCAGTGCGCTCCAACTGGATCACTTTGCTGTCGTGCCGGCGGGCCCGGGAGTACGACTGTCTTGCCTGATTGGCTGATGGTAGACTTGGACCGCAATCAGGGAGGACGGTAAAAACGTTGTTCGACCTCAGCGGAAAGCTAGCGGTCGTCACAGGAGCAGGCAGTGGTTTGGGGCGTGACATGGCTCTGGGCCTGGCGGAGGCTGGGGCCGACGTGATCATTGCCGACCTCGACCCGGAGCGGGGCGAGGAAGCGGCCGAAAAAATCCGTCAGAAAGGAAAAAATTCGCTTTCGGTTCCGCTCGATGTGAGCCAGCCCGAACAGGTCGAGCACCTGGTGGAAGTGGCCCAGGAGCACTTCCCCAAAATCGACATCCTGGTAAACAACGCTGGCATTTCCATCCATGCTCCCACCCTGTCCTGTCCGCTTGAAAGTTGGCAGCGGGTATTTGACGTCAACACGACCGGCACGTTTCTCTGTTCTCAGGCGGTGGGCCGGGTCATGGTAGACGCTGGGAGCGGCTGTATTATCAATATTGCTTCAGTCTATGGTCACGTAGGAGTCGATCTCTCCCTGGCCGATTCAATGGACGACGGAGTACCCCGAGAAGATCTTGCCTACTCGGCCAGCAAAGGGGCTGTGGTGAGCATGACCCGAGCGCTGGCAACCTACTGGGCCAAGTACAGGATACGAGTGAACGCAATCAGTCCCGGGATGATGCGGACAGATCGATTGAAAGTGGGTAAGACCAGGGAGATCTGGGCCGGTCTCTCTGAAAGAACGCCTCTCGGGAGGCCCGGTACTGGCAACGACCTCAAAGGGGCCGTCGTCTATCTGGCCTCGGACGCCTCCGCCTTTGTCACCGGACAGGTTCTGTGTGTCGACGGCGGTTGGCTGGCGTGGTGACAGATGAACTCAACTGCACAAGCAAAAAGGAGGACAATCAAATGAGTGAAGATCCGACCCGTGGTGGCAAACCCGTGAGGTGGCTTGATCTCCCCGATATCGCGACTGACCAGGACACGCTTGTCCACAAGTCGTTCAACCAGGGCTTCGGAATGCCTGACACCCTGCGGATGTCCGTGGGTCATCTCAGACCAGGTGGCAGCGTAGAACACCATCGCCACTTCACCATGTCAGAGATCTACTACCTGATGAAAGGCAAGGCGATGGTGAGGGTAGGAGACGAGGAGTATGAGGTAGAAGAGAACACCGCCATCTACTTCCCGCCGGAGCCCATGCGCTCAGTCTATAACCACACGGATGAGGATTGCTGGTGGCTCTTCGTCGGCGCCCCGCCGGATGTGAAGCCGCAGGATCAGGAATAAGAACGTCGGAACGTCTGAACGTCGCACGTCTCTTTCGACCCAGGCGATCCTGATGCCGGACGAACTCGTTTTTCGCAAAATGGTGTTGGGGAGAGGCTCACCGCTGATGTTGCCGCCCGAATATAGAGGGCCATCTCCAGAAACGCCAGCCAAGGGACGTGCGACGTTCCGACGTGTGACTCTTGACCTTCAGTCCCACACCTTCGACAGCTTGCGCGTTTCACACGTGATCACGTCCACCACGGCCGGTTGACCGTCCCGTGTGGCCTGGATGCCTCGCTCCAGGGCGGGTCTCAGGTCAGAGGCCCGCTCAACCTTCTCGGAGTGGCAACCCAGGGCCCTGGCAACGCCTGCGTAGTCTCCCCTCTGGGTCGAGGTTTTGTAGCGCTTGATTGACTCTGGGATGTGGCGGTCGTATCCGCTGAAGATAGAGTCGTGTTTGATCACGGTGAGAATGGGAATGTTTTCGCGGGCGGCCGTTTCCCAGTCCATGCCAGTCATGCCAACGGACGCATCTCCCATGACGTTGACCACCAGTTTATCGGGATTCGCAAGCTTGGCACCCATGGCGAGACCCAGGGAGAATCCGAGCTGTGAGGATTGGCCCCAGCCCAGGTAACTTCGCGGAGTCCGGGCTTGGTAGAAGACGCACTGGATATCCCGGGAGGATCCCGATTCATGGGTCAGCATGGACTGCTCCGGCTCGATGGCCGCCCACAGTTCCCGGAACATCCGATACCCGTTGATAGGACTGGAATCGTCACTGAACAGAGTTTCGTATTTCTGCAGCCACCTTTCTCGGATCGTGGCGATGTTGTCGGCTGTCTGGCCACGCAGCTGTTTCTGGCGCTCCCCTACACGGCTGCTCAGTTCATCTGCCAACTGTTGCAGAAACAACTTGGCGTCGGCGGCTATCGGGACCGTGGCCGCGTATTCCTTGTTGATGTCCGAGGGATCGTTGGTGGCATGGACCAGGGTCTTCCCTGAGGGTATGACCGGAGTGAACGAGGCTCGGCTGAGGCTGGACCCGATTGCCAGGACCAGGTCAGAAGCAGCGAGGTAATGCCGCACCATTTCAGTAGACACATAGGCGCCAACTCCGGCCGCAAGCGGGTGGTCCTCGGGAAAGGCGCTCTTCCCTTGTAACGTGGTCATGACAGGAGCGCCCAGGAGTTCTGCCACGCGCTTCAGTTCCTCACTGGCTTCGGCGTACAGCACTCCCTGTCCTGCCCAGATCAAGGGGCACTTGGCCTGGAGCAACCGCTCGACTGCCTCCCTTACGGCTCCCGGATCGGCGGCGGGCCGGATCCGGGGCACCGATTCGTAGTCCAACGCCCCATCGTAGGCCGCGCTGCACAGGTCTATGGGCAGCTCCAGCAGAACCGGCTGCGGTCTTCCGGAACGCAGAGCCGTGAAGGCCTGCCGCAATTTCGATGGAATCTGTTCTTTGGTGAGGATTTTCTGAGCAAGCTTGGTGGTGGCACGATAATTGTCGGTGCTGTCAAAGGTGGGACTGTTGCCGATCGTGTTCACTCCCGGATGTCCAGGCAGGAAGAGCACGGGTGTGGAGTCGGTGTAGGAATGGGCGATTCCGGCGAAGGCGTTCTCCGCTCCTGCACTCTGCTGCACGGTAAAGGTACCGATCTGCCGGCCATTTGTAGAGCGTGAGACCCCGTCTGCCATATTTCCGGCAACCCGCTCCTGCCGGGAGGTGATGACGCGAATGTCGGCGCGAGCCAGGGCGTCCAGGATTGGAGTGGTGGGATAGCAGAAGACCTGGCGTATTCCCTCGGCTTTCAAGATCTTGACTACAGCATCTGCACCTGTCATGGACATCCTTCCGGTTATTCGATGGTCTGGGTTCTTCCAGTGTCGGACGCTTCGTAGGCCCCGAAGATTACCTTCAGCACCTGCAGGCCCTCGGCTGCGGTAAGTGGGGCTGGTCCCACCCCCCGAGAGGCGTCCACTGCCGCCTGGACGAACGGAAAGTATTGGCTGGTACCGTCTGCCATGAAGCCCGTCGTATCCTCGAAGGTTTGAACTCCCTCGGGGGCACCGTCGGAACTCGAGTACCACTGGAGCGGTGGAGCATTCGGGTCAAGTTCGAAGCGCAGCCAGCCTTTCGAACCCCAGACCTTGAACCCCGTTTGATATCCGCGATCGAGATAGTATCCGGATTGGAGAGTGCCCACCATGCCTTGATCGAACTGCAGCGCGACCACAGCAGCGTCTTCTACGTCTATGGGTTGACCTCCGACGTTCCCGTAGAATCCCGCGATCTGACGGACGCTTTGGCCGCTCATGTATTGGATCAAATCGATGTAGTGGATGCCGAGCCAGAGCAAATGGCCGCCTCCCGCCCGGGCCTTGCTGGCCCGCCATGATCGCTGATATTCGGGGCGGGTCAAGCGCGTCTGGTCCGCTAGAAGATACACCTGCGAACCATAAAGCTTTCCCAGGTAGCCTGACTGGATCAACTCCTTTGCCTTCTGTACCAGTGGGCTGTTGCGATTGGCCAGAACCAGCATGAGACGGCGATCCTTTAACTTGGCTAGAGCGGTCATTCGCTCGAAGTCCTCCAAGCGTACACATGCGGGTTTTTCAGACAGCACATGAGAGCCCTTCGCCAGTGCGGTTTCGATCGGTTCCGGCGAGTGGTGGGGTTCGAGGCTGACCAGGACCATCTCCGGATCGAATTTGTCCAGCATGGTGCGGTAGTCAGCGAAGGTAGCTATTTCGGGGAAACGTTTTCCCATCAGCTCCTTTGCTCTGGGAAAGCTCTCACCGGAGGGATCCGCGATGGCGACCCTCTCGATCCCAGTACAGCGTGCGAGGGAGGCGAAGTAGGGGCCGAGATGGGCCCCTCTGTGTTCCGTAATGACGCCCACACGAATGTCTTTTTCGGCGGTCGCCTGACCGAGGCCGCCGAGGATGAGAAAAGCCGTCCAGAGAGGGCCTGTTCTTAGAAGTCTATGAACGAGTTGCATTGCTGGCTCCAGTCTCCTCCGCCGAGGTGTTTTCGGCTTGCGAACCGGACTGAGTGTACGGGATCTTTGGCGGCTCAGCAACGCTTGATTCCGTAGCCAGGAATGTGCCAAGATCTACGCCTTCTATGAGCACGATAAACTGCGACCTGCTGATCGTTGGTGGAGGCGCTGCCGGACTGAGAGCTGCTACTGCCGCAGTTGAGGTTGAGCCGGGGCTGGATATTGCGGTGGTGTCCAAGGTCTATCCCATGCGCAGTCATACAGTCTCGGCTGAAGGTGGCGCGGCAGCCGTGCTGCGGGAGGATGACAATCTCGATCTTCATTGTTTCGACACCATCCGGGGCAGCGACTACCTGGCCGACCAGGACGCCGTCGAGCTGTTCGTCAACACCTGCGCCAACGAGCTGATCCAGCTAGAGCATTGGGGGTGTCCCTGGAGCCGGGATCCGGACGGCCGGATCAGTGTCCGCGCCTTCGGCGGCATGAGCGTCAAGCGGACCCTGTTCGCAGCCGACAAGACTGGGTTCCACATGCTACACAGTCTTTTTCAGTATTCTCTCAGGCATGCCAGCATTCGCCGTTTCGACGAATGGTTCGTGAGCTCTCTCCTGATAGAAGATGGGAAGTGCGTCGGAGTGACCAGTCTCGATCTTCATACCGGAGAAGTGCACTCAATCTTGGCCAAGTCGGTTCTGCTTTGTTCGGGTGGCTGTGGTCGGGTCTTTCCTTTTACCACCAATGGCAACATCAAGACCGGAGACGGGATGGCCATGGCCTACCGGGCGGGTGCTCCTCTCAAGGACATGGAGTTCGTCCAGTATCACCCCACGGGTCTGCCCGGCACCGGTATCCTGATTACCGAGGCCTCTCGGGGAGAAGGTGGATACCTGAGGAACAACGAGGGCGACCGGTTCCTGGAGAACTATATCCCTGGCAAGATGGAACTGGGACCAAGGGATATCCTCTCCCGAGCGATTATCAAGGAGATGGAGGCGGGACGTGCCTACGGGGAGGGCCATGGCGGCCATGTTCATCTTGACTTGACGCACCTGGGAGAAAAGCTGATCGATGAGAAACTCCCCTTTGTCCGCGAGTTGGTAGTCAAGTACGTGGGTATTGACCCGGTGGTAGAACCGATTCCGGTGCGACCGGTTGTGCACTACATGATGGGAGGGGTGAGCACCGATCTGAATGGAAAGACTCCGATTCCTGGCTTGTTTGCTTCCGGAGAGGTGGCCTGTGTCACCATTAATGGATCCAACAGGCTGGGATCGAATTCTCTTACGGAATGTCTGGTTTTCGGGGGGTTCAGTGGCACCGCTGCAGCCCAGCATGCTCTTGAGCAGGGGGCTGGCACCTCGAGTGCCGCCGAGACCTTGGCCGCAGATGAGATCAACCGTATTCAGAAAAACTTCCTGACCAAGGAAGGTGGAACCGAAAGCATCAGTGGCCTCCGAACGGAAATGAACCTCACCATGGAAGAGGGATGCGGCGTTTACCGAACCAAGGAGGGGCTGGAGAAAACCACTCAGACACTCGCCGAGCTTCGGGAGCGCTTTCAGAACGTCGCCATCGAGGATCGGTCATCGGTTTTCAATACCGAGCTGATGTCGGCTCTGGAGCTCGACTTCATGCTTGATGTGGCGCGATGCCTCGCCGTCTCGGCTCTGGCGAGAGAGGAGTCGCGTGGTGCCCAATCGCGAATCGACTTCCCCGAGCGAGACGATGAGAATTTCCTCCATCATCATCTGGTCTATGCCTCCGAGGAGGGTCCGCGGCTGGAGAAACAGCCGGTCACCATCACTCGTTGGCCTCCCCAGGAGCGCAAGTACTAAGTGCTTCTTCCAGGACACCACCCAGCTAGCGTGAGTTATCTATGAACGAGATCACGATTACCGTAACGCGATACGATCCGGAAAAGGATTCGCAGCCCTATGAGCAGAGCTACTCAGTCCCGTATCGGGAGGAAATGGTAGTCCTGGATGCGATCAACCATATCAAGGACCATATCGACGGCACCCTGAGTTTTCGCTGGTCATGTCGTATGGGGGTATGTGGCAGCTGTGGAATGACGGTCAACGGAGTTCCCAAGCTGACGTGTGCAGTGTTCTTGAAGGATTACTACCCCAACGAGATAAAGGTGGCTCCACTAGCCAATTTCCCGATTATTCGCGATCTTGTCATCGATATGTCCGACTTCATGGACAAACTCCAGGAAGTGAAGCCATGGATGATTCGTGACGAGGAGAAACCGGTCTCGGAGGGAGAGCATCTGCAATCCCCCGATCAGTTGGCCCAGTTCAGACAGTTCAGCATGTGCATCAACTGCATGCTCTGTTACGCCGCCTGCCCGGTTTACGGCAATGACTCAAGTTTTATCGGACCGGCAGCCATTGCTATCGCACACCGCTACGACATGGACTCGAGAGATCAGGGGCAGGACCAGCGGACGCCGATTATCGGGAGTCATGAGGGTATCTGGGAGTGCACCTTCGTGGGAGAGTGCTCTGAAGTTTGTCCCAAGCATGTCGACCCGGCAGCGGCGATCCAACGCTCCAAGGTGCAGCTGACCAAAGATTACATGCTGTCGATGATCTGGCCCTGGGGGAAGTCGTGAATCAGGAGACGCTCAACCGACACCCCGTCTACAAGCAACCAATGTCTGCCACCTGGTGGCTGAGTAGCCGAAATTACTTCCTCTTCATGGTGCGAGAGGTATCGGCCCTGTTCGTGGCATTGTTCGCGGTGTCCTATCTGGTCGGGCTCTATCGTTTGTCCCAGGGAGAGGCTCAGTATACGGCGTATTTGGAGTCCCTCCAGACGCCCTTTGCCGGCCTGTCGTTTGTGGTGATTCTGGTATTCGCTCTCTACCATACGGTTACCTGGTTCAGTTTGACCCCGATCGTAATGGTCGTTCGCCTGGGGACCCGTGTGATTCCTCCCCAGCTGGTCCTGCTGACGAATTATCTGGTCTGGTTGATCCTTTCAGGGATCCTCTTCTGCCTGGTGGGAACGAGTTAGAATGGCCGCGAGATTAAAGACCACGGATCCGTTTTGGTGGGCGCTGTTTTCGGCCGGCGGTACCCTGGCCGCCTTCCTGTTGCCGGCACATATCCTGATTACGGGCGTAGGGATCAGTTTCGGCTGGATCCAACCTGAGGTGATCGGGTATCAACGCTTGCTCACCTGGTTAGAGCATCCACTTCTAAAGATCTATCTTCTTCTTCTGATTTCCTTATCGCTCTTCCATTGGGCCCATCGCTTCCGGTACGTCCTGATCGACATGGGCCTCCGCAGCATCAAAGCACCGGTAGCAGTCCTCTGCTACGGCACCGCGATAGCAGCCACCGTAGCGACCCTCGTTTTGCTGTTTTTCTGTCTTTAGAATTCGTCTGAACGTCTGAACGTCTCTGCTCACGGGAAAGTGCGGCGAACGGTTCCGACGGAAACTTCGCATGGCGAGACAATCATGAAGAATCGCCAGTTGACAGAGCCGTGGCCGTGAGGGAGCGGGCCCTGATCAAGGGCCCAACCTTGCAGCTCCGCCTTGGTAGTTTCTTCCTGAGTGATCCAGTGCGGCTGGGGGCGGGACTAAGTTGAAACTTCAAGAATTCGTCGCACGTCCGAACGTCTGAACGTTGCAGCTTGCAGAGCAAGGCATCGAACGGGACGTCAGCAATCTGAAGACAAGTCCGTCAGAGCCGCGAACGACTTGACCCGTTAGCAACATGTGACCAGGTTCCAAGGAGAGAGCTGGACAACTCTTCCCCACGCAGTGACGCACGATCTGCCCCATCCCCAACCTGGAGTCTTTTCCTGAATGGCCAGTGGGTTAAGTCGTCGAGCCAGCTACTTCAAACTCTGGAGGAAATGGACTACGGCCTCCAAGTCCGGCTCATCCAGTTTATCGAACCGGGGCATCCACTTTTGTTTTCCCTCAAATCCTGTAGTAACCTCTTCGTCCGGAACAGAATGCGGATTCTTGAGTTGGTTTTTCAACCATTTCGTCTGGCGGCCTCGACGGGCCTGGTGAGTTAGATCGGGGCCAATCTCTCCACTGAGGTTGAGTCCCTGGGCCTGTAGGGTGTGACAGGACCCGCATCGGTTGGACGCGATGATCTGCTTGGCTCGCTGTTCTTGTGTGTTGCTGAGATTGCTCCCGGCCCTGGATTCCTCGCACCCGGTAGAGATCAAGGCAAAGAAGGCGAGAGCAGTGGCACTCTTCAGAAGACCGAGCGCTCGATTAAAAGGCGAGACCGAAACGATCCGAGACATCGTATTGAAGATTATATCGTAGCGGTTTAGCGCTTTGCAAAAATAAATTTAGTGATGACTAAAATTGTCTCGATTCTTTTCGTTTGTACTGCAAACTCTGCACGCAGCCAAATGGCAGAAGGGTTTGCGCGCGCTTATGCTGGTGGTCAGATGGAGATCGACAGCGCGGGGACCCATCCGACACGAGTGAATCCCTACGCGGTCGAGGTCATGTCCGAAGTAGGCATCGACGTCTCCAGACAGACCTCTGACTCGCTGGACGGCAAGAACCTGACCCGATACCAATATCTGGTGACACTGTGTGGTGATGCGGAGGCGGCCTGTCCAGTGCTACCTCCTGGTGTGGTTGCAGAGCACTGGGGACTGCCCGATCCGGCTGCCAGCGTAGGCGAGCCTGCGGAGATCATCGCGGGATTTCAGGCGGTCCGTTCCCAGATCGAGCGGCGTGTGAAGGAGCTTCTTGGGAGGATAGAGTAGTCTTGCCCTGCCCATCCTCTTCCGGATAGAATCACAACGATGCGAACAGCTTTGTGGTTGCTGCTAAGCGTTTCCCTCTTGCTCCAACCGGGGTGCTTTTGGAGAAAGGGCAAGCCGATTGAGGAAAAGGTCTTTGACGTTTACGGGACCGTCAAGACCATCTCTGACGAGGAACTGGTCGTGGGTACCAAGGGGGGCAAGGAGCTTACCTTCCTTTTCACTCCAAGTTCGATCAGGGGAGGCGAGTTCGGCGCAGGGACCTACGTCCACACCTACTACAAGAAAAAGGGGGACGCCAATCACGTAACCATGGTCGTGGCAAAGATAGATTAGTTTTCGAAACATGAGTGATCAGATCGTTTTGCCGGCCGATTTCAGCCAGCATCTAGAGATTCCCAACGCAGAAGAACGGCTGTCCGAGGCGATGACCGTGGCCCTGAAGATGCTGGAGGCAGGTGTTCCGCTTCGTCCCAATCCGGATCACGCCGCCATTTTTTGCGATCCTCCCCAGTTAGTGGCAGGGCCCCTGAAGAAGCTCGGATACGTCGCTGGTTGGGATACCAGGTGCTACCCTTCCCCTGTTGACGGGCATGACTACATCAACGTCCCCTCGGGGCTACCGACCCAGAGTCCGGCTCGCGCTCAGGGCTGGTTCGACTATGTGGCCGTGGTTCATCCTGTGGACGAGGACGCCCGTGATCACATGCTGAGTCAGGGGTACGGGAATCCGTTTATCCACCATATTACCTGGGGTCTGGCTCCACCGGCCCGTGCTCAGGGTGGCGAGTTGGACTACGCAGGGCAGTTGGTGTCCTTCATGGCCACCGTCAGAAAGCGCATCGCCGAAACGCTTGCAGACGAACCTGGCACTTTGATCCTGGCCCTTCCTCGAGATGTGGTCGAGTCGCCCGAGTTTTCCGACCGAACCACGGAATGGCTGGGCGATTTGACCGAGCAGGAGTATCAGATCGAAGCCATGCAGGGGGGAGGATTTCTGCTCCAGTTCTTTGTGTTGACGGGAGGAAGAATCGAAGTCGCTCTCAGGGTAGCGACCCAACAGACTTTCAACCCCAAGAGCGTCGACAAGATCTCAAAGGATGAGATTAGTACCATGCAGTCGGATTGACTCCAACTGGTCGACCGACATCCCGCAAGAGCACACCGTTTCTCATAGCAGGTTTCCTTGATCCGGAAAGGTTAGATATGCAAGAAAAACATGACATCGTTCGTATAGGGTTGGTAGGCGCCGGCGCAAACACCAGGAGAAGACACATTCCCGGCTTTCAATCTCAACCGAATGTAGAAATCGTCTGCGTCGCCAATCGCAGCCGGGAGTCATCTGGAAGAATCGCTCAGGAATACAATATTCCCGAGATCAAGGACTCTTGGCAAGATGTCGTCTCTTCTCCCGATATCGATGCGGTCTGTATCGGCACCTGGCCCTACCTGCACCGCGAGATTACCTGTGCAGCGTTAGAGGAAGGGAAGCATGTCCTCTGCGAGGCCAGGATGGCGATGGACCTGTCCGAGGCGCGTACCATGCTGGAGGCTTCAAGGAACAAGTCCCACCTGGTGACGCAGCTGGTGCCGACTCCGCTCGGTCTCGCCGTCCACCGGACGGTGCGCAGGATTCTGGACGAGGGCGGCCTCGGGGAATGGCTAGCGGTGGAGGTTCGTGATCTCTGGGATGACCTCACCGAACCTGGGACTCCATTGAAGTGGAGACAGCGCAAGGAGCTCTCGGGGCATAACTACGTGACCCTCGGGCAATGGTTTGAAATCCTGGTGCGTTGGTTGGGCTCAGTCGAATGGATCGACGCCTGCGCCAAGATTCATGTGGATTCCCAGCACGACCCGAAAACTGGCAGCCCCTACTCGGTGGAGATGCCGGATCATCTGGCTGTGGTCGCTCAATTTAAAAACGGTGCTGCAGGGCACCTCCTGTGCAGTGCCGTTGTTGGCACAGAGCCAGAGTCAGTCCTGCGGCTTCACGGCAGCAAGGGCACGCTCAGATATAGCCCGCACTCCGAGTCCCTCCATTGGTTCGATCGAGCGAGCGACGTCGCCCAAGAGGTGGCGGTCGAACCCGGGGGTGGATGGCGGGTTGAGGAGGAGTTCATCAGCGCCATCAGAGGTCAGGAGCAGGTGGAATTTACCGATTTCGTAACCGGTGTCCGTTACATGGAGCTTTCCGAGTCAGTCTATCGCAGCTGGTCGGAAGCGAAAAGGATCCAACTGCCCCTTCCTTGACGCCGGGGAAGGCCGAAAGGATGAGTTGAACCCACTCTTGTCAGACACCCTATCGGAGTCTCTGGTAAACGTCATTAGACGTAGCCCAGCGAACGCAGCCTCTTGAGTTCCTCCTCATCGATGGGTAGAGTTATCGCTTCAGGCACGACCGCCAATGTGTCTCTTGGCCCCGTGCGGTTCTTCTTGCGAAGCGAAGCGACAATCTGGGGAAAGAGGGCTCCCTGATTCCTTTGTTCTCGGGAATCCGCTTTTAGATCGAAGAGAAAGCCCGCGACCTGGCTATCCTGACGCGACTGTTCGATGAAATCCCATTTACCTTCGAGCACCGAGCGCACAGACCGGTTGGCCCCCTCCTTTCTTTTTATCAACTCAGCAAAGAGCGCTCGCGACCCCGGCAGAGCATGAACCCCCCGCAGCGCTGGCAATAGGCTGACCCCCTCCAAGTCGTTTTCTCTGGAGCCACCAAGGAGCTCGCGCAAGGTGGGATAGATATTCAGAATGCTCGCATGCCCTTTCAGCCGTGCTGGCTTCAGGCTCGGGTGGTAGACGATTAGCGGAATATGAAGGACCTCTGTGAACAGGGTTTTATCATGACCCCAATTGCCGTGATCCAGGAATTCCTCGCCATGGTCCGAGGTGACAATCAATAAGGTATCGTCCTGCCACTGAAACTCATCGAACAGCTTCCGAATCATGCCGTCTACATAGCTGATTTCACTGTCATACCTTGCGATCGTCGATGCGGGCTGACCCTGAGCTGCCTCAAACCACGGCTCCCTTTTGTGATAGGGCTGATGAGGGTCAACGTAATGCAAATAGAGAAAGTATCGATCGGCGACGAGTAGGTCTTCCTTCCATCGGGTCGCTATGGCATTGACTTCATCGCCGCCGCGATACCAGGCCGAATCGAGCCTTTCGAATCCGTCGCCAAACCCCATTTCCCTGAAGACCTTGAAGTTGTCAGAGATTCCAAAAGTAGAATAGCC
Source organism: Acidobacteria bacterium UBA6911 (assembly GCA_963579905.1). Lineage (GTDB taxonomy): Bacteria > Acidobacteriota > UBA6911 > RPQK01 > JAJDTT01 > CAUZIZ01. Next base: position 12,392 of record CAUZIZ010000019.1, on the reverse strand, counting down.
GGCCTTGCCCAACAGCTCGGGGAGGGTCTCGAGCTGATCGGGTATTCGGTTGAGAACGATGTGCGAGAATTTCTTTCGGAGCTTCCGGGTTGCGTTGTGCCCGGTGATGACGCCGTGTTGACTTGGATAGAGGGCCGTGAAGAGGGACGCCGTCGCCGGTGCTATCCATGAGGATGTCGGAAACACTTTCTCGAAAACGACACCTCTGCTGGAAATCTCCTCCAGGAAGGGAGCGGTGTCGCGTGCGTAGCCATAGGTCTGCAGGTGATCGGCGCGCAGCGTATCGATCACAATCAGAACTATATTCTTGGGCGGGCTGGCAAGTGGAGGCGCTGCACCTGTCGGTTGCTGTCTGGAAAAATGGGCTCGCGAGAGGAACAACAGCGCAGCGCAAATGAGGATCGCACAGGCAATTTCCAACCGCTTCATCGTGCCTCGCTGGTAGGTCGGCACACTACTACTCCCTGCGAATCAATTGCCCCGTTCTCCGGTCGTGGCAAGGCTACGTCCGAACTTCAGGGCAGTGTTATCGCCAGTCACCCTGGATCATCCGAGAAAGCAACGTTGGCTATCGCTAGCACAGTGACGGTTGTAGGACTGGCACTTCTGCCCGTCTACTTCACGACGGGCAGAAGTACCCATCCTACAGGGCGCCTGCCCGGTCAGATGTTGGTTCGTGCCCATTTTTCTCGCCGATGAAGTTTCAACTTAGTCCCGCCCCCAGGAAGCCCTGGCCCCATTCGAGAAAGAAACTTCCGGCTACCGGGGATTTGTGCTGTTGTCCGGCTCCCTCCTCGGAACCTAGGCTCATTTTGCTAACGGCTCAAGTCGTTCGCGGCTCTGTCGGACTTGGCCTCGTAACGCTGGTAGTTCACCCGTTGGCGACACCTTCGGAGGACAGGAGACGTGCGATGTTCAGACGTTCGGACGTGCGACGAATTCTTGAAGTTTCAACTTTAGGCCCGCCCCCAGCCGCGCTGGATCATTCAGGAAGAAACTTCCAAGGCGGAGCTGCAAGGTTGGGCCCTTGATCAGGGCCCGCTCCCTCACGGTCACGGCTCTGTTAGCTGGCGATTCTTCATGATTGTCTTGCCATGCGAAGTTTCCGTCGGAACCGTTCATCGCACTTTCCCGCGAGCAGAGACGTGCGACGTTTCGACGAATCGTTCAAGTTTCAGCTGAGCTCCCTCAACACCTGGATAGTTCGGTCGATCTCAGCGATTGTGTTGTAGAAGTGTGTCGATACCCGAACGGCATCGTGTCCGTCGCGCACGTGCTCGTCGACGCCGATCTGGTGTTCTTCGAACCTGGCCCGTATCTCCAGGCCCCCCTGTCCCCGGACCTCGAACATCGTCATTCCCGGAGACGAGACCTGGGGTGAGTTCGAGCTGATGAGACGGATTCCAGGTACCTTGACCAACTCGGCCTTCAGATGGTCGGACAGCATACGATTTCGTTCCTCGATTCTGGCCATGCCGATTTTGTTGATGAACTCCACAGCGGCGCCGATGGAGGCTCGGATGGGGATACTTTTCGTCCCCTGCGCCTGATAACGCGCTGCTCCGGGTGGCGAGTCCTCTCTATCAAGGGGAAAGAACTTCTCCTGAAAGCCCATCCGAACGTAGAGCATTCCCGTCCCCATGGGTGCCAGCACCCACTTGTGGAGGCTGTTTGCATAGAGGTCGCAGCCCAGGTCATGAAGGTCCACTCTCAGATTTGCTACCGCCTGAGCTCCGTCGACGGCCGAGATGATTCCCCGTTCACGAGCCAGGCCACAAAGCTCCTTGACCGGGTAGAGGAGTCCCCCTCTGGTAACCTGGCAAAAGAACAGGACCTTGGTTCGATCATTCATGGCCTGCTTCAGTGGATCGATTGCCTGATCTTTACTGGTGAGGGGACTCGGAATCGGGATTTCCCTCAGGGCGAAGCCTTCCCGCGCTGCTCTCAGGCGCCAGGGTCGAATTCCCGCTGGATGCTCATGAGTCGTCGTCAGGACCTCATCTCCTGGTTTCAGCGGGATGCCCTTCGTGATCAGGTCCAGCCCCTCGGTCGCATTGCTCATGAAGGCGATCTCATCGGTATCGGCGCCGATGAGTCCAGCCAGGTCGGGCAGGACTACCTTTTGGATTCGTTGGTGAAGCACACCTTTTGCGGACGTGGGATTCGACGAGATCTGTCGGCAGTGTTCGGCGAGGGCGTCCAGGACAGGCTGGGGAGGAACCCCAATGCTCGCGTTGTTGAGGTAAATGGCGTCTGGAGCGATCAGGAATTGCTTCTTGATGTCCCTCCAGAAATCCTCTTCCCCAGCAGCGAGGGTTGCTGGTATGTCGCTCTCGGAGGGATTTCCCTTTTGCGGCGCGCAGCCACTCCACGCAAGACTGGTGCCGGTGAGCAGTGCCGCCCCTTGGCTGAGAAAATCCCTGCGAGCTGTTGGCAGCCCCTGGCTCTTGCTATCCTCTTGTTGGTGATCCTTGATTTCACTCACGAGCTACCTCCCTGCAGTTGGTCCAGCAATGGATGCCTCGCCCCAACCCTCACCTTGTTTTGAGAGATCAAGACGTGGGTCGTTGGATCTCAGCGGCGACAGCTATAGTATCCTGTCTTTGAGACTACTTAAATGTTGATGAAATGAGAGCTGGAAAGGAAGGTCAGATGATTGTAATTTCAGGCAACACCGAGACCGATACAATCATCCAGATGGATGGCCATCATTTTGAAAACTGTACATTCACGAACTGTGTCTTGGCCTATAGTGGAGGCGATTTCAGTTGGCTCAATTGTTCCTTCGACCGCTGCCAGCTTCGCTTCATCGGATCAGCCCAGAAGACCATCAACTTTCTCAAGGCTTTCGGCATGGTGCCGCGCCAGGTACCCCAGAAAGCCAACGCAAAGGGATCGTCACTCGTCAACTAAGTTAGAGGTACTAAGGGGTCGACTCTGGCGCGTCGATTTTGAGCGCTTCAATCTTCTGAATTTCGCGGGTGGCCTCGAGAAAGGTGATTTTCACTCGAAACCCGTCCTGAAGATCGGCCCATTCCACACGCTTTTTCCCCAGAGCTTTCTTGACTAATTTCTTGGCCTTCATTTTGGGTTTCGAAATGAAGAAGAATGGCCAGGATTCCCCATCTTTCTCGCCAACGACGCTAAGGGATTTGTACTCGTGTTGGATTCCCGAGATGACTCCTGTGATCGTGCGGGTTGCGGTGAAGCTGGCGGTGCCGTCATCTCGAACCCCAATCTGGGGTGGCGTAGGAGAGTTGTTCTGTCCGAATCCGGTTGCGACCAGCGCTGCCGAGCCCAGGACCAGAAAAAGACCGGAAAGCACACACTGGATCGTTAGCTGGACCGTGTTCTTTTCACGAGAATTCCTGCCTCGGGTCAAAGCCTTTATTAACGGCTGGTGGATCCTGGTCAAGTTTCCGCTCTCCAATTGTGGGGCCAATCAGATGGTACCACAGGCAGGTCGGTTGCGGCACCGAGTCCAGCGCCTTCTCGCCGCCCCCCCCCGGTTTGTTGCCTTCCCCAGTGTTCTCGTCGTGGGGAAGGGTCCGGTAGGCGGTTGGGGGAAATCTTCGCTTCTACCAGTAGGCGAGAGCGTCCTCGAACATCCGGGCGAGTTCCTCCTCACCGGCCGGTCGGGGGGAAAGCTTGGTGACGCGGTGCTGCGGCAGCGTGCCTTCGACCAGGGACGGGATATCGCCTGAAGTACAGCCGATTTCCCCCAATCCACTGGGGACATTGAGGCGCTGCATCAAGAGAATCAGCTGCTCGGCGAGGATTTCGCCAGCATCGGCAGCGCTTGCCCTGCTCACGTCGGCGCCCAGGACCTCTGCTGCTCGCAGATGGCGCTGAGGATTTGCCGACGCCGTGAATCGAAACGCCGCGGGCGCGTTGAGGATCACGGAGATTCCATGCGGAACCAGATTGTGGTCTACCTGATAACCCGTAGGGCGAAATCCGCGCACCGTTCCCGAAACCGGATAGGACATCCCGTGAGGCAAATGGACGCCCGCATTCCCGAACCCGATGCCTGCGTAGGATGCTGCCAACAGCATCTGGGAGCGCGCTTCCAGATCGGAGGAGTCCTCCACGGCTCTGGTCAGAAAGCGACGTACCATGTCCAGAGCCTCAAGCGCCCACAGATCACTGATCGGATTAGATCCTTGATAGGCTGGCCGGTCGATCGGCCGGCCGGGATGAGGCCGCTCGGTGTAGGGTATGGCCGTATAGGATTCCAGCGCGTGACTGAGCACATCCAGCCCAGTCGAAGCGGCGACGGCTGCCGGTAAGGTTTCGGTATTGTCGGGGTCAACCAGACCCAGGGTGGGTTTCAAGCGTCGGTGAGCAATGCCGGTCTTGGCGTGCATATCGACCAGATCGAAGATAGCCACGCCGGTAGTCTCGCTGCCGGTACCTGCGGTTGTCGGCACGGCGATCAGCGGCTTTACGGATCCTGGAACCGGTAGTCCCCGACCGATCGGAGGGTTTACATAGTCGAGAAAGTCAGCTGGGTATGTGGAGTAGAGATTGGCGGCCTTGGCCGTATCAATCGTCGACCCTCCCCCCACCGCGACGAAGGCGTCAAAGTCTCCCGATCTAGCAAAGTCAATCGCATCCTTGAAGGATTCATCGCTCGGTTCGACTCGCACCCGATCGTAGAGGGTGAAGTTGATCTTCTCGTCGGAGAGCGACTGCAGCACCGTGGCCACCGGGGACAACTGGGCCAGAGTGGGATCGGTGAGGACCATGACGTGTCCGACCCCGCTATCGGACAGATCCATTCCAACTTCTCTGGTGATGCCGGCCCCAAATCTGATATTGGAGGTTGCCAGTTCGAAAGCGGTGTCTTTTTGCATGCCCATGGGTGCAGGACGACACAACTAGGAGGAACCCGTGAGCTCCTGTCGAACGATCTTGGTACCTGCCACCATGCTTTCGAGTTTTTTCACCGTGATCCAGCGAGGAAGCTGAAAAAAGCCGCAGTCTGGGACAATCCATAGTTTTTCCGCCGGAACGTATTCCAGCGACCGACGGATCAGCTCGGCTACGTCCTCCGGGGTCTCCCGATAGAAGGACTTGATGTCGATGACACCTACTCCGATCTCCCGTTCCTGAGCGAGTTCCCTACAGAGCTCCAACTCGGCCATCTCGCGGTTTGCGAACTCCAGAATAAACTGGTCGCACTTCGATTCCAGAAGCTCTGGGAGCATCCACCCGAACCGACGCTTGCCGCGAGGTCGAGACGCCAGATTGCCGAAGCAGATGTGAAATCCGATCTTGGCATCGACTCCCTCGACGCAGCGGTTGAAGAGCGCTACATATTCTTTCAACTGTCCCGGAATAATGGCGAAGGATGGCTCATCCAGCTGAATGTAGTCGGCGCCGTTCTCGACTAGCGTCTTGAGCTCCTGGTTGATCACCTCGGCGAACTCCCAGAAGAGTTCCATCCTATCTTTGTAGAACTCGCGGACGGCGTCATCCCGAATATGGATCGAGATGGTGAGGGGGCCCGGACAGGTCGCTTTCAGTCGTCTGTTGGTCTGCCGCTTCAGGTACTGGAACTCTTCGACGATGCCCAGCCCCTTGGGAACGGTTACCTTTTCTTTGAGACGATAGCGTGGCACCGAGTCGTAGCCGTAGAGACCTACTTTTCGTAGGGGCTCATCCGCCTCGATTCCTTGCATTCTCCGGTAAAAGCTTTGGACGAAGTACCAGCGCCGCATCTCACCGTCGGTGATGATGTCGATATCGGCTTTCTCCATGTCCAGGATTGCCAGATTGACCGCGTCATCGAAGGTCTCGCGAAGATCTGTCTTGCCATACTTGCCCTCCTTGATCGCGTCCAGGGCGGTCCATAACCAGGAAGGAGTAGCGTGACTGCCGATGACGGAAGTAGGAAGCAGGGGGAGTTTATCGTTCATCATTTATCTTCTCCAATCAGAATCCGAAGAGGGGATCTTATCAGCTTTCGTAACACCTCAAAACGTCAAAACGTCAAAACGTCTGAACGTCGCACGTCCCAGGTCTTGATTCTCTGGAGACGACCCTCCAGATTCCGGCAGCAGGATCAGCGTTGAGCTTCTTTCTCGGAAGAGAGGTTCAGACGTGCGACTTCTTTTTGTTCACCTTGGCGCGTCAAACGTCAGCACCCGATGAGGATTCGCTTCCACCAGCGTCCGGATCTGGGCCTGGGTGGCGCCCTTCTTCAGCAGGTGCGGGACAAACTGCTCCAAAACGAAAGCATAGCCCATCCCTCCATAGGACTTGAGGGCAATCTTGCGGTCCACATCTTGGGAGAGGAGGATTCGCTCCAGGTAGCCCATCTTGATCAACTCCAGGATGCCTTCCCCCACGTGGGCCGCGGTTACCCGCTTTCGCAGCATCGCAAACTCACCGAGAAGGTCGAATTCTACGTAGACACCTCGCTCCAGAAGGCCCGTCAGGAGGGGCATATCCTTTACCAGTGAGTCGCTGTGTCCCAGGATCACCCTGCCCGGGTCGGCCCCCTCCGACTCCAGTAAATCCAGGATTTTATGCTGATCGTTCGTTCCGGCATAGGCAGCCGTGTGAAGTGAGACGGCGGCTCCGGTGATTCGGCTAGCCCGTCCCGAAGCTCGGATCACCTTGATTTCGTTGGGGGTCAGCGGGTTGCCGATGGTTCCCACCTCACCGATGATCCCCGAGCGGATGCCCGAGCCGTCCACGCCGATCGTCACATCCTGGACGATCTCTTGGGTCAGACTCTCCACCGAACGTCTGTCCATCTCCTGGGGATGCCAGGACTTGGTGTACCAGCTGGCACCCATGATGATGTGGACTCCGGTGGTGTTAGAGACACGAAGCAGTGCCCTGGGATCGCGTCCCAGGCCGATACTGGTAGCGTCCACCAGGGCGCCGCCCCCTTGCTTTCGATAGTCTTCCAGCTCGCGAACCGCCATATCCTCGCTACCCAGGATCAGGTTGTCCCGGTTTTTGTATCCCATGATCACGGCTCCCAGCATGTCCATGGCCAAAGGCTTGAGGTAGAAGCCGACCCGGGTAGCTTCTATCGGGCCCGAACTGAAAGGGTGGTTCTGGTTGATGAAGATGTGCTCGTGCATCATGGTGGCACCGAGTGCATCGGGATCGACAGGACCATTGACAGTGAGGACCTTTCCTGCTAGATCGGGGATCGGTCGAACGTCCTTCCCCGCCTCCGGACGGGCGCCTCGGGCGGAGGGCTGAAGTAGACAGCCGGCCAGTACAAGAAGACTTGATGCGCGGTTGATCCGGTTCATTCGGCTCCCTTTCAGCTGGGTGCGGGTGGTGCACGTGAGCCCTATCACGAGTTTTCAGGACTCTCGCTCATATATAGCCGAAGCCGGAGGGCATGTCTACGGATCTGCCCAAAACACCCAAACTGGCGAGCCCAGACATTCCCGAGTGAGAACCTCGTCCGAGAGCAGTTTCGCGTTTGCGGTCTTCTCCTCTCCTGTTCGAAACTTGACCGCCTGATGATTTAAGTGCAAAAAAGCCTTGTAAGTGTAAGGACAGACCTGGTATGGTGCCATCTTCACTGGCCAAAGAAGGATAGTATCCTCAAGGCAGATTCGCAGATTCAAGGAATAAAATCGAAGGAATCAAAAAAGGAATCAAAATCGGAGGTTTAGTATGCGAAAGTCTTTAGTCCTTTCAGCATGTCTTCTCGCAGCTCTGATGGCGGTCACTCCGCTTCAGGCCCAACAATCCCGAGCCAGCGTCAGCGGCCGGGTGACGGACAATACGGGAGGTGTGATTCCCGGAGTCAACGTCGTTGCTACCAACACCGAATCAAGTGTTGAGGTTCCCACGGTGACTAACGACACGGGAGCCTATAGAGTCGACTACTTGCAACCGGGCTCCTACAAGCTCACGGTAGCGCTTCCTGGGTTCAAGACGGTGAATCGAACCGTTGCCCTGTCCACTGGTGACAGCCTGACGCTTGATTTCAGGATGGAAGTGGGGGAAGTCACAGATCAGATCACGGTGGAGGCTGATACACCCTTACTGCAGTCCAACAATGCGTCCCTCAGCAACCTGATCGGGAACGAGCAGATCGAAACCCTGCCCATGGCGCAGGGAAACCCGACTCACCTGCTCGTCATGGCACCTGGTGCCTCCAGCCCGGCGGGCGGAGGTTGGAAGTGGGACGAGCCCGGCTGGTCCATCACCACCGGATTCTACTTCCATGGAGTTCAGGGGAATGCCGTTGGCTTCACGCTGAACGGGATCAACAACAGTGGGACCATCTTCGGTGGATCCCAGCAGGCCCAGGTACAGCCCTCCGCGGAGGCGGTCGAGGAGATCAAGATCGCCCACGACTACACTGCCAGCCGTGGACACCACAACGGGACCACCGTGGACATCACCATGAAGACGGGTACCAACGACTGGCATGGGTCTCTCTATGGATTCTTTCGAGAGAGCGGCTGGGGTGCCAATGACTTCTTCTCCAACCGCGCAGGCGCTCCCAAGTTGCCTGTGAAATACCGGCGAGTTGGCGGTGGGATCAACGGACCCATCTTCAAGGACAAGACCTTTTTTGCCTTCACCTACGAAGATACCTACCAGCAGACGCTCGAGTTCTATGGGGCCCGCACCGTTCCGACTGCTGGCATGAGGCAGGGAGATTTCTCAGCACTGCTGGCGCTAGGACCGGAATACCAGATCTACGATCCCATGACGATTGCGGCCACGGGCGATGGCTTCTTTAGTCGGCAGCCTTTTCAGAACAACATAATCCCTTCCAGCAGGATCCATCCCATTTCCCAGCAGATGATGGGTTTCTATCCGGACGCCAATCTTACGGGTGGTGCCGATGGGACCAGTAACTTCCAGCCAACCACTGCTTCCCCGACCGAATGGAAGCAGTGGTTCACCCGGGTGGATCATACCTTCGGTCCCACTAATCGGATCTTCGGTAGTTTTGCCAAGCTGGACAACTGGGCCGGAGAGTGGCGCGACTATTACGGCAACGCGGCTACCGGGTTTTACGAGACCATCGAGCGGGAGACCTTCGGGGTGGACGATGTCTGGACTCTGAGTCCCAGCCTGATCCTGACCTTCCGGGGCGGCTACAATAGAGGTACTGATCCAAGGGTGACCAAGAGTCACCGCCTGCATCCGAGAGGAGAGCCTTTCGACCTCAGCTCTCTGCCATTCTCATCAAACCTCCTCTCGCAGTTGGATCCGGATCAGTCTGCTCTCCCCCACATCCTGATCGACAACTACAGTGGGATTCACGACGAAGTCCGAAACAACTTCGATTTTTCGACCTATGTTTTTGGTGACGTCGCAGCGGATGTCAACCGGGGCAATCACAACCTCAAGTTTGGTTACGAAGCCCGGTCGAGCTTCCTGAACCGGAACGACCAGCGGTGGACTAATCCGCGGTTCCAGTTCGGCTGCAGCTTCACCAACGGTCCGATCAACACCTCGCCCTGTGCCCAAGGACAAGAGTTCGCCGCCTTCCTGCTGGGGCAGCCAACCGGAGGCTACGTCAACAGGAACGACAACTACGCGGTGCACCACAACTACTATGGGGCCTTCGTCCAGGACAACTGGCGGATGACGCCCAAGTTCACGCTGAACTTCGGCGTGAGGTGGGAGTACTTTGCTCCGTTGACAGAGCGCTTCGACCGAAGCGTGAGCGGATTTGATTTCGGCGCGGTGAGCCCGATTGCCGCCGTCGCTCAAGCGGCCTACGCCCAGAATCCCATTCCTGAGCTAGGTTCCCTACCGGTCAGTGGCGGACTGCTGTACGCCGGAGTCGGCAGCTCTGCCCGGGAATTTTACGATAGTCCCACGAATCTCTTTGCCCCTCGAGCGGGCTTTGCCTACCGAATGAGCGACGAGACGGTCATCCGCGGTGGATACGGCATCTTCCATCAGCCCATCGGGATCCTTGGCAACAGCCTCACTCCCATCCAGACTGGCTTCAGTCAGCGCACGGATCTGGTTCCGACCAATGACAACGGGCTGAGCTTCACCGGTACCTTGACCGACCCGTTTCCTGGGGGAATACTCCTTCCCGTTGGCAATGCCAAGGGCTTGGCCACCAACCTGGGGCAGGGTGTCAACTTCTTCAACCAGAACGACCTGAGGGTGCCCTACAACGAGCGCTGGTCCTTGACGGTCCAGCATATGTTTGGGGATACCATGATAGAGTTCGGTTATGTGGGAACGAAAGGTACCCGCATTCTGGGAAACCGGGATCTGAACGTCTTGCCCGGGATCTTCCGGAGCACGTCGAACAGCCGAAATCAGGCTAACGCCGACTTTCTGGCACAGCAGTTCACTAATCCCTTTGCCGGGCTGATCCCGGGAACGGGATTGAACACGTCTACCATCAGCCGCAGCCAGTTGCTGCGGCCCTACCCCCAGTTCACGAGCGTGCGGTTGGGCCAGATCAACCAGGGCTATTCCAACTATCATGGTATGGAGGCTAAACTGGAGAAACGACTCTCTGGCGGCCACGCCTTCATGGTTGGCTACACCTACTCCAAGTTCAATGAGGCCGTCCAGTACCTCAATAGCAGCGATCCTTTTCCTTTCGAGGTGATCGCCAGGGCGGATCGTCCCCACAACCTCAAGTGGCGCAATACCTACGAGTTCCCCTGGGGCCGGACTCATCCAGCGGGCGGCTGGCAGATCTCGTCGGTGTTTCAGCTCCAGAGTGGTTTCCCATTGGGTTTCGGTGACGTCTTTACCACTTCGGGTTTCAGCCCAGACAATCTGAGCATCAGCAACCCGACGGTAGACAAGTGGTTCAACACCGAGGCCGGATTTGTACGGGATTCCAGCCTGGCACCGGAGGGCTCTCACTTGCGGACCTTTCCGTTCCGCTTCAGCGAGCTCCGCTCCGCCTGGATCAATTTCTGGGACGTCAGCATCGTCAAGGACACGCACATTGGCGACGTTCATAAGATCCGCTTTCAGGCTCAGTTCCTGAACGCCTTCAACCAGACCAGCTTCTCAGCCGCGAACACCAACCCGACCAGCGGAAGCTTCGGAGTGGTGGGTTCCGACGCAGTCTGGCCACGGCGGGTCATGTTCTCCGTCAAGTGGATCTTCTAGGCTGACAATGCTGTCGTAGACAGCTTCTTATAAACTTGCGTCCAAAAGGGGCAGGAGACAATCTCCTGCCCCTTTTTTTGTGTTGGGGTCTCTACGCTGAAACTTCGAAAAACGAAGGTACAAGATACAAGGCACAAAGAAGCTCCAACTCACAAGCATCAAGTTCCAAACGATCGCCCACCATCACGTTCGGCGATCCGACAGAGCCACGAATGACTTGCGCCGTTAGCAACATGAGGTCAAGTCCCGAGGAGAGAGCTGGGCAACTACGCTGAAACTTCATTTCTGACTTGGGATGGAAAAAGGACATAATCCGATGATTTCAATATGGTTGTGGTGTGCTACAGGCGATTGGGTCGAAACCGGGCTTCGACTGCCAACTCTTTCTCGAATGATCCAGCTGGCAGCAGTCGCTTGGTCTGGACACCTGACCGTTCTCGGAGGCTGCTTCAGCAGGCTGGCGCGAAGCGTAATAGACCGGTCCTTCAGGGCCGGGTATCGGGGTGAAATGAAACCTGAGCCCGCTTCGCGGGCTTCTTGAGTGAGGGCTTCAGCTAAAGTCCGGTCCGATGCGCCTCTGCACCTCTGATGACGACCCCAGGGAATCTTGGGTGCCTTTGAGAGCCAATCGAGACCTGGTAGTGGAAATGGGAACGGATCTGGCTAAAGCCTTTCCTCGAGAAGTCTTCTGAAGCAGGCTCTGGCCTTCACCTCGCGCGGATAGCCGGCCCTGAAGGACCGGTCTATTACGCTTCGCGCCAGCCCGCTGAAGCGGACTCCTGGATAGGCTTGACTGCGGTGAAAGCTTCTGCTCAAGCGATGAACTCAGAAGCAGGAAAAGGTTTCTTTCTCGAATGGGGCCAGGGCTTCCTGGGGGTGGGACTAGCCTGAAACTTCAACCACGAGAAAGCGAAGCGACCTTCGCCAGTTGACAGAGGCGTGACTGTCAGGGAGCAGGGCCCGACAGGGACCATACCCCCAGGCGCTTCGGTGAAGCACAGGATCCGAGTCCCTCACGGTCATGGCTCTGTCAGGATTGCTAGCGATGATTATGGCAGAGACAATCCAGGTTTCTTTCCCGAATGCGATTAGCGTTTCCGGGGTTGGGACTGATCTTACCCTTAAGTGAAATTGGAATGCAGCTACAAGTTCCTAGGAGCACGTCCTTACGCCAAGGGCGTTAATGCGAATAGCCCAGGGTTGGCGATGCGAAGCGAAGCGAGCTACCCTGGGTTTAAGTCGCCCTGCCTCTTCTACGCTGAAAGCGTTATTGCCAACGCGTTTTCGGTCGGCAATAA
>CAUZIZ010000018.1:0-47977 GCA_963579905.1 Acidobacteria bacterium UBA6911 | reverse complement strand
GTCAATGGCTGGAGCCGTCTTCTCTTGGAAGGCAGTGTGTGGCTGAAACGAAGAGCGGCTACCTGACCGGAGATCAAGGAGCGCCAAGGGCCGCGAGAGCTGGGGTGAGGTGTGTCTAAAAACGTCGGCAGAGGGGATAGAATAGCTCCTCCTAAGCGATCGGCGGGCAGTACCGCAACAGCCGAGCCGAGTTCTGAGTGACTTGGTGCAAAAACTTAGAATTTGGGCCTCCAAAATGACTCCTAGGAGCCGGGAAACGGTCCTGTTTTCGAAATTGCGCTTATTTTGGGGCTAGTCTGGTATCTTGTGCCTTGGATTCCAAAGTTTCAGCCTAGTCCTGCCCCTTAGCGGTGCTGCCCCATTCGAGAAAGAAACTTCCCGAACCATGGAAGCCTGAAGCGCAAGCGAGGGGTTGGGGAACACTCCGAATCCCCCCGGCTTGGCTGCTTGTCGCACCTCAAACCCCTTCTTCCCCCCATTGCGCTACCCTCCAACCCCACTCTCGCGCTTCAGGCTTCCTCAAGTTTCGTATTGGTGGCCGACCTAGAGGTGCGAGTTCCGAATGAAGTTTCAGCATGGTGAGGCATGGCCTCGGAGTCCGCTTCAGCAGGCTGGCGCGAAGCGTAATAGACCGGTCCTTTTTTAGGGGGCTGGGTATCCGGGTAAGGTAAAACTTGAGCCCGCTTCAGCGGGCTTCTCGAGTGAGGGCTTCAGCCAAAGTCCGGTCCGATGGTCCTTTGCACCGCGAATGATGACTCCAGGAAATCTGGGGTTCCTTAGAGAACTAAATCGCGCCTTGGTAGTGGAGATCAGAACGATACTGGCTAAAGCCTTTCCTCGAGAAGCCTGCTGGAGCAGGCTCAGAGAACGGTCACATGTCCAGACCAAGCGACTGCTGCGAGCCGGATCATTCGAAAAAGAGTTGACACCCGAATCCAGGTTTCTAGGCTCTCGCCTGTAGAACGTCTCAACCATATTTAAATCAATGAGTTACATTCTTAGATCCCAATCTAGAAATGAATTTTAAGCCCCCAGCCGTTCTGCCCTATTTGAGAGCGAAACTTCGGTTGAGGGCAGGCGATATCGCGCTGTTGTCCAGCTCTCTCCTCGGAACTTGGCCTCATGTTGCTAGCGGGGCAAGTCGTTCGCGGCTCTGTCGGATCTCCGAGGGTTGATGGTGGGCGATCGTTTGGAACTTGATGCTTGTGATTTGGAGCTTGCTTGTATCTTGTGCCTTGTACCTTGTACCTTGGATTTCCGAAGTTTCAGCTTGGGCCATTCGAAGTCAGGGTACTTCCGGCAGGCCCAGACCTCGATTTTCACCGGTGTCGCGATAATGGGACAAGCTCGCTGCCAGGCGTACCAGTTCCTGGCGGATCCCAGGCTGGGTAATGGTGCGAGTCGAGGCTTCCAGGCGTGCCTGTATCTGACCGCAGGCGTCATCGTCGAACGGCCTCTTTCCTCCCAGGTACACGTAGACCGGGTTGGTGTGGCTTTCGGTTCCTTCGTCACCATGGGCCCGGACCGCGATCCAGCCGCTCTCTCCTACTCTCAGCCTCTCGGAAACCTCCCACCGGGAACGTCCCTGCGGATCGAATTGTCGAGAGAGGACCCGGCCGTTCCAGATAAGATCAACGGATCTCACCGGGTACAGCGGACTGAGCACTCGCACCGAGACATCAAGCTGGGCCTTTTGCTCTCGGTCGAAAACGATTTTCTCGCCGGGACGCCTACCATTCACTTCCAAAAAGACCATCGGCCCACTGGTTGCGAAGCTTCGGCCCTCGACCACGGCCTCCATAAACTCTCGCACCGTCGGTTCCCTTTCGAAATAGACGTAGGTCAGGTTGCCACCCAGTTCCCTCGAATAGGGAAAATCAGAAGCCCCTACGATCGCCCAGCGGTAGCCCAGGTTCAGAAAATCGTACCAGCCGTCCAAACCCAGACCACGGTAGCCTCCCAGTTGCAAGAGCTCCAGGAAATCCGTCTTGCCGGACAGACCCAGGGCATCGGCCTCCATTCGGTAGTAGCCGCCATGATTCAAACCGATGAAGCCGGAAAGCTCATGAGCCTGCTCCGCTATGACTCCCAGCGACGGCCCCGGGTTCACATCCCCGGTTCGTCCCAAAGCTTGGACGTAATCCTTTGCCAACACCACGGTCACATGCCCCAGGGAGCCAACGCGGTACTCCTGGCCGGAGGAGAGGTGGTAGGCGCCCTGCCGCCGAGTTGACCCGTCCCCTAGTCCCAGAGCTTGTCCCCAAGATTCAAACTCACGTCCCAGGGCGTAACCTGTTGTGTTCATTGAGAGACTGAAGGCATAGCGGATGTCCCGCGCCGAGGTCAATGTCAGCAGGGTTTCATCGTTGCTTCCCGTTCTCTCAAAGTGCAGATGGGTGTCGCCGGAGTACCAACCTTCTTTCGCCATGTCGATCCAGCGGGAAACCGAGATCGTACTCTCAACGACTTCATTCTTCTCGAGATGGAACACCCGTTGTACCGGGTCGTATTCGTAGCCGCGACCGACGACTACCGTACAGCTTCCCGGCGGAACTCTTACCGAGAAAGTGCCACTGGTATAGAAGTAGTAGTCCAGCTCTCGGAAGCGACTGGGCCCCTGGAGCTCGTTTCCGGCCTTCCTCAAGGAGTACTCATGGAAGGGATCGTCTTCAGGCTCCTGGGCTCCCCCGTTCACACTGGCTGTGGCACTCAAGATTTCGCCGCTGTCACGATCGATAATCGTGATACGAAGGGTTGCGGCATCGGGGCCTGGATCCACCTTCGGCGCCGGGACGGCGTAGCCCTCACTTATCTCTGCTTTTCGCCTGATCTGGACCGAGTAGGCGAAAGAAAACAGAAGCAAACCCAGGCAGGTCAGGCGCAAGATTCGGAGCCTTGAAACCAACCGTGGAGCCAACTTCGGTTTCATCGAGAATCCTCTAGCAGGGCCAGACCCCGAGGGTCTCGTGTGTCCCGGTAACGTTGGAGACGCTCTTTCAGATCCCTTAACCTCTTTTTAATCTTTTGATGGGGGTTGAGTCGAATCGAACTCTCCAGTCGTGCCAGTATCTGGCCGCAGGCGTCATCATCGAAGGGCAGCTTCCCTTCCAAGGAAACATAAACCGGGTTGCTGTGAGCATCCGCTCCGGTGTCTTCATAGGCGCGGACAGTCAACCACCCACTGCGCTCGACCTTGAGCCTCTCTGAAATCTCCCATCGAGCTCGGCCGACTGGATCAAAGCGTCGCGAAACCACTCGTCCGTTCCAGACAATGTCGACATTCCGAGCCGGATAAAGAGGACTCAGCACGCGTGCTTCCACCTGGAGTGAAATCGCTTCGCTTTCAGCGGAGATCAGATCTCCCGGACCTTTGCCGTTCACTTCCAAGAAGATCATCGGCCCACTGGTCGCGAAGCTGCGACCAGCGGCAAGCGCCTCCAGGAACTCCCTGACGGTAGGTTCCTTGTCAGACCGAACATAGGTCACACTATCTCCCAGTTCTCGGGTGTAGGGGAAATCCGACGCTCCAACGATAGGCCAGCGGTAACCCAGATTGAGATGGTCATACCACCCATCCAATCGCAAGCCTCGGTACCCTCCAAATTGCAACAACTCCAAAAAGTCCATCTTGCCGGTCAAGCTTAGAGCATCTGCTTCTCTGCGGAAGTAACCTCCGTGGTTGAGACCGATGAACCCAGACAACTCGTGAGCCTGATCGGCGATGACGCCGAGGGAAGGCCACTCGTTGACGTTTTCCGAGGGCCCCGAGGCAGCAACATATTTCTGGGCCAGCACCGTCACATGCCCCAGATAGCCTGCTCGGTACTCCTGACCCGAGCTCAGATAGTAGACACCCTTTTTTCGAGTCGACTCCTCTCCCAGACCATGGGCTTGTCTCCACGACTCAAACTCCTGCCCCAGGCCATAGCCCGTGGTGTTCATCGAAAGGCTGAAGGCGTAGCGAATATCGCGCGCCGACGTCAACGTCAGCAGCGCCTCGTCGTTATCTCCGTCTCGCTCGAAGTGGATGTGGGTATCGCCCGAGTACCAGCCTTCGTTGGCCATGTCGATCCAGCGCTTGAGACGGATGGTCGCTTCTAGGATTTCACCTTTCTCCAGGTGAAACGTCTGCACGGTCGGCGTGTATTCGTAACCCTTTCGGATCTCGACCGTGCAGGTCCCGGGAGGGACCTTTACCGAAAAGGATCCGTTGGTAAAAAAATAGTAGTTCAGCTTACGAAAGCGTATCGGCCCCTTGTGCCGGTTGGCAGCATTCCGGAGGGAGTAGGGCCGATAGGGATCGTGCTCAGGCTCCTGGGCTCCACCGTTCACACTGACGGTCGCACTCAATCGTTCTCCGCTGTCCCGACCCAGAATTCTCAAATCAAGAGTCGCGGCATCGGGGCCTGGATCCACTAGCGGAGGAGGAAGGGGCGGACTATCCTCCACCATACGATGACGATCGAGCTGGAAGGAATAGGCAAACGAAAAGGCAAGGAGCAAGAGGAAAAGGGTCCTCAATCTCTTGACGGTGATAGTGGATCGGTTACTCACTTGAAGCTCCTGTCCGCGACCCCACCAGCTGGTTCTTGCGATCGATCTGAATCCGCTCTTCTTACTTCGAGACTCGCATTCTAGCGGAGGGCGTCAACTTCTGCGCTAGCCTCGACAGCCGCGGAAGAAAGTGCAGCCCCGATGCCGGAGCCGTCCTTGACAAGCTTCAACTCCACACGAGCAGAGCGATCGCCAAGCAATTGCTGCAGAAGGGATTTCATCGTCTCCGGGTAACCAGGCGCGTGCTCGTAGAGTGCCCCATCGATGGTGATGACATGCTCCCGTTCCAAGGCCGAGTCCGCGTATTCCAACAACGCAAGGACAACCAGGGCACTGATCTGAGCCGAGCGCGTCATCACAATCCCGGCAATGGATCTTGCTAACTGACGATCTCCAGGACTCGAGCCCTGAATCCCCAGCCGGTCGAAAAAGGCTCCGGTTGCAGGAAAGTCTCCGCAATCCGCTAAGACGTGTGACAAATCGTCACTGGCGATGATATCCGGTACCTGAAGGGACAATGCCTTAAAGTGGGGAAGCATCAAACGACGCATCAACTCCCCCAGGTACCTCCCCGAGACCGCCTTTTCCAGCAGTTGCTGGCCTGGATTCTGAGACTCGACATCCAACTGCCGATCAACCGCTGTCTGAATCCTTGGCTTCAGTGATCCAAAATCGAAATTGCCACTTTCAAAGTTGAAGCCCATGTCCCCAAGCCAGGCGGCGAAATTGGTCCCGGTTCCCAGGATCCCACCCGCCAGCGTATTGCGGTCTTCAAAGTACCCGAGAACAAGGGTTCCTACCGTATCGTTGAGAAGAACATTGACCCTGAGATGCCCGAGTCCGACTTTCTCGAGCGCGGACTCCAGAGCCTCTACCGGGTCTGAGCCTACGAGATCTGGGACATCCCAGGTCTTGGTCCATTTCATCAGGAGACCACTGGAGACTCCGGTCATCTTGGTGGGGAAAGCAAAAGTGAAGCCCACCCTGATCTGTCTGCCCGAAACACCCTCGTTCTCCAGAAAAACCTTGATCTGAGTGGCGACGAAGTCAAACAGGGATTCTGAGGTTGCGGCCCTGGATCCGCTTGCCTGTTTGAGCTCAGTTGGGATGCGGGTCACGGCAACCAAGGGCTCTCCTTCTACTCTCTGATGGCCGTCGATCGACAGCAGAACAGACCGGAAGTTGGTGCCACTCAGATCCAGTCCCAGATAGGTGCCCGGCTTGAAGTTGGCCGTCTTGGGGATGAAGGCTTCGATCATCGCGAGTGAAGATGGGCCTTGGTGGTGAAGACCTCTTCGTATCTGAGCCTTGAATTCTTCGACAAAACCCCGGGCCAACTCGGGGCTGGAAAGGTCCCACTGGGCTTGAATTTCCTGTATTTCAGGGGAAAGTAGAGAGGTATCCATGAGCTGACCGTGCCGACGAACCATGATATCCCCCTCGACCGCTCAGACCAAGTCGACTCTTCGCCCTTGCCTTTGCCTTTGCCTTTGCCTTCTAGAAGGTTCACGGGCAAGTCACGCCTTTCTATCAAGCGTCTTATCCAATCGCGAACCAATTAAATGAGATCAGGGCAAAGGCAAGGGCAAAGAGTCAGAGGGATCGATCAGGCGATCGATCGAACAGACTCGGCAACAAACCGGTTCTCAGGAAGAGGAAGGACGCTCGCGGCCGCGCTGCGGCTCTACTTTTTCTATCCAGGACATCTGTCGGGAAGACTTCGAGACCAGTAGGACGCCTCCTACCAGACCGCCGATCAGGCTGATCAGCAGGAGCGCGAGGTCCAATCAATCTGCATCATTATGAGTTTCCACCCTTCCTTTCTGCACTAACTGATGCATCCCGACTCGATTGGGTTCGGATTCGATCTAAAAAGTCACAAATCCAACGAATCTGCAGTCAAGCTACTGCAAAAGCGTCCGGCTCCAAGGCCGCCCCGGTAGAATCCATTCGGCGCCCGAAACGGGAGAAACTGGAGTCTTCAGCTATGCTCTCGGTACTTGCCGCGCCCAGGCATTCGTGCTACATTCCGCAGCGCATCGAAGGTGGCAAAAATGAATCAGCCTGCCCCTAAGGATCCTTCCCAATTCAAGCCTTTCGTCCCGGCCGAGACTGAGCTAGCCGAACTCACGGTCAAGGCGGTAGTGCTGGGTGTAATCATGGCGATCCTGCTGGGAGCCGCCAATGCCTATTTGGGCCTGAAGTCCGGGCTCACCGTGGCCGCCACCTTTCCAGCGGCCGTGGTTGCGATGGCCGCGCTGCGTACTTTCCGGGGATCGATACTCGAGGAAAACATTGCCCGAACCACTGCCTCCGTGGGAGAGGCGCTGGTGGCCGGGGCAATCTTTACCCTTCCGGCATTCGTGATCAGCGGTGTCTGGGACGAGCTCCACTATTGGGAATGCACGCTGATCATGCTCACCGGAGGCGTCCTGGGCGTCCTCTTCATCATCGTGCTCAGGCGCACCATGGTCGAGGAAGCCCATCTTCCCTTCCCCGAAAGCGTCGCGGCGGCCGAACTGGTCAAGGCTGGCCAAGGTGACCAGACTGGCGCCGCTTACGTCTTCTCTGCCATGGGTATCGCCGCGCTATGGGAACTACTCAAAAACAGCAACGGGATACAGGTCGTCTCCGACTACACCCGCACCTTTATCACCCTGGGAACCTCTCGCATCGAGATTCTGGGGAAGAAGTTGACCTATACCGGAGGACTGCTGCTGGAGTCTGCCGCCGCCTCTCCGGCATTGATTGGTGTCGGATTCATCGTCGGGCCTTCCATCTCGACCATCGTTTTTTCGGGAGCTCTCCTGGGATGGCTCTTGCTGGTGCCTCTGAGCGTCTTCTTGAACCCGGACCTGTCCACCGGGATCACGGAGACCTCTTCCTGGATCGGGCTGAGCGAGGAAGTCTGGCTGAAACAGGTCAGACCGCTGGCGGTGGGTACCATGATCGTGGCCTCCTTTCATACCCTCTTCAAGCTTAGAACCTCCCTCTTCCACGGGATTCGTCAGGCGCTCCAGGATCTGCAAGCCTCACGGGAAGGCAGTGCCAAGAGCAACCGCCTCAGCACCGATTTGGACTTTCGATGGATCGGCGCCGCGATTGCCTGCCTCTCGATCCCGCTGTTCTTCCTCTACCTTCATTTCAGCGGCTCCGCCCTCGGATCGGTACTCCTCACCGTGGTGATGATCGTGCTGGGATTCCTCTTTGCTGCGGTGGCCGGATACCTGGTAGGTTTGTTGGGAAGCTCCAACAACCCCATCAGTGGACTCACGCTGAGCACCCTGCTCATCTCAGCCATTCTGATGGTCATGATCGGGGTCACCGGAGAAGCCGGCATCTTGGGAGTCCTGGGAGTAGCTGGCGTGGTTTGCTGCGCCGCCGGAATCGCCGGAGACATGATCCAGGATCTCAAGGTGGGCCATATTCTGGGAGGCACACCCTGGAAGATGGAAGTGGCGGAGATGATTGGGGTCATTATTGCCGCCTTCGTGCTGGTCTTGCCGTTGATTGCAATGGACCGGGTCTACGGTATCGGCAGCCCCGAACTACCGGCGCCCCAGGCGGGATTGATGGCTTTGATGTCCAGAGGCATCGTCGGAGGCGAGATGGCCTGGCCATTGGTGATCTCCGGCATCTTCTTCGCTGTTGCCCTGATCCTGATCAAGACTCCCTCGCCGATGCTGATCGCGGTAGGCATGTACCTTCCCTTTCACTCCACAGCAGCCATCTTCGTAGGCGGGATCTTCCGCTGGATTCTGGACAGGAAGCTGGCCAAGAATGACGTCTCCTCAGAGGGCCGGGCTCGGGCGGTCAACTCAGGTGTCCTCCTCTCGTCTGGTTTTATCGCGGGCGAGGCGCTGATGGCTGTTCTACTAGCTTTCCTCGTCCTGGGCGCCGACCTCTTCGGCTGGGGGGACTTGCTTCCCAGCATCTCAGAGAACCCCTGGCTGGGAATGCTGATCTTCTTGTTACTGTTGTACCTACTGGTAAAGGTTCCCCTGGATGCCTCCCAGAAGGAGGGTGCTCCCAGCACGAAGCTCGAATCATGAAGCAAGACTCTGCCCTCAGCTACCAGCCCCGGCGGCTCCTCGAGTGGCAGGAAGACGACAGGGGACACGCCGTTCTCCTACGACCAAAGCTGGGCGGCTCTCGTCTGGCCAGATGGTGCGCTAGACACCTCCAGAACCCCTGCTACCGAATTCGCCTTGATGACATTGGAACTCTGGTTTGGAAATCGTGTGACGGTAGCACGACGTTATTGTCGATACTTCAGTCCATGCGAGAGCACTTCGGGACCAGTGTAGAGCCCGCTGAAGAGCGACTCTGGAGCTTTCTTCAAACCATGCGGCGTTCTCGCCTGATTGAACTGTCATGCCCGGAATCGAAGACTCGATAGAAAAACACCCGCCTCCTGAAGGGATTCTCTCCTCGGTCCGTCTGGCACCTCTGACCACAATGCAGGTGGGTGGCCAAAGCCGCTGGTTTTCTGAGATTCGACATTCAGCGAGCCTGACAAAGACCTATCAGTGGGCGAAGGGTCAGAGCCTCCCGATATTCTTCCTGGGAGACGGGAGTAACGTCCTCTTCTCCGATCTGGAATTCCCGGGTCTGGTCCTGCGGAACCGCACCTCGGGAAAGGATCGAAACGGCAACCAGATTCTGGTTGCCGGTGGGGAGAATCTGGGCGATTTAATTCGTTGGACCAACCAACAACAGCTCTCGGGAATGGAACGGATGTACGGGATTCCGGGAACCGTTGCTGGTGCCCTGGTGGGAAACGCCGGTGCCTACGGTCAGGAGATCTGTGAGTCCGTTATAGAGACCACTGTCTGGTCCCCTGATGGAGCGATTCGCAAGCTCTCCCGATCCCAACTCGAATTCGGCTACCGCCACAGTATCTTCAAAGGACAAAAGGATTATTTCATTTTGGACTGCACCCTGAGCCTGAAACCAAGCCGGGAAAAGCTTCAGGCGATTTCTGATTCGATCCTGGAGACTCGACTCGCAAAGTATCCCCTGGACTTGAAGTGTCCCGGAAGCTTCTTCAAGAACGTCCTGGCCGCCGAGCTCTCGGATCAAGCCCGTCGGGGCATCCCGATCGACTTCGTCCAGTTCGGTAAGATCCCGGCGGGGAAATTGCTGGAGGCCGTGGGCGCCAAAGGGGCACGCTCGGGGAGCGCACTATTCGCCAAACATCACGCTAATCTACTGGTCAACGAAGGCAATGCCACTTCCAGGGACATAATGAGACTTGCCAACAAGTATGCGGATCGCGTCCGCCAGCGCTTCCACCTTTCGTTGGAACCTGAGATATTCATAGTGGACGATCAAGAATGGCTACAACAGTAGTGCCCTCGAGAAAAGGCGCGAGCCGCAAGTTTGTCATCACCGGTGGGAACCGGCTGGCCGGGGAGTATCCAGTCCAGGGGAACAAGAATGCCGCCTTGCCCCTGATCTGCGCCGCACTGCTGGCCCGTGCTCCAGTGCTCCTGCGCCACGTCCCCCGCATCGATGACGTGGACAACCTGTTACTCCTGATCCAGGCCCTCGGTGTCGAAGTGGAGTGGCAGTCTGAGGAACTACTCCTGGACTCCAGCAATCTCGAATCTAACGAGCTCCCTGCCCAATTGGTGGAGCGGCTGCGTGGGGCAGTTCTTCTGCTGGCACCACTTGCGGCAGCCTTCGACCTTATCTCTTGCGCCATCCCCGGAGGCTGTCCCATCGGACGCCGCTCCTTTGACATTCATTGGAGGGTTTTCGAGGCGGCTGGCTACACGGTTGACGAGGGCCTCGGCACGATCGAGTTGAAAAGGACAACACAGGTCAGAGAACCGCGCGTCTACCTGGAAGAGTCGTCAGTAACGGCTACGGAGAATGCCCTCCTGCTCTTCGGCGCTTTGGGCGCTGGCACCATCGAAAATCCGGCGCGGGAGCCACACGTCTTCAGCCTGATCGAGTTTCTCAATCTGATGGGCTGCGAGATCGAGCTGCATCCACTCTACTTCCGGATCGTGCGAGGAGTGAATCAGGGAAGACGCAAAATCGAGTTCGATGTCCCTCCCGACTACACCGACGCCGGGACCATCGCCATCGCCACCGCCGTCACCGGGGGAGACGTCCTTATCCGAGGAATTAGGAATCAGGAAATGATGGGCATCCAGACGGTGCTTCGTCGATTCGGCATCGGCTTGGAGTTCGTAACCGCTACCGATCTGAAGGTAGGACCTTCGTCTTTGAAGAATCCTTCACAGGTCACGGCCGGACCTTGGCCGCTGTTTCCAACCGACCTCGTCAGTCTGGCCATCGTGCTGGCCACCCAGACTTCGGGATTGTGTCTGATTCACGACTGGATGTACGAGGCTCGAATGTTTTTCGTCGACAAATTGGTGCGCATGGGAGCCCACATCACCATGTGCGACCCTCACCGAGTCCTGGTGGAAGGGCCCCGCCGGCTGCGGGGAAAACGTCTTGAATCTCCTGACATTCGTGCCGGTATGGCGCTCCTTGTCGCAGGCCTCTGTGCCGAGGGTGAAACCGTCATCGAACACGGTGAAGTTGTGCTCAGGGGTTACGAAAAAGTAACGGAAAGACTACGCAACATTGGAGCTCAGATCTCAGAGGAGCAACGGCAATGATCGGAGCAGCCATCTCCTTTCACTTTTCACTCCTCTCTCTGGGCGAACTGATAAGGTGGGCGACTATCGCCAGCTTTATCACTCTGTCGCTAGTGCTTCCTCCCTTCAGCTACCTGATGATTCCCCACTATCAGTTCCGCTATCGCCGTGACGAGATCAGCCGCGTCGAGTTCGATCATGAGTACTTTGGCGCCATCTGATGAGAGAAGCAGACTCTGCCTCTGTAAAGACTCCGTCTGAGAAGCTTGGAATCTTCGGGAGCTGGCGCCAGCTTTACCTGACTGTGTTGGTGTACACGGTGGTGCTAATCCTTTTGCTCCATCTGCTCGGTTCCTATCTTCTGTCTGAAGGATCGTGTTGATCGCAAAGACTAACCCTCTTCCAAGAACGGATCAGTGACCTGGATTGACTGGCTAATTTTTGGCGTCTACCTGGCAGGAGTTGTCCTCTTTGGGGTCGTCCAGAGCCGAAAAAGCTCGGGCATTGAGGGCTATTTTCTGGGCGGACGCGCTCTTCCCTGGGGAACTATAGGCCTCTCGGTCATGGCCACCCAGGCCAGTGCCATCACCTTCATCGGAACCACTGGACAGGCCTATGACGAAGGCATGGAATTCATTCAGATCTATCTCGCCCAACCCCTCGCCCTGGTGGTGATCTGCGCTCTCTTCCTGCCCTTTTTCTACCGGGCCAAGGTCTACACCGCCTACGAGTTCCTGGAGCGCCGCTACGATGCCAAGACCCGATCTCTGACCAGCTTCTTGTTTCTCCTATCTCGAGGATTGGCGACCGGTATCGTGATGTACGCGCCCGCCGTGGTCCTTTCTACGCTCATGGGCTGGGACGAGACCATCACCATCCTGGTCATCGGGGGAATTACCATCCTCTACACAGTGGTGGGAGGCATCACTGCTGTCGTCTGGACCGACGTGCTTCAAATGATCCTGATGTTTGCAGGGATCGGTGTTGCGCTGCTCGTGCTCTTCCAGGAACTCCCTTCAGAGGTCGGGGTCGGCGACGTCATCTACATCGGAGGCATCCACCAGATGTGGAGGAGCATCGACTGGTCCTGGGATCCAACCAACACCTACACGGTATGGTCGGGTCTTATCGGAGGCTTTTTTATGGCTCTGGCCTATTTCGGATGTGATCAGAGCCAGGTGCAACGCTACCTGACGGCTCGCTCGCTCACCCACAGCCGACTAGCTCTGATTTTCAACGCCTTTCTCAAGGTGCCTATGCAGTTCCTGGTGCTGGCCATCGGTGTGTTGCTGTTCGTCTTCTATCATTTTGAGCGACCTCCCCTGGTTTTCAATCCGGCCGAGGCCGAGGCGCTCAGAACCGGTGTTCAACAGGAGACCTACGCACAGCTCGAGGAAGACCACCAGGTCCTTCACTCCAGGCGACGCAGCAGCACTCTGGACCTGTTGCGGGTGCGCTCCACAGGCGCTGATCTCTCGATCCAACAGGCTCAGATTCGGGAATACGATCTGGAGCTGGCAGACCTGCGCAAGCGCTCCAAAGAGCTCGTGGCACTGGACCGGGGGCGAGCTTCAAGCGACGTGAACTACGTCTTTCCCAGCTATCTGCTTCACTATGTCCCTACCGGAATCCTGGGCCTGATGATCGCGGTGATTTTCGCCGCGGCGATGTCCTCGTTGGACTCGGAGCTAACGGCATTGTCCAGCGTGACCGTGATCGACTTCTACCAGCGTTATTGGGCCCCTGGGGCAAGCGAACGTCACTACCTTCTAGCCGCCCGTCTGGCGACCTTGTTCTGGGGATTGCTGGCGACCGGAGCAGCCCTCTATGCAGGACAACTGGGCTCGCTGATCGTGGCCGTCAACCTGGTGGGATCTTACTTCTATGGCTCGCTGCTGGGCGTCTTCTTGTTGGCATTCCTGGTAAAGAGGTCCACCGCCAGAGGCGCCTTCTGGGGTTTGATCGCGGGCATGTTGAGCGTCGTCTCGTTCAGTATCCTGACGGAGGTGTCCTGGCTGTACTACAACGTGGTCGGAGCGTTAGTGGTCCTGATGGTGGGATCGGTGTTGGGTTCTGAGAAGCATCACGAACCAGCATGATCACGTCCGGGGTGTCTGGTCGTATTCATGGCAAGCCTAAGCACGATTAAGGCGAGATTGTGCTCTTGTCCAGCTCTCTCCTCGGAACCTGGCCTCATGCTGCTAGCGGCTCAAGTCGTTCGCGGCTCTGCCGGACTTGGCTTCACACTACCGACAGTTGAGCCCATTCGCCGCACCGTTTGGAACCTGGTGCTTGTGATTTGGAATTCGTTTGTATCTTGTACCTTGAAGTGGTATGACCCTACTCGAGCACTGGCACCTCGTTGACCTTGACCTTCATTTCCTTTGCCAGCTCACTCCTCGATGTACGGGATCGACTCATCAGGAACTCGTTGGCCGGTAGATGGGAGTAGACGTCGGGGTGCAGAGTCTGGAACGACTCGGCGTAGGGGATCGAGGCGTGCAAACCCATCCGACCGTTGGTGATCTCGACGCATTTTCGGGCCAGATCGCCGGTGTAGAACTGGCTCTTCAGACAATCCATGGCCTGGACCTTTCGATCCATCACAGGCGTGATATCAACCAGAACATTCCCATGTCGGATCCCGTCGCTGGTCAGCTGATTGGTGTGCCCGTACATGGCCAGGAAGAAAATCTGAACCGGGAAGGCTCCATCCTTCTTCTTCTGCAAAAACCGCGGCGTGTGGGCGAGTCCAACCGCCTTCAGCACGGCCTGAGTTGAATCGGTGTACCCAAACCCCAGTTCCTCGGTCGGGTTGTGGATGATCAAGAGATGAGGCTGTACCTCTGCCAGCTGCCCTGCGATCGCCTCTAGCAATTCCTAAGTCACGCTGACAACGTCATCGGGAAATCGTAGAAAGCGAGCGTCTTTCACCCCCAGGACCTCGAGACCTCGAACGACCTCTTGCTCTTTGCCCTCTATGGCCTTTTCCAGATCCGCAATATCGTCATCGCCGCGGCTGAGGCTCTCATTACGAGCCAGATCGTGTGTTTCGACACCATGGGTGCAAACGACCACCGTGACCTCATCTCCACGCTCTGCGTGTAGGCAAAGCGTGCCTCCCGCGTGGTCCAGAGCGTCTGCCGGATGACATACGATGGCCATGATTCTCAGCTGCTCACTCATGATTGTCTCCTATCCTCGGAGTCGATTCTCGGGAAACCCTACTAGAAGTAGCGAGCGACCTCATACCGCCGACATCAAAGAGGTCAACCCCAACGGGGTTGCGGCGTATAGCCCAGGGTTTCCGAACCCTGGGCAAACAGCCATCCCTTTTGATCCCAACCCTCTAGGGGTTGTGGCCTCCTCCTTCGACCAAGGGGTCTAGTCGAGCGTCATTGCATAAATCTTCGCATTGTCGAGGTGAATCCGCAGCTTGTAGCGGCCCGCCGGAAGGTCGCCGATCCCGCGATTCCTCCAGCCAACCGGATGACTCAGATGATCCCCCTGAATCACGTTCGCCTCTACCTTGGACCAACCCTTGACCCTATAGCCTGCCTCGTTCAGCAGCTCGACCCGGATCGAGCCCTGGGAAGCATCGGCGTTCAGTGTCACGCTCGAGACCGCACGCAGATCGAGCGGTTTCATCGTAATCTGTCCAATCCGGCCGAGGGGCCGTATTCCGGCAAAGCGATCCCGCGGCATGGTCGCGAGACCGACCCCCGAGATCTGCTTGCGATCATCGTCGATATTCCACTGGTTGCTATAGGCGCCATAGTAGAATCGGAACTCGTCCTCTAGGAGTACCGGGGTGGCGTTGCTCCAGATGATGCTGGCGTCGAACTGGGTCTTGTCCTCCAGCGCCGGCAGAAACGGACTGTTCCGAAAGGGACGCTGCCACTGATAACCGTCGTGGCTGAGAGCTAACTCGATCGGCATGTTTCCGGTAGCACCCGAGTCCAACACTTGCAGCAGCGAGAAGTACATCCCGTTGTAGTAGAAGGCAGGTCCGCTGTGGAGTTGCTTCCCGTCGCTACCCCCGCCCCCGGCCGTTCGCGCCAACTCACGTTCATCACCGCCCCAACCATCGAGTTCGTCGGGCGCTACTACCAACCGGGGTGTGGACCAGTGCACAAAGTCCTTGCTGTCGGTCCGGACTACCGCCCGCTTCCAGTGCATGGTTCCATCGGGTCCGTCGAGCCAGGTCTTGGAATAGATGGCGAAGGTATCGTGGCCCGGATCCCAGATCGGATCGGTGACGTCGCTGGTAGATAGCGGAGGCCCGCCTAGTTTCCCAGTTGCGATCCCGGGGTCGTCCGCGAACGGTGGTAGGATATATTCTCCATGTGACCCCTTCAGAACTGGAGCCCGGGGATGCTTGGTCCAGTGGATTCCATCGGGAGAGAAAGCCACCAGCAGACCCAGGTGTTCGAAATCCCCAAGCTTACCGCTGCCCCAGTAGGCAAACTTGTAGCGGCGGGAAGGGTCGGGATCTCGAGGATCGAAGAGAACTCCGCCGCCGAAGCCGATATCCAGCAGGATGTTGGTGTCACTCTCGCCCTCGTAGTCGTGTAACCCCAGATTGGGTTTGACCCAGTGGATTCCATCCTCCGAAGTGGCATAGCACAACTTGCCCCAGGCCTGGTACCACAGCTGGTAGTGCCCGGTCGTCGGATCTCGGTGCACGCTGCAATAGGCGACCGTCAGCTCCCAGGGCTTGTCCGAAGGCAGCATCGGATTCTCGGGGTGCCGATCCAGAGGCCTCAAGACCCGCTCGGTTCCCGAACGGTAGAGCACCTGCTGATCGTCGACCATCAGGATTGTTTTCTGCTGTTCCGAGGGCGCTCGGCCTCCTCCTGTCCAAGCCAGCACTTGCCCGAAACTGCAGATCAGAAACAGAACCAACAGCCCTTTCACGAATCCCCCACAACTCGTTTTCAACGAAAGCCGCCTTGCGCCACGGACTGGATCTGCGCAAAGTGATGTCGCCCATGCCAGGCATAGAGGTTCAAGAGAAAGTCCAGGTCCCTCACCCCCATCCTGGGATGGTGGAAAGTGCGGCCAAACTGATCCGGTGAAAGGGACCGAAGCAATACCACCCAACGCCGATGCAAGCTGTCCACCAAGGCCAGGGCCGGCTCGATCGGACCCGACTTCGAATCCTCCAGGTCGACCCACTTGACCTGGTCATAAGAGATGAGGGAGGGCTGCTTCTCTGTCAACGATCGCTTGAAGTTCAGATAGCCGTTCAAGTGGCTATCCCCGATGTGTTGGACGACTTGCCGAACCGTCCAGCCTCCCGGACGGTAGGACATCCCCAACCGCTCCTCGCTCAACCCCGCAACCGCGTTGCGGAGCCTCTCGGGAGCCTCTTCCATCTCCTCGATCAGCGCAACACGGTCCTCCTGGCTCAGGCTCTCCTCCGTGATCTGGAGCCTCCCCAACGGATAACGCAAATCTTTTTCCATCAATGCCTCCTCGTCGAAAAATCGAGGGCAGCATACCATGCGCAAGCTCAACGGGTAGAGCGAATGTACTGAAGTGCGCCCAACTGGGCATCGTGCGGGTCGTGCCCTTGTGATAAAAGTACACCACCACCATGTCCAACCGTCTGGAACTCGCTTCCCTATACCTGGAGGAGCTGCCCTACACTCCCTATCGGCTTCAAGAAAAAGCCCTCGAAGCTTGGTTTCGTTCTGATCAGGGAATCATGGTGTGCGCCCCAACGGGCACCGGAAAAACGCTGATCGCCGAGGGAGCCTTGTTCGAGGCCCTCCACTGCGGAAAGAAGGCCTATTACACGACGCCGCTGATCGCTCTGACGGAACAGAAATTCCGTGAAGTGCAGGACGCAGCAGTCCGCTGGGGATTCCGAGCTGAAGACGTGGGTCTGGTGACCGGAAACCGCAGAGTCAACCCTCGAGCCCGCGTCCTGGTTGTAGTAGCCGAGATCCTGCTGAACCGGCTGCTCAGTCCAACCGACTTCGGCTTCGAGGAGGTGGGAGTGGTGGTCATGGATGAGTTCCACACCTTCTCGGATCCGGAGCGGGGCATCGTCTGGGAATTGTCGCTGGCACTCTTACCGAGCCACGTTCGACTGCTGCTCTTGTCGGCGACCGTGGGCAACCCTGGTGAGTTCGTCCAGTGGCTCGACGGCAGCCACGGTAGGCGGCTCGAGCTGGTGGAAAGTACAGAGCGAAAGGTTCCCCTGACCTACCAATGGATAGAGGACAAGTTTCTGGGAGAACAGCTTTCCGTGATGGTGGAGGGCGATAAAAAGGCACGTAGGACACCTGCTCTCGTCTTCTGCTTCAACCGGCGCCAGTGTTGGAGCGTTGCCGAACAGCTCAAGGGGCTTCGGCTTCTAAAACCGACCCAGCGACGGAAGCTATCCGACAAACTGGATCGCATGAACTGGACCCAGGGAGCCGGTCCCAGGCTGAAGCAGGTCTTGCTGCGAGGGGTCGGAGTCCACCACGCCGGGATCCTGCCGAAGTACCGCAGGGTAGTTGAGGAACTCTTCCAGCAGAGACTACTCGCCGCCGCCATCTGCACCGAGACCCTCTCCGCCGGAATCAATCTTCCAGCGCGGTCGATTGTCCTGACCACTCTGGTCAAGGGTCCTCCAGGCCAGCAAAGGCTGGTTGACCCCAGCACAGCCCACCAGATCTTCGGTAGGGCGGGCAGGCCGCAGTACGATAGCCGCGGATTCGTATTCGCACTCGCCCACCCTGATGATGTCCGGATCCTGCGCTGGAAGGAACGGCACCAGGGTATGGCTCGAAACCCGAGGGGCTCGAGAAACAGACAGTCCATAAGAACCTTCAATAAGCGGATCCCCAGACGAAAGAAGACGCGCCAGTATTACGATCAATCCCATTTCTCCAAACTGCAGAGTGCGCGTCCAGCGTCACTTTCGAGCAAGGGGCCCCTGCCCTGGCGCCTACTGGTTTATCTCTTGAGCCTTTCCCCCGAGGTGGAGCGTGTCCGGTCCTTTATCCGAAAGCGCTTCCTGAGTCCACGACGCCGTGAAGCTGCCGGGGAAGACCTTAATCGGATGATTTTGACGTTGTGGAAGGGAGGATATGTCACCCTGGAGCCACAGCCATTCGAAGTCCAAGGTGTTCTGCAGTCCGAAAAGCCGGGGGTCAAATCCTATCAACCCGTCCTTGCCACTCCGACCGATGAGCTGCCTAAACTCCGGCTCTTCCGGAGTATCAATCCTCTCTACGGGGGTTTTTTGGTCGAGCAGCTGGGCAACGCCGATCGCCAAGAGCGCCTTCAGGCCATGGAAAGCGTGCTGAACCTGACCGGATCGGTAGCACGTCTGCTGCCCGTCCCCTCCCAGGAGCTCCTGGCACCGGGCCGTTTGGCCACCAGTCACCTCGACGGCAAGTTGATCCAGCATGGATTGCTGCCTCGGCAGGAGCCGGATTTCGACGAAGACAGGACGACCTATTACCCGCCTCCGTTCGCGGACAAGCTACGGATGTTGTTCGATCTAGAGCTCCCCGGTGTTACCCAGCTCTGGACCGAGCCGATTTGGGCGGCTGGAGAGCTATTTGCTTTCCGGGGAAACTTCAACCAATACGTCACTCGGCGAAATCTGGTGAAAGAGGAGGGCATTCTGTTTCGACACTTCCTGCGACTGATCCTTCTTTGTGGTGAATTCTCAAAGCTCGATCCTCCCACGGCCTCAGCAGATGAATGGAGTCAGGACCTAAACGAAATAGCCGACAATCTGACCCAGAGTTGCCGGCAGGTGGATCCTGCCAGCACAGACAGGTTCATTGAGAAAGTCGTCTCAGACGGAGCGTCGGGTTGAACTATCCACTGTCCTTTTCCAGTCTCCCTTATAGGACCAGCCGAGACTCTGGCACAGTAAACCGCAATCGGTTCTGTCAAGACTTGAGTAAGAAGTAGCCATGTGGAAACGAACTCTCGCCCTGGTCTTGATCGTCGCTATATCCCCAGTGCTTTGGGCCCAGACCAAGGTCAAACCCGGATTCAATTTGATGTCGTTGGAGCAAGATGTTGAGATCGGCCGCCAGTCCGCTTCCGAAATCGAAGCGCAGCTACCGATGCTGCGCGACGCGACAGTCAATAGCTATGTCAGCAAAGTGGGAAAGCGACTCGCAACAGTAATACAGGCGCCTGATTTTCCCTACCAGTTCAAAGTTACCAACCAGGCTGCAATCAATGCTTTCGCCCTTCCCGGCGGCTTCATGTACATCAATCGGGGACTGATCGAGGCTGCCGAGAACGAAGCCGAGCTCGCCGGAGTGATGGCCCATGAAATGGGACATGTTGCTCTGCGCCACGGAACCAATCGAGTCTCTAAGGCCTATCTCGCCCAAGCAGGACTTGGAGCCCTGGGCGCAGTGCTGGGCGGTGGTGGCGGGATCGGAATGCAACAGATTATCGCCGCCGCGGGTGGCTTTGGATTGAATGCCCTCTTCCTCAAGTTCAGCCGCAAAGCGGAGACCCAATCCGATGTGGTAGGAACCCAGATGCTGCACCGGGCAGGTTACGACCCGATGTCCATGGCTGACTTCTTTGAAACGCTTCGCCGAGAATCGGCTAAGGACCCAGGAAAGATGGAGCAGTTCTTCAGCAGCCATCCGGCTCCCAAGAATCGGGCAGCTCGAGTCCGAGAAGAGATCCAGCAACTTGGCAAGGGTCGAAAAAGGGCTCCAGTCGGCGGATTCGAGGAGGTCCAAACCATTCTGCGCCGTCTACCCAAGGCGCCCGCACCGAAGAAGCAGACCAGCAGTGCGACCTCTGCCCCTCCCCCACGAGATGAGAGCGGACAACGCCCCGCACAGGTGCGGATCGAGAGGCCCTCCTCCCGGCTGCGATTGTTCGGGCAGCGGAACGGGTTTTTCCGCATTCGTTACCCAGAAAACTGGCGACCCCTTGAAGCCCGTCAAGGGGCAAGCGTGACCCTGCTTCCGGAAGGGGGCATGCTGCAGGGGAACCGAGGCGAGCAGAGTATCGTCTACGGGCTGATCGTGAATTACTTCGATCCCTCCCAGCAGAGCACCGAAGGATCGGACCGGGGACCGTTTCGCGGACGTGATCATCTGGAACGAGCCACCAACAATCTAATTCAGCTGCTGCTGGAGGGTAACCAGTACCTGGGTCAGGTTCGGCGATCCGCTCATGATGAGTTGATCGACGGAGACCAAGCACTCTCGGTGACGCTGCGCGGACGCTCGCCAGTAACCAGAGAGAACGAGCGCGTGACCGTCTTTACTCGAGCCCTCCCGAACGATCATCTGCTCTACATGCTCTTTATCGCACCCGGTCAACGCTATTCGGAGCTGAGGAAACTAATAGTGCGTATGCTTTCCAGTTTCAGCCTCAACGATGCAGCGCTACCGGGCTGAGCGCCTGTGCTGAGCTGAAACTTCAAGAATATGTCGCACGTCTGAACGTCGCACGTCTCCTGTCCTCCGAAGGTGCCGCCAACGGGTTAACAACCAGCGTTACGAAGCCAAGTCCGACAGAGCCGCGAACGACTTGACCAGTTGGCAACATCAGGCCAAGTTCCGAGGAGGGAGCTGGACAACAGCAGGATGTTGCAGATCCCCAACCCCTCGCTCGCGCTTCAGGCTTCCATGAATAGACAATGCCTGTCCTGGAAGCAACAGTTTCTCTCTCGAATGACCCGGCGGTCTGCAGCCAGGAGTGAGGCTAAGCTGAAACTTCTCCCTGAGAGTAGACTAGACTGAAGTTCCTTCGTCGAATCCCTCCTACCCAAAAGGTTGCACGCTCGCACCCGATTACGTTATTACTGTTGCCGCTGTCCTCGGCTGAGAGCTGGACGACAGAGAGTGCGAAATAGAAGTATTTTTCCGCGAGTGAGACCTTCATGAAACGACGTGAACTGTTCAGACGCTCTGTCCTTGGTAGCCTCGCTGCTGCCTTCACCTCAGTAGCTTCCGGAAGACCGGCTCTGTCAAACCCAGAAGCCAGGGAATTCCCCTCAGGGCACGATGCCTCCAAAGAGTTGGCCCGAAGCGACTGGAAACCTACTTTCCTCGATGAACACCAGAACCGGACCCTGACCGATCTGGGGGATCTCATCATCCCCAAAACCGATACACCCGGTGCCGGTGCGGCCCAGGTCAACCGATTCATCGACCACCTCCTGAACGCGGAGTCGAGAGAGATCCAAAGCCAGTTTCTGGACAGCCTGGCATATCTGGACGGAGCCTGCAGGGAGCGCTATGGATCCGCCTTCATCCACATCCCGAAGAAACACCAGGTAGAGTTCTTGAACCTGATTGCCTACCCTCATCGCCTCGTGAACTGGGGCGACAACCGCTCCGAGTTTCCGGGCCACACCCATTTCAACAACCTCAAGGACTGGATCAGTCGAGCCTACTACAACTCCGAGGCCGGCATGAAGGAACTGGGTTGGAGCGGGACATCCTTTCACGGGAGCTTTTCCGGATGCGAGCATCCAGAGGGAGCACACCGGTGAGATCTCAAAGCAAGACCGTCTACGATGCCATCGTCGTGGGTTCAGGAGCCAGCGGTGGATGGGCGGCCAAAAAGCTCTCGGAAGCGGGCCTCAAGGTGCTGATCCTGGAGGCGGGACGCAAGGTGCCTCCCAGCGAGTTCACCGAGCACATGCCTGGTTACCAGCTCTCCTACCGAAACTTCTCTCCGGAGTTGGCTCGGACCCGCCCCATCCAGAAGGCTTGTTACGCCTGCACCGAATACAACTACGACTGGTTCGTCAACGATTTGGAGAATCCCTACACGACGCCCGAGGACAAACCCTTCACCTGGCAGCGGCTTCGCGTCGTAGGCGGCCGCAGCATGGTATGGGGACGACAGAGCTATCGTCTCAGCGACCTGGACTTCAAAGCAGCAAGTCACGATGGGTACGGCGATGACTGGCCCCTGTCTTATGCAGACATCGCTCCCTACTACGACGAGGTCGAAAGATACGTTGGCATCAGCGGCAGAAACGAAGGCAACCCGGCACTTCCCGATGGCCAGTTCCTTCCTCCCATGGCCATGACCTGTGGAGAAAAACTGCTTCGAAAGCGAGTCAGCGAGAAGTTGGGACGCACCGTCACGATCGGGAGGACAGCGATCCTGACCCAGGCCCACAACGGACGCGCTCCCTGCCACTACTGTGGTCCTTGCGAGCGGGGATGCATCACCGCCTCTTACTTCAACAGTCCGGCAACGACGCTCAAGGATGCACTGGCCAGCGGTAACTGCGACCTCACCGCCAATGCCATAGTCAGCCAGATCGAAATGGACAACGCTGAAAACCAGGCTCGAGGGGTCACCTACATCGACCGCAATAGCCGCAAGACCTATGAAGTCAAAGCTCGTAGCATCATCCTTTGCGCCCAGGCCCTGGAATCTACCCGAATTCTCTTCAATTCCGCGACCGGCGAATACCCGGACGGGTTGGCAAACTCCAGCGGCGTGCTGGGCAGGTACCTGATGGATCACGCGGTGGGTGCCGGCGCCTCCGGCGAGATGACCGACTTCGACTACAAAGCGTCGGCTAGCGATCCGCGAAGACCCAACGGAATCTACATCATCAGATTCCGAAATCTGGCAGGTGGCAGTCGGCACCCGCGTTTCATTCGTGGCTACGGATTTCAGGGTGGAAGTGCTCCCAAATTCAACTTTGGCGCCGAGGGCTTCGGACGCTCCTACAAGGAAGCAGTCAAGTCCGGGCTCTACGGTATTCGACTCGGAGGCTTTGGAGAATCTCTGGCCCGCTGGGACAACTACTGCGAAATCGACCCGGTGAAAAAGGACGCCTGGGGGATTCCAGCCCTGCGCGTCCACATGACCCATGGCCCCAACGAGCACGCAATGATGGAAGACGCCGCAGCCGCAGCCGCCGAAATGCTGGAGGCCACAGGGGCACGCAACATCGTCATGAACTCACAGCTGGCGATGCCCGGAATGGCGATTCACGAAGTTGGGACCGCCCGCATGGGCAAGGATCCAAAGAAGTCGGTGCTGGATTCCTACAACCAGACACACGATATCGGAAATCTTTTCGTGATGGATGGAGCTGGCTTCGTCAGCTCTGGGTGTCAGAATCCTACTTTGACGATGATGGCCTTGGCGGCGAAGTCCTGCGATCACCTGATCGAGCGCTTTAGGCGAAGTGAAGTGTAAGGGAGTAGGGTTCCCAGTCCTAACCCATACATCCAACATCCCAAGCAAATGGAGAAGGAAGAGTGTCCGATTCACAACCTGATTCGATAGACTTCGAAAAGCTGGGGGGCATGGTTCCCGTGATCGCTCAAGACGATGACACGGGTGATGTGCTCATGATGGCCTACATGAATCGTGAAGCCTTCGAAGAGACCCAGCACACTGGCCGAGTCTGCTACTTTTCCCGGAGCCGGAATCGGCTCTGGAGGAAGGGAGAAGAAAGTGGTCACGTCCAGGAGCTTCGTAGTATGTATCTGGACTGCGACGCGGATACCCTGCTGGTCCGAGTCAGACAGATTGGCGGGGCAGCCTGTCACAAGGGCTATCGCAGCTGCTTCTTCCGGAAAATCGAAGGAGACGGAATCCGACTGATTGCCAAACCGGTCTTCGACCCGACGGCAGTCTACAAGAAGAAGGTATGAGAAGATCGAATGAGTAGAATTCTCCGCTTGGGAATCCCAGCAGGCAGCCTGCAGGAAGCAACCGCCCAGCTTTTCCGCCAGGCAGGCTACCAGATCACGTTTCGGTCGCGTTCCTACTATCCTGAGATCGACGATCCCGAGATCGAGTGCATTCTGATTCGGGCCCAGGAGATGGCTCGCTACGTTCAGGATGGCGTCATGGATGCGGGCCTGACCGGGCACGATTGGATCGTCGAGAATCGAGCCAAGGTAGTCGAGGTAGCGGAGTTGGTCTTCTCAAAAGTGAGTCGTCGCCCCGCTAGCTGGGTCCTGGCAGTAGCCAACGACTCGTCCATTCGAAGCCCCAAGGATCTAGAGGGAAAGCACATCGCCACCGAGGCCGTGAATCTGACCACCGACTATCTGAAGGGTCACGGAGTGACGGCACACGTCGAGTTCTCCTGGGGCGCAACCGAGGTCAAGCCTCCCAGGCT
Source organism: Acidobacteria bacterium UBA6911 (assembly GCA_963579905.1). Classification (GTDB taxonomy): domain Bacteria; phylum Acidobacteriota; class UBA6911; order RPQK01; family JAJDTT01; genus CAUZIZ01. Next base: position 23,707 of record CAUZIZ010000018.1, on the reverse strand, counting down.
AGCGGATGCGATCGTAGAGATTACGGAGACCGGTAGCTCGTTGCGAGCCAACAACCTGAGAATCATCGATACCATTCTCGAGAGCACACCTCGGTTCATCGCCAACGAGAGCAGCTGGGCCGATCCCTGGAAACGAAAAAAGGTCGAAGACATCGTCCTGATGCTGCAAGGCACAATGGCCGCCGAGGGCAAAGTAGGCCTGATGATGAATGTCCCTCAGGATCGCCTTGACAAGGTTCTCGAGATCCTGCCGGCTCTGCAGAAACCAACCATTTCATCTCTCTCGGTCGACGGCTGGGCGGCGTTGAACACAGTCATCGAGGAGATCGTGGTTCGCGACATCATTCCGCAGCTCAAGCAAGCCGGCGCCCGCGGCATCGTAGAGTATCAGCTCAGCAAGATCATCGAGTAACCTGAAACCTGATGCGTTTTTAATTCCGCGTGCGTCCGAAAGCGACCTCGCTATTGTTCCTGGTGGCACTCCTGATGCTGGCGCAAACCGATGCAGGAGTAATTCTAGGTCGGTGGGAGAAGGTGGATGCCCTGCCCCGGGTGCCCACGTCGAGGTGATTCTGAAAACCGGAGACGAACACATCAAAGGCTTGTTTGAGAAATCTGACGCACAAAGCTTGACCCTCAGGGACAAGACCGGAACCCAGAAACAAGTAGCAAGATCTGACGTCGCCAAGGTGCTCGATCCAGGCGCTTTCGACAGCAAATGGGACGGACTCCTTATCGGAGGAGCAGTAGGAGCCGGAACCGGGGCGCTGCTGGGCCCTGCTGTCTGGGGAGGCGCAAACCAGCCCTTTACCAACGCCGACGCCTCGGCAATCTACGCCATCATCGGGGCGTTTACCGGGGGATTCATCGGTCTTCTTCTGGATGACAATCGCGACGGAGCCGTTGTACTCTACACCGCTCATGAAGCAGACACAGGCCAGGCTTTTCCGCCTGATTTCTTGCCTGACCCGAAGCCGTCTGTGATCCAGTCACTCCCAGTCACTCGAATGATATGCACGATACTCTCTTGAACTCCGGGATATTCTTGACTTGAAGTGGCTGCGAAGATAAAGATGACAGTAATGCCAAGAATACAGGATCCCTATATGGGACCTCGGTAATGGGCTCACAATCCGTCCAGGTCTAGGAGAATTCTCATGAGAATAGCCTTCAAACTAGCAGTCTGTGCTCTGGCCACTTTCTTTCTTCTTACCTCGGACACCTCGGCCAAGAAACTCAAGAAAGAAGAGTTGATCTCCCTTCACCTGAAATCCATCGGGGAGAACCTGGCTCGTAAGACCAGGCTCGCTCAGGGTGTGGGCACCATGGATATTCGCGTAGGAGGAAGCGGAAAACTCGCCGGTCCCGCGGTTTTCGTCTCCGAGGGCACCATGCTTCGCTCAAGCTTCAGGTTCGGTCACGCTACCTATGCTGAAGAGACCGCGATACGCAACGGAGACAAGGTTGAAGTCCGCCACATTACGCCAGGCCAACGCTCCCAGCTGGGAGACGTCCTCTGGAATAACTTCCTCCGGCTGATGCAGGAAGGGCTCTATGGTGGCGTCCTGGGCACCGACTGGGCCCTGCTAGACGTGCAGGGGAGACGTTCAAAACTCAACTATAAAGGTTTGAAGAAGTTCGACGACAAGAAGGTTCACCAACTCCAGTACCGGATGCGCAAGGGTGTGGACTACAACATAAACCTCTACTTCGAACCAGAGACATATCGTCATGTCGCCAGTCGCTACCTGTTGGTCGTTCCGGCTAGTATGGGTCGTCGGATAGAAAACATCCGGGGCTCCCAAAGCTCGCAGGGAGATCTGGGTGGGTCAGCAACTGCCCCAAGAGTTGCGGATCCAGAGTCCCGAAGCCGGATCACGCTGGAAGAGAGATTCGAGGACTTCAAGGAAGTGGACGGCTTGACACTGCCCCATACCTATAGGCTCACAGTTAACCAAAGCCTGCAGCGGTCGAGTTTCGTGGGCCACTGGGAGATGAAATTTAACAACATCACCCACGACCGTGCCATTGATTCCAAGATCTTCACCATCAAATGATGGAAGTCACTTCGGAAATCCTTCAGCCAGACGTACAGATTCATACCTAAGGAGAATGAGTAACCATGTCTGAATCTTCGATCAGCCGACGTTCCTTTCTTTCCCACTCGGCGGGTGCCGGGGCCGGTCTCGCCCTGACGGGATTCCCTCGAACCATTCGGGCTCGTGACGTCAACGACCGGATCAACGTAGGCATCGTCGGACCAGGCGGCCGCGGAACCTCCATCCTGAAGGAGTTCTTCCGCGGCAACAAGAACTTCAACGCGCACCTGACGGCGGTTTGCGACCTCTGGAGCTACCGACGAGACAAGGCGGTGGAACTGGTCAAGCAAGAAGAAGGAAAGGCCCCCAAGGTCTACCGGCACCATGAGGAAATCCTCAACGACCAGGACCTGGACGCTCTCATCATTGCCACTCCGGACCACGCCCACGCCCAGATCCTGAAACTGGCTGCAGAGGCGGGTAAGGATGCCTACTGCGAAAAACCCATGGGCAACGTCCTGGAAGAGGTCAACGCGGCCTTTGACGCAGTCAAGAAGGCGGGCACCATCGTCCAGATCGGCACCCAGCGACGCGCCTATCCCAAATATCGTCAAGCCGCCAAGATGATTGCCGAGGGGATCATCGGCGACATCGCAAAGGTAGATCTCTACTGGAGCTGGTATAGCCCCTACCGCTGGGCCAAGAAAGACAAGGATCTGGCCTGGATCAAAGAAGCAGATTTGGACTGGAATACCTGGCTGATGGGCAAGAAACACCGTCCCTTCGATCCCCGCGTCTTTCGCTGCTTTCGCCTTTTCAAGGACTTTTCCAGCGGCATCATCGACCAGTGGATGACCCACGGCATCGATCTGGCACACATGCTGACCGGAACCTCGTTACCACTCAACGCGGTCGCGCACGGCGGTATCTATGAGTGGAAGGATTGGCGGGAAAATCCCGACACCCTCGAGGTCTCGCTCGAGTACCAGAAGGGAGATCGAAAATTTCTAACCGTGTATTCGACCAATCTGATCAACGGCTACGGAAAGGCCACGCAGGTTCATGGAACCCGCGGAAGTTTCGAGGCTGGAGGCTCAACCAATAGTGCCGACTGGTCCGCGGGCACCGCCGAATCCAGCGCCAATCCCGAGGCCGACTGGCAGTTCACAGGCAAGGGCGTTGGCCGAGAGGACAAGACCGCCGACATGGTGCCTATCCCTGACGCCCCCGGTGAGAAGAGCCACGTGGCAAACTGGTTGAAAGCCGTACGCAGCCGAGACTCCGAGAGCCTCTACTGCCCGGTCGAAGCAGGCTACGGCCACTCGATCGCCTGCATCATGGCCACCGACGCCTACTGGGGCCGCAAGCGAATGGCCTTCGACCCGGGGAAGAGAACCATCCAGACGGGCTAAACAAACAGCGTGGCTTGGGGCAGCACTAAGCTGAAACTTCAAGAATACGTCGCACGTCTCCTGTCCTCCGAAGGTGCCGCCAACGAGCGAACTACCAGCGTTACGAATCCACGTCCGACAGAGCCGTGACTGCAAAGGAGCGGTCCCGGACTAGTGGTGGGATTGACCTGAGGCTTCATTTGGGTACAGGTTGCAGATCAACAACCATCAATTGATCCGATGAAAGCAAGAACCCAGTTTCTCCTTTTCCTATCCCTCGCTACTTTCCTCTTCACCTGGGAACTGTCGGCGCGAAAGCTTAAGCCCGAGCAGTTGATCGCACTCCACCTGGAGGCAATCGGTGAAAATCCTGCCCGCCGAAACAGGATGGCTCAGGGCATGGGCTACCTGGACATCCGGGTGGGAGGCACAGGACAGATGGCAGGGCCCGCCGTCTGGGTCTCGGAGGGTAGGAAGGTCCGATCCAGTATCCGGTTCGGGCACATACACTATCAGGAGGAGCTCCTCGTCTACGATGGCAAGCAGCTTGACGTCGCCCAAATCGCCCCAGGGACTCGCTCCCAGTTAGGACAATCTCTCTGGGCTCATTTTCAGGACCTCATCCCCGAGGGTCTTTACGGCGGTGTTCTTTCCACCGACTGGGCGCTCCTGGGAGTGGAAGAACGACGCCCGAAGCTCAAATACAAGGGCCTCAAAAAGTTCGAAGACAAGCAGATGCACCGGCTCGAGTACAAACCCAAAGAGCGAGTCGACTACAAAATCGCGCTCTTCTTCGAGCCAGAAACCCACCGCCACCTGGCCAGCTCCTACCGGCTGATCATACCCTCCGGTAGGATACGGCCCATCAATAACTTGGGGAGGGGACCCGGATCCACCCCGCCAAGATCCCCAGGGGACGGGCCCACCGAAAACTTTCCAGAATCTCGGGACCGAATCACCCTGATGGAAAGGTTCGAGGACTTCAAGAATGTTGATGGTCTAAACCTGCCCCATACCTATCGAGTCACGATCAACTTGGACCAATTCCGAGGGAGTTTCGTGGGTCACTGGGAAATGAAGTTCGACCGCATCCTCCACGACCAGAAAATCGATCCCAAGGTCTTTACCAGCAAGTGACCCGGCAGAGAAGCATAGCCAAGAGTCAATCCTGGCGGTTTGCCCTTTCCAGGACTTTTCTTCGGTGGGCGAGAGCAGGGAGACGACGACGTATCTCCTGCTGCCGGCCCGGATCGATCTGTGCCAGAATCATGGACTCCCCATCCGGAGCCACGGCCAGCGATGTTCCCCAGGGATCGATGATCGTCGACCGACCGTATGCCGTGAACTGGGGTGTGGGTTGGCCAAACTGGTTGGGTGCGACTACGAATACCTGGTTCTCGATAGCCCTACTCCGCAGCAGAACCTGCCAATGATCCTTCCCCGTAGCCAACGCGAAGGCCGCGGGAACCATAAGCAGTTCGGCTCCAGCCTCGATCAGCCTCCGGTACAGTTCGGGGAAACGCAGATCGTAACAGATGGACAATCCGAAGCAACCCAGCTCGGTCGGAACAGCAACAACATCGTCTCCCGGACTGAGCCAACTAGATTCCTGGTAGCTGACCTGTCCTGGCAGGTCGATATCGAAGAGGTGCATCTTCCTATATCTGGCTTGCAGCTGTCCGGAGGAGTCGATCAACAGACAGGTATTGAACACCTTCCCTGCCTCAACGTCACGCTCACAGATGCTTCCCGCCACCAGAATGATGCCCAGACGTCGAGCTAGACGGCCCATGGCCTCACTGGTAGGGCCAGGAATTCCCTCGGCCTCCTGCAGCATGATTTCGGTCCGTCCCAGGCAATTGAAGAGCTCCGGCAGTGCGACCACCTGGGCTCCCAATTGGGCGGCCTTCTCCACCTGTCGCGTCGCGGCTTTCAGGTTGGCCACTTTGGACTCCCCTGAGCACATCTGCACGGCCGCCGCAAAATACGCCTCTGACACTAGCTTCGCCTCCGATCAACCGGGTAGCACTCTCATTTCCCCTCCCAGGTAGCCGTGCCCTGGGTGCGCCTCTCTCGTGGATCGTACTCGCAGGTAACCAGAAAAAAGTCATCCTTCTTCGTCCTTTCCGGAGAAACGTTCACCTGTACGTTGAAAAAACCTCGAGCGACCCAACTCACGTATCCGTCAGATTCCGAACGACCTACCGGATGGCCATTGAGCCGTAGATCCAGCAACTCAGCCTTGTGGTAGGGAATACGGAGTCGGATACAGAGTCCGTGTTCGATGGGGGAGACCTCTCCAGCATCAAGACTGTCAGGACCCTGGTCCATCCCGTAGTATTTGGCCCCTCCCCCTTCGGTCAGAAAGGCCGCTGGCCTCTTACCGTCCTCCCCGGGGTGGAGTTTCGCCAGCCGGAGGATCTCCTTACTCCGAAACCCAGGGTGGCTTTTGATCCTCTGGGCCATGTCGCTGAGCGTGGCATCACCCAGCCATTTCTGGACCGCCGTCAGCGAAGTCGCACAGAAGCACAGGATCATTCCTTCAGTTTCCGGCCAATCGAAACCAAAGGTGATCTGGCGAGTCTTGTTCCAAAGCTCGACCCGACTCTTTCGGCGTTGGGCCGCTGTGACTCCGTAGGCGGTCAGCCGATGTAGATCGTTCCCCATGATCACGCGGGTTGGATACCCGGGAAAATACTCCCCGGGCCAGACTTCGTTGCCAATTTGTAGGAGTCGGCGATACCGCAATAGCGCACTACGCTCCCACGCGTTTTCGTTGGCAGTTACGATCGAGTGATAGCGGTTGTAGCAGTAGATCGCCGCATAGGCACGCGGGCGTCCCTTCCATACCTTGTCCCGGATCGGATCCAACTCAGGTCCCCAAAAGATGCGCTCCGAGTCTTCCTCCAGCCAGTCGGCGGGATAACCCTCTTCCAAGGCCGCCTCATTCATGAGACGCATGATCTCGTGGTGGTAGGGGCGAAGAGACACGTTGGAGTAGGCAGCACTGGTATCGGCATGAATCGAACCGTGAAAGTCGAGGATGCTGCCGTGCATATCGCCGTGGACCTCCGGCTGGAGCTCGTCCATGATCCGCTTGACGGCCATGGCCTCGGGATTCTTTTCCGGCTCCATCGGTCCCTCCAGCGTCCAGCTGCTATAAGGGTCCAGGTCGTTCTTGTTGTGAAAGCTTCCACTCACATAGCCATCCGGATTGACGATCGGGAGACAGACGATCCTCTGCTTTCTCAGCATCTCACGGGCCATGGGGTGGCCGGAAAGAAGCCATCGCATGAGGTACAGCAAGGAGCTGGGGCCAATCCGCTCTATCCCCGAGTGTAGTGTCGTCAGCAGCACGTGCTCCTTGGTCTCGTCCCCAACCGAGGAGTCCGTGAGGGTCGCGACCCAGAGAGACCTGCCCTCGACGCTCTTTCCCAGGGTCCGCAGGTTCATCAGATCGGGGTACCGCCGACCGAGTTCCTGAAGGCGCCGCTCGAGTTTTTCCAGAGGAATCCAGGCAGGGGGTCCATAGTCGCGAGCCTGCGAGAACAAGGGAGAGGAGAGCGCGGAAAAGGCAGTCAAATAGCTTCCAAGCCCACCAGCCACTGCGAGGAAATTCCTTCGGTTGCTCCGTAGCCGACTACGATCGTATAGGTCCTTCATAGCCCGTATCACCTTTCTCTGAGGGTTTGTGGACGTTATACCACAGATGCGATGGGCCTCCGAACCTCCCCGACGCTGTGTTACACTACGGCGTTCTTGGCTTATCTTGAGCTCAACGACCTCATTTCATCAGGAGAAGCGAAATGGCACCCTTTCGACTGGTAATGTTGGGCATGTGGCACAGCCACGCCAGTGGGATCGTCACCAGAGTGGCCAACCATCCAAAGGAGTTCGAACTCGTCGGATTCTACGATCCAGATCCTAAGGTAGTCGAGAAGCGTCGGAGTGAGTGGGCTCCAAAGCTTCCGCATTTTAGGGTATTTCGGAATCTCCAGGAGCTCCTGCAGCAGGACATCGATGGGGTAGTGGTCGAGGGCCATATCCACGAAAATATCCCCTATGCCCGACAGGCCTTGGAGGCCGGAAAGCATGTGATGCTGGAGAAGCCCGGCGGCAGCGACCTCGGGGAGTATCAAGGGCTGATCGATCTAGCTCAGCGAAAACATCTCCTCGTCCAGATGATCTATCTATTTCGCTACAAGCCCAATGTAGCTGAAATGATCGAGCGCAGGCGCCAGGGCGAACTGGGTGATCCCTATATGTTCCGGGCTCGTATGCCCAAACCACTTGGCTCCTATGACCGCTACAAGGAGCTTTTCACCCGCTTCCCCGGCGGTATCTTCTTCGAGATGGCCTGCCACGTGATCGACATGATGGTCTCAGTGATGGGCAAGCCCAAGAAGATCACGCCGTTCATGGGCAGCCACCACCCCGAAGCCGAAGATTTCGTAGACAACGGCCTCGCCGTCTTCGAGTTTGATCACGGCTGGGGAGTGATCGAGGTTCCTACACTGGAGGTCTCCCCCAACACCCGCAGGATCGAGGTCTATGGGACCGGAGGCAGTCTCTATATCGAGCATCTGGGACACAATGATCTCTTCGTCCACCGGGCGGGAGGGGAGTGGCGGAAGATCGTCCACGATCCGGTTCCCTTGCAGCTTCCCGACCTAAGAGAGTTCGCCGCTTGTGTCAGAAGAGAAAAGGAACCCACCTACAGTTTCCAGCACGACCTGGCAGTCCAGGAAGCCCACCTGCGGGCCTGCGGAGCGATCAAGAGCTAAGCTGAAACTTGAACGGTTCGTCGGAACGTCTGAACGTGGCAAAGGAACCTGAACCCGGTATCAACAATCTGAAGACAAGTCCGTCAGAGCCGCGAACGACTTGACCTGTTAGCAACATGAGGCCAAGCTCCGAGGAGAGAGCTGGACAACAGCACAATCGCCCCCGTCCTCAACCTAAACTTTCTTCCTGAATGATCCGGCGCATCCAGGGGTGGGGCTAAGCTGAAACTTCATTTGGCTCCGGCGGGTCAACGTGGGTTCGGTCTCCAGGCCGAAGTATTCTTCTTTTCGAGCCTTTGGCTCGATACACGGCGGCCTGGAGACTGCCGCCACGGCCGGGACTCCAAGTTTCTTTCTCGAATGGAGCCAGTGTTTCCTGGGAGCGCGACTGATTCGAAAGTCCTTCTCCATTAGGATTCGTTGGCACTCGCCGGCTTCAGAGAGTCATCCAACAGATCCCCTTCTCAGCGATTCCAAGGTAGGCAGGACTATCCGATCCGATAGGCTCACTATCCCAAGAGATAGAGTACCGGTCTCTGTGTCATCTTGGTGTCGTTTCAGGCACGCAGAGATTTCTTCCTTTACATCAACAAGTTAAGACCCAATCTGCGCCTAATGGATCAGACTCGCGGACTCTGGCACAACTGTTGCTATCCTGTCTGGAAGAAGCGTTCTATCGAATACACGTCGACCAGCCAAAGTGGATGAAGGTTGTTCAGCCGTTTAGTATAAGACGCAAGATTCCGCGGAGGTAATAGCCCCACACAGAGCTACTCGCACCCCGAGCCGATCGGGCGTTCGCAGACACAGGATAGGAGTGGAAAGTTGATGAGCGAAGACCGTAGTCAGTCGATTGACAGTCGCAAACCGTTCCGCTGGCTTACTTCAAGGAACGCTTCCAGGTACGCCGGCAAAACATTCCCCCGGGTGCAAAGCCCTTTGCTGTCGATGCCGACTTGCTTTGCTTGGGTATTCGTCTTCTTCTTGATGACTCCTCCTCTGGCCCAAGGCCAGGCCAGCACTTACGCTCGGCTGGTGGGCACAGTGCGGGACCAGACCGGAGCCGTGATCCCGGGCGTCGAGTTCACCGCCACTACCCGAGCCACCAATGCCTCTCGGTCAACCATCACCGATGACCGTGGGAACTACATTCTCGACAAGCTGATACCAGGCCAGTACGACGGCCTAGCCGAACTCTCCGGCTTCAAAACCCAGGTGGCCCGGCAGGACTTCGAGATGGCGCCCGGTGAGATCGCCGAGCAGGTAACTGTCAGGGGACAGTCGACGATCATAGACACGGATAATGCAGAGGTTGGGGCTGTGATCGAGGAGAAGAAAATCCAGGATCGGGATCGTGGCGCCCAACCAGGCGGGTCTGACGTCCAACAACTAAGCCTATGCCCAAGAGGACAACAACCGGATCGACAAGTGGTCAGCGCGGGTGGATCACCACTTCAGCAGCGACGATACGCTGTTCGGCCGCTTCAGCTGGCAGCGAACGCCCTCGACCGTGCACACAAGCAACCTGGGTGTTCCGGGAGCGGAGAAGGAAGGGATTTACCGTCAGTTTCAGGACCGGTCGTCCCGGGGATGGCAGTCTGCAATCGGCTGGGTAAACCCTATCGGGTCGACCCTGGTAACGGAGTTCACGGCCTCGATCTGGAAGTTCGGGTGGCTGGTCTCTCGTCCTCTGGACCAGACAAACTGGCCCCTGGAGTTGGGCTACGACGATGGGGACCGCTGGGATGTGTTCCTCGCCGACGGGAGCCGGGGTGGAGCCAACATGGTGGGCATCCGGCCGACCGGTTACACGCCCTGGAACGGAGCCACTGAGTCACCCCCTCTCGGACTGGGGTCTGGGCGTCAAGTACACGGCCTCCTGGAGACGGGGCGATTCACTACCTGAAGTTCGGTATCGAGTACACTCGCAACCTGGACGTGAACTATCACTTCATTCCGGCCTATGGGTTTGGCCGGGATAACTACGACGGGTTCGCCACGGGTCAGATCCAGCGCAATGCCGATGGGTCCCTCGCCGGGTCACGTTTGGCGAAAGCTAAGCGGACTTCTATCTGGGTCTGCCCGCTTCGATCACAGGCAACGTCCTGGGGCTGGGAGTGAACACGGGTCACTTCAACCAGAGCCACTACAACTGGTTCATCAACGATGACTGGAAGCTGGGTCCAAACCTGACACTCAACCTGGGTCTGAGGTGGGAGCAGCCCCGGGCACCCTTCTACGAGGGATACACGACGGGTCGGCACGGAACGGACTACTACTCTTGTGCGTACGACTTCAGCCCGGCCAACGGCCGCATCGATCCGGTGCAGATGATGCCCAGGGGCTTCGACATCGCCCAGTGGCAGGGACCGGACGGGATCGCTGTACCGTTCGCGAATCTGGGCCGGAGGGGGTGCTACGAGAACAAGTGGCGCTACTTTGCACCTCGCTTGGGCCTGGCGCGGAGAATGTTCGGGACGAACCAGACAGTTCTGCGCGCTGGCGTGGGTCTGACTTACGACCAGGAGTTCGGCATTCTGCGAGCCCGGGTCATGCGTCCTGCGATTGGTCAGTTGTCGGCGATTTCGGATCGTGGATTCGAGACACCGACAATCTTCACGGGCCAGCGGGTCAACCTGCCGACGCAGCGGCAGTTGGGTGAATACCTGACCTGCTACTTCTCCGAGTTGGACTGGGAGGAGGGACAGGTCTACTCCTACAATCTCTCGATCCAGAACGACTGTTTCCGGGCACCAAGCTGGAACTGGCCTATGTGGGCAACCAGGGACGTCACATTCGTGAGGTTAGCCCGTTCAACGTGGCCCTGCCTCACAGGGGGCTACGTCCGCCCCCTGGTCGGCGGAGACTCGGTGCAGGCGACGGACGATCCCATCACGGCTGGACCGCGGGCGTGGATTCCTGGGGCGGTACGGACACTCGAGAGTGGAGCGGACAGCGCGCCCGCCAGGGCTACCCACAGGTGTTTCCGTTCCCGATGCTGCGGCCTCATGGAAATACGAACTACAACTCGCTGCAGATGAAGTTGGAGCGCCGCTTCCAGGATGCTCTGCCCATGTCCTCGGGATTACACCTGGTCCAAGGCGATGGCCTTGAACTACAACGGAATCTGGGGCGACTGGTCGGGATCGCGGGATTACGAGCGTCACGCGCTTTGTGCCCCGATGCGTTCGGATCGGTCTCTGACCTTCTACAACTCGACAATCTGGCAGCTGCCCTTCTTCTCCGCGGTGCAGAGGGCCTCTCGTGGACGAACCTGGGTGGCTGGGAGGCGACGAGTATCATCACACTGACGAGTGGTGCCCCCTACCGGATCTGGTACGGAACGGATCTGTGGAACCAGGGATTCTTTTCCAGCATCTACGTCGACCGGGTTGACGACGGAGACCTGGGCAGTGCAGCAACCGTGGAGCGATGGTTCTACACCAGTGCCTTCGTGGCGCCTAGTGTTCCTAATCCGGATGCTTCCGGTCAGCGCATCCAGGACACCTGTCTCTGTGTGCAGCGGGCGAGACGTATTGCCATGCAGCGGCCCAGAGGGCCGATTTCGAGCCACCCCGACAAGGCTCCGTCACTTCGCCGGTGGCTTGCCCATCAATGTCGCGAATCCCGGAGGTGGCGGTCCTCCCGCTGGCTATCCAGCGGACGCTCCGAATCACCCTGAGGTTCAGCCAGTCGACGCCGATATGGTACGAGAGCATCACCCCAAGGACCAGACAAATACCGGCGACGACTGAGATGAAAAATCCGACTCCGCCTTCAAGGCGAGAGGCGGCGGCGCTGACTACGCCAAGGAACCCTAACAACAAGACGAAAGCCGGCACCAAAGAGACCAGGAAACGGGTATTGCGAGCGATGCTCGCGGTCAGACCCTTCACCATTGTTACCTCCCGCCAAAGCTGAAGACCATCTTCCTTCGCAGGGCTAGCATTCTGTCTCCAGCGACTACGTCAGAAATGGCCGACTCGACCAATGTTGGCGATACTCGCGCGTCAGCAGCCGGCTGGCTTCCGGGTCGTCAAGGATGGTCTCGGTCTGCGGGTCGAAGAGAAGGTTTCGTCCGGTGCGGGCCACAATATTGCCGAGATGGCAGAGGGCGGTGGAAACGTGGCCGAGTTCAATATCCGCATTGGGTTTTTCACGACTCCGAATGCAGTCAATGAAGTTGCGACAGTGTCTCGAAAGCTTCGGCGGTTCTTCCTCGAAATGGACCTGTTTTCCCTCCTGATCGAACACCCGAAACCCGAACTGACGACCGTGCCAGCGACCATGCTGTGCCATGCCAGCCGTTCCGTAAACCGTTACGCCGTTTTCGGAGCCGTCCATCTTGTAGCGGTTCCACAACCGCTGTTCGTACATAAGCACCTTGTCCTTGTAGTTGTAAGTGACGTTCTGTGTATCGGGGGTCTGCTGATCATCGTCAAAATAGAGCTTCCGTCCCATGCCGCTGACTTTATTGGGGTACCCCAAGTTCAGGGCCCAGCGGGCCACGTCCAGCCAATGAACGCTATCGTTACCGAGATCCCCGGCGCCGTAGTGCCAGTGCCAATTATAGGTCGAGTGAAAATGGTTACGGTTGAAGGGCAGCACGGTTCCGGGTCCGCTCCAGATATCGTAGTTGATGCCAGAGGGCACTGGCTCGTCGTGCTTGCGACCGATGTTGCGTCGCATCTGGGCATTCCAGACCTTGGCCATGAGCAAATCGCCGATCTTGCCTGATTGGACGAACTCGACGAATCGCTTCGTCACTGGCCGGCTGCGGCTTTGGGTTCCGTGCTGGACGACCCTATCGCATTTGCGCGCGGCTTCGACCATCAATCTTCCTTCGCGGAGGTTATGCGAAGCAGGTTTTTAGACATAGACGTCTTTGCCCGCTTCGCAGGCCAGAATGGTACCGGGAGCGTGCCAGTGAACGGGGGTGGAAATGATGACCGCATCCACGGACTTATCGTCCAAAACTCGGCGGATGTCGTCGACCAGCGGCGGCCGTTTTCCTTTGGCTTGCTCGATCATCTTCATGGCTGGCTCAACGACGTTTTGATCCACATCGCAGACATACGATATGTTCACATCGGACATCGAGGCAAAGCACTCAATCAACCGAGGTCCGCGTCCACGGACCCCCATCATGGCCACATTCACCTGATCGTTGACCGATCGTGCGGCCTTTGAACGAGTCTCCACAGCTGCGATCGTGCTCGCAGTCACCGCTCCCACCAGAAAATCTCGCCGCTTCATGATCCAAGTCCTTTCTTTGTGTGGATTGAAAAGCTCATCCGGCTCGCCAGCTTCGAAGTGTTTGCAATCTCATTCTGCTGGAAGACATTAATCCTAGATCGTGGGATCTGGAAGGGCAATCTCAGAAGATGTGGAGCCAGCCGCCGATCTAGGAGAAGTCCACTTTGAGTATCCCGATGACCTGGAGGCGCTCTCTCGAGACGTTTATCATCCCATCGCCGCACCGCCATCGACGTGGATGGTCTGACCGGTGATGTTGCGCGCTTCCTCGGAGGCCAGAAAGACGACGAGGTTGCCGATGTCTTCGGGCGTCTGCTCACGCTGGAGAGGGGTATTGGCCTTCACCCAGGCATCGAATAACTCCCGGGGTTCCTTGCCCGCATGGGATGGATCCTCTTTGACGACCAGGGGAGCGAGACGGTTCCAGAACGAGGTCCAGAGAAAACCTGGACAGATCGCGTTGACGTTGATGTTGTGGGGGCCCAGATCCTTGGCTACGGTGCGGGTCAGGGTTAGCAGTGCGTTCTTGGCTGCCGCATAATCCGGTAATATCTGGGCGTCGCGCTTGGCTGCAATCGATGAAATATTGACGATCTTGCCATAGCGTCGCTCCATCATGGGCCCTGCCACTGCCTTGCAGAGGAAAAAGGGTCCCTTCACGTTGACAGCGTAGTTGTCGTCCCAGTCTGACCCCTCCTGATTGGTGAAGGGCATACCCAGCCGTTCGCCAAAGTGTCCGGCGTTATTGACCAGGATATCAATCTGACCGAAGGCATTGAGAGCCTCCTCAACCAGGGCCTTGCACTGCTCTTCCCGAGTGATATCGGACTCGCATGCCCGAGCACGGCGTCCCGTCTTTTCGATTTCCTCAGCCCGTTCTTGCGCGGAAGCGAGGTTGATATCTGCAACCACGATATCGGCCCCTTCACGGGCTAGACACATGCTGATCCCGCCCCCGATTCCACCTCCACCGCCGGTGACGACGGCCACCCGATCTTTCAACCGCATGGTTACGAATTCCCCATTTCTCCCAGGACCTCGTCCACCTCCACAAGCGTGAGTTGGACATCTTCCTCGGTTAGGGCGGCCGAGATGAACCAGAGTCCCCTACCAATGACACGGATACCGCGCTGGAGCAGGCGATAGGTGAAATCCCCCACCTTGTTCTGGTCGTAATTGGCACAGTCGCGGAAACTCCTGACAGCGTCGGCACTAGTAAAACCAGTGTGAAACATCGGGCCAGGACCCTGAATCAGAAGGGGCTGCCCATGAGTTTGGGCACTCTTGCGCAGTCCCTGGATCAGCGTTTGTCCGAGTCCGGTAATCCGTGGGTAGAGCGCTTCCCGGTCTCTTATCATAACGTCAAGTGTGGCCAGAGAAGCGGCTATGCTGGCGATGTTTGAGTTGAGGGTACCGGCGTGGATTACCTGGCCCAAGGCTATATGATTCAGATGCTCTCGCTTGCCGGAGAGAACACTGATGGGGAAGCCTCCTGCCACGGCTTTGGCGTAGACCGTCAGGTCGCTGCTAACTCCCAGATATTCCTTGGCTCCGCCCAATGCTAAGCGAAAGCCCGTGATGACCTCATCCAGAATCAGGAGTGCTCCGAATCTCTGACACAGGTCCTGGAGACCTTCCAGGTACCCTGGGGCAGGCAGGATACAGCTGTTGTTGCACATGATAGGTTCGGACATCACCGCTGCGATGTCCGGATCATCTTCCAAGGTCTTCTGGACCACTGACAGATCATTCCAGGGGAGTATCACCACCTCTTCGAGCACGGACGAAGACTGGCCGCCGCTCAAGAGAGCCGGCTCCCAGGTCGATTCCCCGTCGGCTCCGGCCGTGGGCTTCACGTCGACAAAGATGTTGTCGAGCCAGCCGTGATAATGCCCTTCGAACTTGACGATCCTACGCTTTCCGGTAATGCCCCGGGCTAGCCGCATGGCGGTATGGATGGCGTCCGATCCACTGTTGGAAAAACGGACCAGATCTGCGCCGGGTAGGACTTCAGTCAGTTTCCGCGCCAGCTCGATCTCGATCTCAGACTGACCTGCATACAATTGCCCCTTGGCCAATTCCTGCTGGATTCGGTCGAGGATCTCGGGGGGGGAGTGTCCCAGTAAGAGAGGACCCTGGCTTAGCGTGTAGTCAAGGTACTCGTTTCCGTCCACGTCTCGCATCCTGGCCCCCTGGCCATCGGTGAAGAACATCGGGTGTGGCTTTCCCACGGTGCGGAAGTGGCTGCTGACTCCGCCAGCCAGATAACGCTGGGCTTCCTCGTAGAGTTGTTGGGAACGATCGAATTTATACTTTTTCATGGGTTAGGGATTCCTTTGGGAGTGGAGATTGTGCGTCACTGCGTGGGGAAGAGTTGTCCAGCTCTCTCCTCGGAACTTGGGCTCATATTGCTAACGGCTCAAGTCGTTCGCGGCTCTGACGGACTTGGCTTCGTAATACTGGAAATTCACTCGTTCGTGGCACCCTCACTGCTCCACTGCTCACGTTTCAGCATAGCGAATTCTACAGACTCTCGTCCGCGCCCTGGGCGACGACCCTTAGGGAAATCGGGCCCGAGGAGTGCTGTACTGGGATGGAGGACGTGGTTTCGACCCGGCCTACTGCGAAAATGGTTTGCTCCAGGGGCTGTACCCAGGGTTCCGCGTAGAGCGTGAAGGTACGGCTGCTCTCCTCTTCCGTTACCAGGATTCCATTGAGTCCGACGTCCAAGACGCGGACGCCATGGGGAAGGTTCCTGATGTCGACCGGGACTCGCGACTTGAAGCCCTGCTTCCGGCTGACATGAACCGTTACTTTCACTTCTGATCCGGGAGTGATGTTGACACTGGGCGCGTCCACAGATACCGCCAAATCCGCAGGTCCCGACAAGGCGACCAGAATGGGATCGTATCCTTCGTTCAATTGGCTGACGATCGTCCTTCCTTCGATTGTGGCCTTGCCCCTGAAGTGAATCCGGGTGGGTTCGAAGGCGGCGTCCTTGCTGGCCTGTAGCAAAACCACGGTGGAGCTGGTGCCCGCGGGAATCAAACCCTTGGAAGCGGTCAAGCCACTGGGCAACCCTTCAACCGTTACTTCGATTTCACCATCGAAGCCGTCCAGCCTCACGACGCTGACGTCCGCGGTAAGCTGTCCCCCAGGCGAGAGGTTGAAGTGCTTCTGATTGCTTGCCCCCAGGTCAATCCGTCCCCGGATTCTCATCGGACTCGAAACCAACTGAAAGCCAGGCGTCTTTTCGCGGATGGTGAGCCGGTAGGGAAAGCGCTTGCCCCCGAATCCCCTGACATCTCTAATTCGCACCAGGTACGTTCCATCCTCAGGCACCTTGAAAACCAGGCGCGAATCGGCTCCGTACATCGGTCCGCCATCGTCGTTTCGGTAGTTGAGATGAAAAACGGGCATGCCATTGGGCGGAAAAGTCGAGCCCGGAGGATAGATCCTGGCTTTATAGACAGGATCGCCCAGGGCATGTGCTTCGGGTGTGGTTCCCAGAAAAGTCAGACGCGTCCCCAGAAACGTCTTGAACCGGACATCGTCATCGGGACCCCGCGGAAGCGCTGCAATCTGGACGATTTCGCTCCCGATCATCAGGTAATCGTCGATGGCCAGATCTTCCCAAGACTGAAGCCGCATGGCTCCCCGCTTCGTCTCGGTGTCCCTCAACACAATTTCGGTCTTGGCAAAGCATCTCACAGTAGCCTGCGGCAGAGGCTGGCCCTCGGCGTCCCAGATCTCGAGCACCGAATCTAGAGATGATCCCAGCCGATCAGCGTCTACCTCGATCACCAGATCCTGGCCTCTTCTGGCCGAGAAGCGAAAAAGATCAACATCCGGCCCCGACGGACCACCTCCCTGTCGATCTGGGCTCTGAATCTGTCCATTGACGGTCAGCGGCCAGTCGACCGTCTGACCCGCGGCCAGAGAGTCGTTGGGCTCCAGCTCAGACTCCTCTCTGTAGCTACCTACGGCAACGCGAATCTCATTCCAGGCGGGATCGACAGAGATCGCGTGCGTCTCACTCCAACTGGCCTTCTGGGGTGCGACCTTGACCGAGTGGTTACCCGAGAGATTGGCTCCCGATACCTTGAGAGAAGTTTCTCGACCGGCCTGAACGCCCAGAACGGATACCTCCGTGAGAAAGGAATACTCTCCCATCCTCAGACGGTAGTGATGGCGCTGCATCGCACCACCCATATTCTTGTCCTTGACCCCGATGGTGTAGGCTCCATCTTCTTCAACGCGATAGATCAGAACCGCATCAGACCCTCCGTCGGGACGGCTTCGTGCACGAATCTTTCCTTCACGATCCATCAAAACCAGGGTTGAGTTCAGAATCGATCCAAGAGGAGAAGCAAACACCTCGAAGACAAGTTCCTGTCCTGTTTGAGCTTCGAAGCGAAAGTGATCGACATCTCCAGGATCTGAGATATCTCCTCTGACCGTCGTCGGCAACTGGACTTCCTGGGCCTGATCCAAGCGGTTATTGACCTGAGTCTCGCTCACTTCTGGGAAGGGCCCTACGGCAAAGGGCAAGGCATTGGTGACTCCCAGGGCTGTCTCGCATCGGAAGGAATATACGCCGGGCCTGAGATCTGGATCAATGCGCACCTCAACCGTCAAGCGGTCCTTGGTAGACTTATCCAGAATCAGGGGACGGGTCTCCCCTTCCCTCAACTCCTGAACATTGGGCAGAGTATCCCTTTCGACGATCGACGCTTCAAAGCCGGATCGCTCGAACAAGAGCCCCTTGGTTCCTCCGAGATTGGTCCCATCCAGCAGCAGCGATACGGTGCTGCCACGCTGGCCTCCGTGAGGAACTACGGATTTGAGGGTAGGCGGAGCCTGCTGCGCCAGGATCGAGAACGTCGAGGCGATCAAAGCTATAAAGAAACCCAGGGAGAGCCTGTCGGGAATCCTGTGCTCAATAGAGGAGCGTTCAATCATGAGACTGCACCTCGTAAAAGACGACTGGGCCGTCGTAGCGACCCAGCGCTACCCGCTTGCTATCGGCGCTTACCGCCAAGGCCAGGACCCAGTCAGGCTGCGGTTCCAGCGTCCGCTTTTCCTGCGACGTCGCGACATCCCAGAACTTGACCAGCCGATCCGCGCCGGCCGAGATCAGCGTCTGGCCGTCGGGCGTGAACGCCAATCGTAACACCGAACTATCGTGTGCAAAGAAGGAATTCAACAGTTCTCCCCCTTGGCCTTCGTGAAGCTTCCAGATCCGGATCATCTTGTCCTCGCCTGCAGCCGCCACCAGCTCACCCGATGGGTGCAGGGCAAGGCTGTAGAGTGCCGCCGAGGACTCGCCCAGAGGCCTGCCAATCTGGCTTCCCGTCTTCACGTCCCAGATCTTCACGGTCCGATCGGCCGAGGCCGAAAGAAGCCGTTTGCCCGCAAGATCGAAAATAACCGCATAGACTGCGTCCGCATGGCCCTTGAGCGTGCGCAGCTCGCGACCGGTTCCAACTTCCCACAACTTGATCAGACGATCATAGCTAGAGGTAGCCAGATGGTCGCCTGCGGGGTCAAGAGCAAGGGAGTAGATGCAGTCGGTGTGCCCCTCCCAACTCCTCAAAAGCGTTCGTCCCTTGGTCTCCCAGATCTGGACCTTTCCATAGCGAGCCGGCATCCCTCCGGCGGCAACCAGAATCGACCCATCAGGACTGAAGACGACGGCGCGCACCGTCTCCGGATGGCCCGGAAGACGGGCCACAATCTCATGACTTCGAGAGTCGAACAACCGCACTTCTCCGTAAGCCCCACCGGCCACAAAATCACCGCTGGGGTGGAAGGCCAGGCTTGCGATCTCCGACCGGGCAGGCGTTCGGAGCTCGATCTCAGGCAGGTTCTCAAGCTGTATTCGGCCCAGGTCACTGGCCCAGGGAGAGGCACCTTTCGAAACCCAGCTTCGAAGTAGGTCGATGTCTTCCTTCGAGAGGAAATCGTCCTCCGGCATGGTGGGCTCCAGGAGTCCCTCCACCATCAACAGCATGCGGCTTTCATCGCTGTTTCCGGGAAGCAGCGCCGGTCCGTTATCGCCGCCCTCCATGAGAGCCGCATGTGTGTGCATGCTCAGGCCGCTCTCCTTCTTGACCTCGTTGTGACAGGAGTAGCAGTTCTTCGCAAGAATCCGCGCTGCACGCTCTTCCAATGAAAGGCTAGAGGCTTGCCCAACCGTGCTCAAGAGGATAACGACGAAAAACCGAAGGGAAGACGAGTTGCTCCACTGCATACTCAATGAGTAAAGAGAAACTCCTTACTGGTCAGGATCGCCCAGAATAGATCTTCGACACCCTGCCGGTCCAGGACCTCCCCCAGTGACGCCTGCAGACTGCCGATTTCTGCTGAGGTCGGCTCACGGGTCAACGCTATCCGATAGGCGCTCCGCACCAGCTCACGGGTGGAGGACTGCTTTTCCAGGAGCTTCCCGATCTCATTCCCGCGCCGCCGTAGCTTTCGATTGAGGGTCTCCCCGTTGATCAGGTGAAGAGCTTGCGCCACGTTGGATGACCTCTTGCGCTCGTTTGCGGCGCCCGTTAACCGCTCCGGTCGGCCGAAGGAATCAAGAAAGTAGGATTCGATCTGCGTATCGGGCAGCTGAAACGCCCTCGTCCCCAGCGAGTATCCCTCGAACTCTTCAGGCACCCCCGTCACCTGAGAGATGACATCCAGTACCACCTCTGCTGGCAAACGTCGGCTCAGGTGGTGCGAATAATACTTATCGTCATCGGCATTGGAGTCATTGGTCTCAGCAGAGAGCTGGTAAGCCGCCGAGTTGACGATTTCTCGAATGAGTGCCTTGACATCGAATCCCCGCGCGACAAAATCCTCAGTCAACGCGGTGAAGAGCTCTTCATTGGAGGCTGGGTTGGTAGCTCGAAGGTCATCGACTGGATGAACCAATCCACGGCCAAGGAAGTTGTCCCAGACCCGATTGACCACCGTTCGTGCAAAGTGGCGGTTCTGGGTGAGCCACTCCGCCAGGTGCTGGCGTCGATCCTTCGAAGTCCCCAACGACAAGGCCTCTCCGTCCAGGGGTTGGGGGAGCATTGGCGTTCCCAGCCTGGGATGATTCACATCACCCATGTGCCGGGAAATAACGGTGAATTCACCGGGAAGATTCCCGGTCTTCACACCGACTCGAGAGACCAGATTGGCCATGCCGTAATACTGGTTCTGGGTCCACTTCTCGAGCGGATGGTTGTGACAGCGGGCACAGGTGAGAGAGATTCCCAGGAAGGCCTGAGAAATATTTTCACTGATTTCGATTGGTTTCTTGTGAAGGACCCAGTAGTTGGCCGCTCCGTTGGTCAGGGTATTGCCGCTCGCCGTCACCAACTCGCTGATGAACACATCCCACGGTTTGTTCTCCCGGACGCTCTGTCGGATCCACTCATAGTAGGACCACATCGCGCTGCGCTGTAGCTTACGACTCGAGACCAACAGGAGATCCGACCACTTGTAGCTCCAATAGTCCACATACTCGGGACGCTTGAGCACTTCTTCGACCAGTCTGGCTCGCTTGTCCTTCCGGGAATCGGAGAGGAAGAGGGCCAGCTCCTCGACAGTTGGCAAGACGCCCAGCGTATCCAGATAGAGGCGCCGGATGTAGGTGCTGTCATCGCAAAGCGACGAGGGACTGATCTTCAGCTGGCGCAGTTTCCCCTGGATCCCCCGATCGATCAGGCCATCTGAGGAAAGAACCTCAAAGGCGTCTGAATCAAGCGTCCGAGGATAGGGAACGGTGACCATAGAAAAGGCAACTTTGCTGGCATACCAGATCGAAATCGCGCCCTCGCCGTGCCCCCTGGTGGTGACACTGCCAGCCTCATCTACTGTCGCGACTCCATCATTGGTAGAGGTGAATTTGGTCCACCGGGTCACGTCCCTTTCTTCTCCGTCGGAGTAACGGGCCTTGACCAACAGCTGCAGCTCTTCGCCCGGCTTCTCTACCAGAACGCGATCAGGAATGACACGAAGCGTCTCGATCACCGGATCATCCGACCGCGGAGCGGGGGCGCCAGAGGCGATCCAGTCGGCGATGATTTGGTATTGAGGAGAGCCGACGCGAAAGCGCCGACCGCCTCCGTGGGGGATGGTCGAGGTCGGTTTCAGCAAGATGAGGCTATGGGCCGGAGCCATCTTCACGACCCGACGGCCTAGTGCTACTCGAGTCAAGGCGCGGTAGTCGGCGTCCGGATCATAGCCTCGAAGCGAAAGCTTGAAGCCGTTCTTCCCTGCCAGGGCTCCATGGCAGGGGCCCGAGTTGCAGCCCGACTTGGTGAGGACTGGCAGGACATCGTTTCGAAAACTGGGAGCGCCGGGAAGCGGCGCAGCCGAAAGAGTGGAGCAGACAAACCAGAATGCAAGGGCTACGACAGCGGCGCCCGCGTCCGAACTACGGACTGAGACTCGTTGCTTCACCTTCTAGTACCCTGTCAACCTCGAAATTGCAGGTTCTGAACGGCCCTCCTGGCCGATCTCTGCGTTGCGCGTCCTAGACGTAGACCAAGCTATGCCTGCGACCGCGCGCCTTGACCTCAACCACCATGGCTCGTCCATAACCCACAATCTCCAGGTTGACAGAGTACTAGTCTCCTGCTGTCAGATGAGCTCCTGGATCGGATGGACGTTGTAGTCGACCACCGGTATCGGACGTCCCTGGGGTCCCTCCAGCTCTGTCTCCAGGTCTACTCCCAATAGGTGATAGACGGTGGCAGCCACCTCGCCCGGTGTCACTGGCCGATCCTTGGGAAGGGCGCCGATCTCGTCAGACTCTCCAACAACTCTACCGCCTTGAATACCGCCTCCGGCAAAGACATTGGTCCAGCACCCCGGCCAATGATCTCGCCCGCCGGCCGGATTGATCTTGGGGGTGCGGCCAAACTCGCCCATCGCCACCACGATAGTATCGTCGAGCAGGCCTCGATCCTGAAGATCTTCCAGCAACGAGCTGAAGGCGTTGTCGAACATGGGACCTACCAGATCGGTGTAGCAGCTGATCGGACTGAAGGGCGCGGAGCCATGAATATCCCAGGTAATCTCGTTGAAGACGGTCTCGAACATGTTGACGGTCACGAAGCGCACACCCCGCTCGACCATACGACGGGCCAATAGGCAGCTCTGCCCGAACTTGTTTTGGCCATAGCGCTTGCGAAGGTCTTCCGGTTCCTTGCTGATATCAAAGGCCTCGCGTGCCTCACGTGAGGAAAGCAGGGTGTAGGCCTGATGAAAATTCGAATCCAACAGACGGGCATCATCGCTCTTCTCGAACTTGCCCACCACGCCATCGACGATCTGGCGAAGATTCCGCCTCCGGTCGAGCCGCATGGCTGAGATGTAATCGGGCGGCAGCATGTCGCGGACCTGGAAATCGTCCTGCGACGGATCGGCATTCAAGACGAACGGATCATGGGCTCGTCCCAGATAACCGGCGTCCTGACCGTGGGGCATATTGCCTCCGGTCTTGCCAATTGGGCGCGGCAGCAAAACGTGGGGAGGAAGAGCGCCGCGAGCACCCCGCAGCTTACCCATCACACAACCGATATTTGGATGCTCCAGGCCACCCTGAAAAAGCCGACCGGTCTGCATCATCTGGTGTCCGGTGTCGTGGACTGCGGTTGCGTTGTGGTGGAGGCTCCGGACCAGAGAGTACTTATCGGCATGCTTGGCCATGCGGGGAAAGATCTCACTGATCTGGATTCCGTCGACGTTGGTGGGAATCGGCCGATAGGGCCCTCGAATCTCGGACGGGGCGTCGGGCTTCATGTCCCAGGTGTCCAACTGGCTGGGGCCCCCGACCAGGAACAGAAAAATGCAGTTCTTCTTGTCGGAGTTAGTCGCACCGGCGGCCTTGAGGAGCGACCAGTCGGCCAGGCTCAGCCCCAGATAAGAAAGCGAGCCGACGTGAAAAAAGTCACGACGGTTGAGGCCATCGCAGAATGACACAGGCTTATCGGCATCGAGGCGGAACATGGCAGGTCCTCCGGGCTAGACTGTCAGTCGTGACGTCCTGACTGAAAGCAGAACATTCTCTTGTCAATGGGCAACTTATACCCCAACGACCCGACGGAATCAACAGCTTCGATGAGGAAACCCGCTTGGTCATGGTCCTAGACATCGCTCAACGCGGAGACGCGTATCGCTAAGCTGAAACTTCATTTGGTAGGAGATCATCCAAGAGTCGCCAATGACAGAGCCGTGAAGGCGCAGGATC
>CAUZIZ010000017.1:0-49036 GCA_963579905.1 Acidobacteria bacterium UBA6911 | reverse complement strand
CCCGGCCTTGTATGCCTTGATGTGACCGATAATCGGCCATCCACAGAGGGAAACGTCGCCGATCAGATCTAGCATCTTGTGGCGAACAAACTCGTCCGGCGCCCTCAACTCGCCATTCATTATCCCATCATCACTCAAGACCACCGCGTTGTCGAATGATCCACCCCGGATCAGCCCCTTGTCCTGGAGCTGCTTGACCTCCGCATAGAAGCCGAAGGTTCGAGCAAAAGCAATCTCTCGGGCATAGCTCTCGGGAGTCATTTCCAGGTCGATTTCCTGTCGACCGATGGCAGGATGGGAAAACTCGATCTCATATGAGATCCGAAACCTAGGAAAGGGCTCTATCGAGATGAACTTCTCACCGTCCTCCAGGCGCATCGGCTTGTCTACTCTCAGATGGATCCGTTCCTCCTCCTGCTCCTCGACTCCCACCGACAACACAGCCTCGACGAAGGGAAGCGCCGAACCGTCTGAAATCGGGACTTCCAGCGAGTCAATATCCAGGTATACATTGTCCAATCCGAGCCCGTACAGGGCAGACAAGATGTGCTCGACAGTCGACAGCATCACACCTCGCTTCATAAGTGTCGTAGCGAGGACCACTCGTGAGACGTGATTGCGTAAGGCCTCAATCTCGAAATTCTGAAGATCCACCCGTCGAAAAATGAGCCCGGTGTTCTTGGGAGCAGGCTTCAGCTCTAGCGAAACTTGACACCCCGTGTGAAGCCCCACACCTGAGACCTTGACTGGACCCTTGATCGTGGTCTGCATCTGCGCTTCCAAAACCCCTAATTCCGAGGCAGGACTGAATTCAAAAGAGTTTCATCTTGCAAGAACGCAACCAGAACGCCCCCCCCCTCCCGGCCGTTCTCACGCTCCAGTCGATCGTGTAGTGTGCACCTGCAGCCACAGCGTGTGGCGTCAGAGATACAAGAAAGAGCGTATCTAGCCAAAGCGCAGGTAGATCAATCCGACCGCTCCCGGAGAACCCTCCACCACTGGGTCACGTTCCGAAGGACAGTGCACGGCCGGGCAAGGGTGAGGGAAGGTTGGGGACGGGGCGACCATCCTCGATGACCGGGGTCCCATTGATCACAACGTGCTCAATGCCTACCGAGTATTGCTGAGGATCTTCGTGGGTCGCCTGGTCCCGAACCTGCTCTTCATCGAACACGACCACATCGGCAAAATTGCCCTTCTCAATGGTCCCTCGATGCTTGAGGCGAAAGCGCTGAGCGGGAAAGCCACTCAACTTGCGCACGGCCTCCTCCAAAGAAAACAATTTCTCATCGCGGACACAGGGACCGAGAAGCCGGGTCGCCGAACCATATTGTCGGGGATGGATCGCGCCACCTTCCTGGAAGATGCCGTCTGAACCCAGCATGTAGCAGGGATGCTGTAGAAAGGGCGTCACGGTTGCCTGATCGCTGCCCCGGCTCACCGCCAAAACCGCCAGGTTTTCTTCGATCAGCAAGTTGAACACCGCGTCAACCTCATCAAGCCCTGTCTCAGTGACATAGGCTCTCAGCGATTTGCCCTGGTGGTGGGTATTTCCCTTGCCGGGGACCCAGGCGATCACCAACTGGTCCAACGGGATTCGGCCGGGACTCGCCGCGGTCTTTTCCCGGATCCTGGGATCATGAAGCCTACCCAAGGCAAGCAAAGGCCCCTGTTCCCAGATTTCGTAGGGCAAGCAGAAGCTCAACATCGTCGAGCCCGCCACATAGGGATAGACATCAAACGAGAAATCAACCTCCTGTGTGGCGACCCGATCGACGTAGGTCAGTATCTCTTCGGCCTCCTGCTGACTCGAGGCCTTCAAATGCGAAATGTGCACGGGGACATCGGCTCTTTTCCCAATCTCGACAGCCTCCGCAAGAGCCCGCATAATCCCGTTCTTGTAACGCATGTGAGTCACATATAGACCCTTGGCGGCTGACATGACGCGGCACGCCTCGACCAGCTCTTCGGTACTGGCAAAGCATTCGGCTATGTAGTCCAGTCCCGTCGATATTCCAACTGCACCTGCCTCCATCCCCTTCTCGATTTCGGATCTGATCCGGACCATTTCAGCATCATCGGGTCCTCGAGATCCGAATCCGCAGGCCAGAGTGCGGACGTTGGCGTAGGGGATATGGGGAATGCTGTTCTGGACGTTGTTGCCGTCCAGAAGCTTCATATAATCGGATAGACTCTCCCATCCCTGGTACTCTTCGAAGCGCAAACCATTCAAGGATCTCAGGTAGTAGATCCAGTGAGGAGCGGTGTATCGGTCGACCGGGGCGTAGGAAATCCCGTCCGCCATGATGACCTCGGTGGTAAAGCCCTGACTCGTCTTCGAGAGCATGTGAGGATTGGTGAGCAACCAGGAATCGGAGTGGTTGTGAACATCTACGAATCCAGGAGTGACTATCTTTCCAGCAGCGTCAATGGTTCGAGAGGCCTCGGCCTCCTTCAGATCTCCAAGCTGCTGGATGCGGTCCCCTTCTATTCCCAAGTCTGCCCGATAGCGAGCGGCTCCGCTGCCATCTATCACAGCACCGTTCTTGATAATGAGATCCAGCATCTCTCCGTGTCCTCGGAAAACTTGTTAAAGGTGAAACCTGCACACATTCTCAACTGCCCAACGTAGGGTATTTCGAATCTTCCCATGCTGCAAGGTATTCTCGTCTTGCCCTTTCACCGAGCCAATTCAGTTGCGCTCACCCGGTTTTGGCTGCAAGCTGTCTGGGTACCCTGCTGGTGGCAGAGGATAATTCGGAGGACAATTCGGCAGTAAAGAAAACAGAGAGGGAAGAATCATGGTAGATCGTCTGGCTCTCGCCGCGTTGCTTGCGTTGACCTGCTCCGCCTGTGGGCCTTCGGAGGAGATGCCAACGGATCCGGTCAAATCCCGCTCACTGGGAGACCTGAGCGGTCCCTGGCAGTTGTTCGTCGATGACCATCTGGTGGAGACCAAAGAGGGACTGATCAGGACCTACCACCCTTTCGAGGAGTACTCCGGCAACCCGGTGCTCAGGGGAGATCGGCCCTGGGAAGAGGATCGGGTGTTCGTCTACGGGACCCTTCTTCCAGCTGAAAAGGGAACGGGATACCGTCTCTGGTACCACGCTTCCGCCGACGGATACCTGAACCTGTATGCCACCAGCAGGGATGGCATCAACTGGGATCGACCGAACCTGGGTCTGGTGGAACGGGACGGGATACCCGAAAACAACCTTATCTTCTGCGATCCAAGGAAGATCACATGCCCCAAGTCATCCATACTCCCTGGGAGCCGGACCCCCAGAAGCGCTATGAGTTGATCAACTATGACTACGGTCGCACCCCGCCTTATCACATGACCAGCGGTTTCTGGGCGGCCTACTCGCCGGACGGACTCCACTGGACCGAAGTGGAAGAGAATCCTGTCCTGGTCGATCCGGGTGATGTCGGAAACTTCGTCTGGGACCCACACGTCGAACGCTACCGGGGCTATCCGAAAACCTTTGCTCCAGTACGAGGCTATCGCCGCCGCTGCGTAGGCTTCACCAGCACCACTGACTTCGAGAGGTTGCCTCCAGCGGAGTGGATCTTCAGAATTAAGGACGGCAAAAACGAGGGTCGGATCTTCGCCGAGCTCGTCAGCAGCCATGACGGCATCCACTGGGTACGGCAGGCGGGTGAACGGCACCCATTCTTCCCCTCGGCAAAGCCGGCAGCTGGGATCAGGCCGTGGTGGTTACGTTGAACCAACCGATGGTAGAGGGCGACACGATCCGGATCTACTACGGCGGTACTAACGACTACCACACCGGGGGCGGGAAAGCCGCGATCGGCCTGGCAACCCTGAGAAAGGACGGCTTCGCCTCGCTCGACGCCGGCAGCAAGATGGGGACAGTCACCACCCGCCCCCTGATCGGAAGCGAAGGGGAACTCCACCTGAATACCAATGCCAGCGGCGGCTGGGTAAAGGTCGAGATGCTGGACAGCGCGGGCAACGTCATCGAAGGCTACGGCCGGGACGACTGCGCCTCCATCTCGGCCGACGCCATGAACCAGAAGATACCCTGGGGCTCTCGTAGCGAACTTCCAGAGACCAAGGGTAGCCGCAGATTCCGCTTTCTGCTGGTCAATGCCGCTCTCTACTCCTTCATGGCCGGAGAGAAGGTCGAATTGGAAACTCCGAATCCCCCCTTGAAGGTCTCCTTCAGCTTCGACGAAGACGAAGGGACCAGCACCACCGATGGGGCAAGCAATGATGGTCTGCAGCAGACCCGCTTTCACAACAAGGTTCGCGTGGCTCCTGACTCCGATCCGTCGGCAGCGGGAGGGTCGGCCCTGCATTTCACTGGGGATGGAGAAACCCTGGACACCTTCGAGATCGTGGGGACCTCCCACCTGGGAACCCAGTTCACTCTCGCGG
Organism: Acidobacteria bacterium UBA6911; assembly: GCA_963579905.1. Taxonomy (GTDB): domain Bacteria; phylum Acidobacteriota; class UBA6911; order RPQK01; family JAJDTT01; genus CAUZIZ01. The sequence continues at coordinate 44,631 of CAUZIZ010000017.1, read as the reverse complement.
CCCGCATGCGTAGTGACGAACGGGGGCTGGCTCGACTGTTCAGCACTCATCGCGGCATCGGCGTTCCCGTCAGCGGCGAGCTGATTTTCGACGTGAATCCCAGTGTGGGGACCCTCTCCCTTACCCTCAACGGACAGCGGGTGCAGTCACGACCCCGCTTTTTCCGTGATGGGCGCTACCACCATTTTGCCGCGACTCACAACCGGGGAGAGGTAAAGCTCTACCTCGACGGGAATGAGGTTGCCTCGGAACGGATCCGTGCCGGGACTATGCACCTTTACTACGACGACTCGATCATCGACCTGCGCCGGGCGCCAGATTCTTCCTCGGAGGCCGGCATCCACCTGGCCGCCGATCTGAGAGTAGGAGAAGATCAGGGTGGCCGCTTCATCACTTATCGTGACAAGGTGCCCGCGCCGCCTGACAACCAGCTGCGGGGATGGGTCGACGACATCCTGGTCGTGAGGAGAGTCCTGAGCGCCGAAGAAATCGCTGCCCTGAACAACCTCCCCGACCGGTAACCACTCCCCATTTGGGAACCTATCCAGTAGGATTCTTCGCCATGCAAAAACCACTCAAAGCCCAGACCGACGCCAGTGGACGCCCTCTGACGGGGCGACCCGTTATCTACGCCACCCAGGGACTGATCTCAAGCGGTCACTACTTGACGTCAATGGCCGGAATGCAGCAGCTGCTCGCCGGTGGGAACGCCTTCGACGCGGTGGTTGCCGCGGGCTTCGCCGCCGCAGTCACCGAGCCAATTGCGTCCTACTCGCTGGGCGCCGAGGCCGTGTTCATGTTTCACGACGCCGCCAGTGGGGACATCCTCTCCTTAAGCGGTCAGGGGACGGCTCCGGCTCGGGCCACGGTTGCCTTCTACCGGAACCAGGGACTCGACTGCATACCGACCGGGCCCGGCCCCCTGGCCCATCTCTCATTCACCGTTCCAGGGGTGGTCGATGCCTACTTATCCCTACTTGAGCGGTACGGGACCCTAAGCCTGCCTCGAGTTCTGGAGCCGGCTATCCGGTTGGCCAGGGGTGGTTTTCCTCACTACGAGTATATGGTTGACGCCCTCGACTCCAGCGCGACCCACGAGCAGTTTGCGCTATATCCCCCGGGGGGATCTGAGATCTTCTACGATAAAGGCGCCCTGCCCCGACCCGGGACACTGCTGCTACAGCCAGGGCTGGCAACGACCCTCGAGCGGCTGGCCTACCAAGCGGCTTCGGGTCAGAGACTGGACGGGATTCGGTCGGCCCGGGACGACTTCTACAGGGGCGACCTGGCTCGGACCCTGGTGGAATCCTCGAAAAGTGTTGGTGGCATTCTGGAGTTGGAAGACCTGGACGCCTATCGGGCCCGATTCGAGGAACCCGCGCGCAGCCGCTTCCTCGGATACGAGATCTGCGGCCAACGAAGCTGGTCCCAAGCCCCGGCACTTCAGCTGACGCTCAACATGCTGGAGCACTTCGATTTAAAGTCCATGGGACACAATTCGCCGACCTATGTCCACACCCTGGTGGAGGCCCTCAAGCTGGCGTTGGCCGACCGCGAAGCCTACTTCGGTGACCCCGAGTTCGCGGCGATCCCACTGGACGGTCTACTCTCCAAGGATTACGGCTTGCGTCGCTCCCGGCTCATCGATCCCCACCGTGCACAGCCGGAGCTGCCAGCCCCAGGGGATCCCTGGGTGGATTCCGCAGGGATTCGGCCATCGGCTCCTTCGCCAGGCAGCTCGAGACCGACGGGAGAAACGGGAGATCCCTCCTCGCAGGAGCAGGGTACCACCCACATCGCAGCCATCGATAAGGAAGGAAATCTTGTCTGCGCTACGCCCAGTGGAGGCTCCTTCGGGAAGTCAGTCTTCTTCCCGGAGCTGGGTTTCGCTCTCAGCACTCGGATTGAGATGTTCCAGTTGGCGGAAGGACATCCCAATGTTCTGGTTCCGGGCAAGCGACCCCGCACCACCCTGGTCAATTACCTGGTGATCAAAGATGGATTTCCGACTATGACCTTCGGTTGCCCTGGAGGAGATCATCAAGCTCAGGCCAACCTCCAGCTGATGCTCAACACGATAGTCTTTGGCATGAATCCACAGCAGGCGATCGAAGCTCCGCGTTTTGCCAGCGACTCGGCTCCCAACTCCTTCCATCCACACGAGTGTTTTCCGGGCCAACTCTCCCTGGAGAACGGATTCTCCGAGTCTACCTGGGAGAGGCTCCAGGCTCTGGGACATCGGTTGGTACCCGCTGCGGTCTGCGGCATGGGAGCTACCGTTGCTCGCCGAGATCTCGAAACCGGTGTCATGGCCACAGGATCGGACCCTCGCAGGTCTTGCTACGCAATTGGGTGGTAGGACTCCTTCGTTGCGGAGGTCTCCAGGCTGCTGTACATCGAGCCCTGAAGCTAAGACTTCATCTGGAACTCGCACCTCCAGGTCGCCCGCTAATGCGAAACTTGAGGAAGCCTGAAGCGCGAGCGAGGGGTTGGAGGGCAGCGAAATCGGGGGACGAAGGGGCCTGAGGCGCGGCAAGCAGTCAAGCCGGAGGGATTCGGGGTGTGCCCCCACCCCTCGCTTGCGCTTCAGGCTTCCATGGCTCGGGAAGTTTCCTTCTCGAATGGGGCCAGGGCTTTCTGGTGGCGGAGTACGCTGAAACTTCATCGGCAAGAAGAAGGAGGAAGAACCAACTTCTGATAGAGCCACAACCTGTTGTTTATTCTCCATCGCTTCGAGTATATTCGCGTGTAACGGGAGGAGTCATGCTGACAATTGACATCGACGCCAAGCTCGAGACCTACGCGAGAGCGTGCCGTAGTGGTACCGACTGGATTCTGAATCACGTGAATCTAGACGGCTCGGTGGGACCTGTTGAGGAACGAATTTTCTACTATCGGGTACCCTGGGCCTTCGCCCTTATGGGAGAAATCTCGGCGGGCCACTGCCTGCTGAATTGGATCGATCACAATATGATGACCCCGGACGGGCGCCTGGAGGGGATTTCGACACAAGGCCCGGAGGATCCACGCTATGGCTCCTACCCACTCGCCTGTCTGATCTTCGGCTCCAGCCTGCTGGGACGGATCGATCTGGTTCGTCGCGGCACCGAGCAGCTGCTGACCTGGCAGGACCCCGAGACCGGAGGGTTCTACGGCACCCGCGCAGACCGGAGTGAGGACGCTGAGCAGGAGCTCTTCCCCACCGCTCAAGCGGGTATGAGCTTTGCTCTCACGGGTCGGGTGGAGGCCTCCATCAAGGCTGGCGAGTGGTTCCAACGGCTCTGGGACCTACAGCCGGAACCGGAGAAGAGACTCTATGCGGTCTACAGCCGCTCCCAGAGCTTGGTTCAGAATTACCCAGAAGACCAGGAGGCCTTCTACGTCACCAAGAAGGACGCACCCTGGCAACACCACTTCAACGGGGGCATCGCCGCCGCCTTTCTCTCCCAGCTTTACATGGCCACCGGCGACACCCAGTGGCTCGACCTGGCTCGGGAATACCAGAGATTCTCAATGACCAGCGACGAATGTCAGTTCGACTCCAAGCAGCTTTGCAAGTCAGGATGGGGATCGGGCCTCCTCTATGTCGCCACACGAGAAGAACAGTTCCGAGAATGGACGATTCGCCTAGGAGATTGGTTCGTGGAGCACCAACTGGAGGACGGCCACTGGGAAAACACCAAATTCTGGAGTCCTGAACCCACGGTCGGCGACAACATCCTGATCACGGCAGAATTCGTCCAGCACCTGTGCAATATCAGGGCATATCTTTCGGTGGCCTGAAAGATTCGTCTCATGTCGGATCGTCAGACGTCGCCGAACCTCTTTCTGAGGAGTGTGCGGAACTGAAGTCTTCACCGGAATCATCCAATTTGACCACTACCGCAACTGACCCGAAACTTGGAGGTGGCGCCAAAGCTTTCACTCTCGAAGCTGGAGACACTGAACTTACTAATTGGAGAACTGAATCATGAAGCTACGACAATCCAGACAATGGTTACTACCCACCCTTTGTATCCTCATCGCCTTCACCGTCTCCTCCCAGACCACCCAGGCAGGACCTGCCCCGATCGAGGTGGGCCCGGGAGTTCATCTCTTCGTGGACGACTACCTGGTCGAGAAGATGACGCAGGTGTGGCGAAGCTTGAACATCGGTCGAAAGCACGCCAAGAACCCGCTGCTGAAGCCGGACCGGCCCTGGGAAGGCTACCTCGTGCTCCAACCCGGTACTGTGATCTGGGACGAAGAAGATCAGATCTTCAAGATGTGGTACAACACCATTGGCACCCGCGAACGTCCCAACGTCGAGGACTTCCTCTGCTACGCCACCTCCAAGGACGGGATCACATGGGAAAAGCCCGATCTGGGTCTGATCGAGTTCCAGGGATCCAAGGCCAACAACATCTTCCTGAAGTGGTCCGGCTGGACCCACTCCGTCCTCAAAGACAAGCGGGACCCAGACCCTTCACGCCGCTATAAGCTGCTGTACTGGTTGACCCATGAAAGGGAGCAGTGCGGTATCTGGGTGGCGTTCTCACCCGACGGAAAGCGCTGGACCAACTACGCCGAGAAGGCCATCGTCCCTTGCTGGGCAACCGGGGACACCTTTGACGTGACCCAGCATCCTGAAACCGGCCAATTCATCCTCTATCACAAGACCATAGGCGGGCCTATCCGTAAGGTGTCACGAATGGTCAGCGACGATTTCATCCACTGGCGGGACTCCCAGGAGGTGCTCGCACCGGACAAGCATGATCCGCCTGACACCCAATTCTATGGACTCTCCGCCTTTCCCTATGGGAACCAGTTCCTGGGGCTGCTCTGGGTCTACCACACCTATACCCACTTCATGGACATGCAGCTGGTGTCCAGCCGTGACGGCATCGAGTGGGAACGGTCTGCGGACAGGAAGCTTTTCCTGCACCTGGCTACCACCAACAACCTCAAGGACGATGCCTTCGACAACGGGATGGTCTATCCCTCCGGCAACCCCATCGTCAAAGACGGTAAGGTCTGGATCTACTACTCGGGTTTCACCAACCTGCACAATGCCCCCTCCGAGGACCATGACGGCCAGATCGGCCTCGCCACCATCCGTCAGGACGGCTTCCTCTCCGTAGATGCCACCAGCGAGGGATCGGTCCAGACTCGTCGGCTCAAGCTTAGTGGCTCCTCCCTATGGGTCAACATGTCCTCTTTGACCGGTTCGAGGCCCAATTTCGAACGGGACAGCGGGAAAGAGCCCTACAGCGAGTTCTACACCGACAACCCCAGCGCCAAGGGATATGTTCGGGTGGAAGTGCAAGATCGGGATGGTCGGGTCCTTCCCGGCTATGAGGCAGCCAAGTGCAGCCCCCTGATGGGGACAGACATCTACCAGAAAGTCTCCTGGGAAGGGGGTCGAGACCTTTCTGCAGTCGCCGGCCGCGAGATCCGGCTCAGGTTCGTGCTGGGCAACGCCAAGCTGTATTCTTTCAAGCTCGAGTAGTTCCCAGTAGAGCATTACCCTGGAGAGCAAGGACAATGCGTAAAGCAGTGAGAGCCCGGTGGATCGCCCTCGTCGTGCTCGGCCAGTCCTTGCTGGGCCTGGAGGCCGCGGCAGAAACACCTCTCGCCATCGGTTCACAGAAGCAGCTTCTGATCGACGACTATGTCATCGAAGCCATGAGCCCTAGGGTTTATCGCTTGATGAACCAGCCCCTCAAGTACCCCGAGAATCCCGTCATCCGCCTCGACGCCGACTGGGAGCACAAGGGAGGCCTCTCCCACGGCGGAGATTGCGGACAGATCTTCTTCGACCCGGATCGGGGTATCTATCGTTTCTACGATCTGATGGTCAACTGGGACTGGTCCCAGAAGTGGCTCTCCTACGCCGAGTCCAAGGACGGTATCCACTGGATCAAGCCGAAGCTGGGGCAGGTCGAGTTTCTGGGATACGACACCAACTTCATCTCTGTACCCTTCTCCAAGGAGGCGTGGAGCAACACCGTCTTCCGCGATCCAGCTACCGACCGAGAGCAAGAACGGTACAAGATGATCTATTTCGACAAACACGATGGGAAGAAGGGGATGTTCCCCGCCTACTCTGCCGACGGTCTCAACTGGAAGTCCTATGAAGTCGATCGGCCTGCTGTCCCCTACTGGAGCGACACCAACAACAACCTCATGTGGGACTCCAAGCGACAGAGATACATCCTCTACCTCAGAACTGGCACCTCCCTCAGTCGTTGGATGGATCCGGAACCCATCTATCCCGAAGGGGCCCGTACCCGCACCGCCGGTTTCGCCACCAGCACCGATTTTCTCAACTGGGATAGTCCTCCCACCTACCGGAATCCCGACGACCGCTTCATCTGTTTCCACGCCGACGAGAAGGACCCGGTGGGAAGCCGCGACTTCTATACGCTCGAGGTCCTCCCCTACGAAGGCGGCTTCGTGGGCTTTACGTCCGTCTACCACAACATGTTCGGAGTTGCGCCGGCAGGGATGGACAGCGGCAAGGCCCGGTCTCCCTGGATGGATCGGATGAACGTGGAGCTGCTCTGGAGCCGCGATGGCGAGAAGTTCACGCGAGTGGGACAGGGGCGCCAGTTCATCCCCAATGGGCCCGAGGGCAGCTGGGACCAGGATCTGGTCTATTCGGTTCACAACGGGATCGTGCGCCAGGACCGGGGAGAGATCTGGCTCTACTACGAGGGATTCAGTGGTCATCACTGGTTCAAGTACCGCAGGGAGCATCAGCGCGGCCAGGTGGGTCTGGCCATCCTCCGCCTCGACGGGTTCGCCTCCATAACCGGCCAGGGCATGCTGACCACCAGACCGCTGACCTTCGAAGGAGGCCGGCTGCAGATCAATGCCAGCGGTGTGGACAAGTACGTGGGCCCCGCCTACGGTAACGTGCGCGTCGAGATCCTCGACGCGAAGACCGGTCGATCGATCCCGGGATTCCAGCGGGAAGATTCCGATGAGTTCGGAGGGGACGAGATCTCTCACACGGCGACCTGGAAGGGCAGCAGCGATCTAGCGCCGCTTCGAGGCAAAACCATCAAGCTGCGATTCCACCTGGACAAAGCCAAACTGTTTTCCTTCCAGTTCGTGCCATGAGAGGAGCAACATCTGACTGAGCAGTAACCTGTAGGATGGGCACTCTTGCCCGTCACAATCCTCGACGGGCAGGAGTGCCCATCCTACACCGGACACGGTACTGTCGATGTTCGTGGTTCGGGGAAGAGCACTCAACTGGTTTGCGTCGAGCGCACCTGGTTGATGAAGCAGATCGCGTTTCCCGAAAAGTGATCCTCTATTTCAGCCCGACTCAAACCCAGTATCTCGGCGACCTGCCTTTCCTGCCGCAGCTGCTCGTAGATGAAGAAAGTGGCGCTGGGGTCACAGTGTGTCAGATCCGGGAAGCCCTCGAAATACTGCCAGGCCTTGCCGTAGGTGACGTATTTCCCTCGGACACAGCCTGCCTCAACATTGTCCGAACCAAACATCACTCTTTTTCGGTCCTCGTGCTTCATCAGGAGATAGTGGGAGTACATGTCATTGACAGCCGAGGTGTCGTACCAGAGGTTCGACATGTCCTTGAGTCGGCGAATGGACTCTTCCAACATGAAAGGATTGAAGGCGCGGCCGCAGTGGGCCAGTATCCATTGGGCTCACGGATACTTGTGAGTATAGTGCTCCAGATCCTTGAGATTCTCAGGGTCCGCCGGCCCGGTCTTCTTCGAGAGGTGCATGGTAATCGCCAGTCCGAGATCGTGCACCACCTCGATGAAGGACTCGGGGAGAAAGTCCTGGATTCTTCCATTGGCAGGATCGAGGGCGAACGACCGATAGGGCTTTAGTCCGAGGAAACCATGTTCCCAGACCTGCTCGGCAACGTATTCAGGGCTCATCTCCGGCAAGGCTAGCAGGTTCACGGCAGAGGCGGGATCAGCTGACATCTGGGCCGCCATCCAGTCGTTATGGCCTTCTACGTCGATCCCAACAATCGATGTTCCCAGGACCAGGTAGTGTATTTCGCGGCCGGGATACAACTTGGCCGCCCAGCTATTCCCCAGCGCAAGCCAGAGGCCTCACTCTGCCCTTTGTGCTCCCGGACCACATGTGGGTGTGCATGTCGTAAACCAGCGAAGGGACGAAGTCCTCCAGCTCCTCTTCCCAGATCTGGCGGTCAAACTCTCGATAGTCAATGTTGGTCATGAGCCGGAAGTCTAGCACAGCTACTATTCCCGGTTGACGGGCCGAAAAGCACCCATGGCCCTCCGGGCACGTGTCAGGAGGAAAAAAGAGATGAGCCTCTGATAGAATAGCCTACGTGTCCAGGCTTCTGATCCACCCTCTCTTTTTCAGCTTTCTTGCTACCAGTGTTGGCCTCTGCCAGACCACCGTGTTCGCCCAGAGTCGGGAACAGCCAAGCTTCAGAACCGAATCGGACGTGGTACTGGTCGATCTGGTAGTGACGGACCGTGAGGGTCTCTTCGTGTCCGACCTCAAGCCCGAGGAAATCGAGCTCTACGAAGACGGGAAGCGCCAAGTCACCTCTTTTCTGCAGCTCCGGGGAAGGAAGTCTCGGCAACCCGCCGCCGATCAGGAGATCGCACCAGCTGTTTCCGAAGCAAAAGGAACAATCAAGACTGTTTCTCCAAGGGGAGATAGTAGGTACTACATCTTTCTGCTCGATTTGGACACGATTGCCCATCAGGACCTCAGACAGGTCAGAAAGTCGATCCGAGGATTTCTCCAGGCGGGGCTCACGCCAGACGACCGGGTGATGATTGCCAGCTTGAGCCGAGGCCTCCATGTCAGACAGAACTTCACCTCCAGCGTTCCCAGTTTAATGCGGGCCCTGGAAAAGCTACCGGTCAACCCGTCGGGATCCAGCTCATTCACACGCTTTATTGCAGACATGGAAGAGCTCTTCAGCAGCGTCCCCCCGTTTGACTTGACTCCCCAACCCCTGCAAACACTTCCACCCGTCGTAGAGGCCATGGTCTCAGCCGCCGTGGCCTTGGGTAGAAGCTTTCTGGTCAATCTGGACCAACAGGTGACTTCGGCTTCCGCTTCTTTGGCGGCGCTCTCGACTCGGCTGCGTTCCCTCCCTGGGCGCAAGCAGCTCATCTTTTTTTCCGGTGGCTACCCTATCGACGCTGGGTCCGTTCTGAGTCGGATCATCGAGGACAGGGCGACCGCGATCTACCCCAACCGGACCCCGATTATGCTCTTCGTCAGCCGGGAGCTCCAGGGGCTTGGATACACCTCGAGCCTGCGGGGCACACTGCGCTCGGCGATCGATGAGTCCAACCGATCCCAGGTCTCGATCTACAGCATCGACAGCCGGGGTCTGTCGGCTCCGTTCGATGCCAGCACCAGTGGTTTGGGCTACTTCAGCCAATTCTCGTCTTCGCTTGCGGAGATCACCGGTCCCCAGGACTTCCTTATATCCCTTTCCCTGAGCACTGGGGGACGCTCGTTCGTGAACAGCAACGACCTGGGCGAGGGAGTCCGGAGGGCCTTCCAAGATCGGTCCCAATACTACCTGGTCGGCTTCGTTCCCACAGCCAGGAGAAAACTGGGTGCCTTTCACTCGATCAAAGTGAAGGTCAACCGTCCCCGGCTCGAGCTTCGCTTTCGAAGGAGCTACATCGAGGCGGATAAGAAATCCATGGCAAAGCGTGACCTACTCCACGCCTTGAAGTTCCCTCATCTCTTTCAGGAGTTTCTCTCCGAGCTCCAGGTCTCGACCAAGAGTGGCAAGATTCAACTCAACACCGTCATTCCAACGCAAGCTCTGGGCTTCGCAGCTGCAGGGGAAAAATACAAATGTGTGGTCGAGATCTTTGCGGCACTCATCGACGGATCCGGTAAGTTAGCCCAGGAACAGATGTTCTTGGAGAAACAGGCCGATCTGGAGTTCAGCGCTCAGGAACTTGCTGATTTTCGCCAGCACGAGACCGCCCGGATCGACGCAGAGGGGAAGGCACCTCCAGGCAACTACGAGATGGTCGTCATCCTTCGCCAGACGCCTTCAGGAGAGATGACCACACATCGCCAACGTGTAGTCGTCCAATAGCTCTATCCCGCCCCCAGGTGCGCTGGCTCTATTCGAGAACGAAACTTTGATCGGGACGGGAGATCTTGCTGTTGTCCAGCTCTCTCCTCGGAACCTGGGCTCATTTTGCTAACTGGTCAAGTCGTTCGCGGCTCTGCCGGACTTGGCCACGTAAGGCTGCTAGTTCACCCGTGGGCGGCACCTTCGGAGGACAAGAGACGTGCGACGTATTCTTGAAGTTTCAGACTAGATTGCTGGTCGACGACCGGTTCCATAGCCTGTCAGCTCCACGTACCCATGACCGATTTTCCTGCCTTCCAGATCTTGTACTCGGACCAGGCCCTCCCAGTAGAAGAGATCCTCGACAATCCGGCTGCGGTTCTCCTGGTCTGCCAGCTCCGGGAGCACCACCATCTTTAATCCAGCATCCGGCAGCTTAACGGTCCAGCCTGCCGGATACTCGGCATCGGTCTCTCGACTCTTCCAGATACCGCTAGCGTGCACCGACCATTCCCCCGCGGCTAGATAGCGAACTTCGCCAGTGCTTGAAACCAGCGAACCTCGAGCAAAGTCCACTCTTCCCTGGTCGTCGCGCAAGAGATAGAGCATGACTTCGCGACCGTCATTGAGTTGAAGACTGAGCCAGTCCCACCCCACTTGATCGGCGCTGAGTTGGTTGGAGCCGAACTCCTTGTCCATCCAGCTCTCACCCCGCACCTTGAACGTCTGTCCCCGAACCTTCACCGTGCCCTCGGTCTGGAGACGGGTGAAACTGTAGTAGTGGCTGGCTGCCGTCTTGCCACTGCCCTTGCGGCTAAAGCCATTCGGCCCCTGGAAGACAAGACCCTTACGGGGCAGCGTGGTCAGGTCGAAGGCCAATTCCTGCGCTCTGTCCTCCATGGAAAAGTCGAAAGCTTTGCCGTTCCAGCTCAGGGTCCATCGGCCATCGGTGCCTGTTGGAGCCCGGCTCCAGGCGATAAGCGGATCAGGGTAGCGGGAAAAGCCTCCCAGCATTGGAATAGCACGGTAGAGCACCTCACTAAAGGAATGCTTCTTTGCAGCGAGATCCGTCACGGCTGCATGTCCCATTACCAGATCGCTGGCCGCCCACTGGGACTCTAGCTGCGGGCGTTGGGGAAGCAGTCCCACTCGGAAGAACGTGAACTGGTAGCCGAAGATGCGTTCGGGGTCGCTCTCGGAAACCAGACGACCGGTGAAATACCACCACTCCGTCCGGTAGCCATCCTGAGCCCAGTGATGCTGCGGAAACGACCAGGAGTAACCGCGCCGGGCTGGACGCCATTGCGCGGCTTCAACCGCAATCAGCAGCAGACAAAGAGAGAGAAATATTCGAAGACTCACAGATCCCCTAGACATCATCTCGGCTCAACAGGGTAGCCGGGCTCTGAGTGGCCCGGAGGGCCGGATAAAGGCTTGCCAGTAGCGCAGCTCCCAGAATGGTCGCGGTTTGCTGGATCAAGGCGGCCCAGGGCCAGTAGACCTGTATCGTCCACCCAAAGTAGGCTCGATTGATGACGAAGATCAGGATGGCAGCGAGGGCGACTCCTCCCAGGAGTCCCAACGCCAAACCCAGAAGCCCGATCCCCAGTCCCTTACCCACAAAGACCCAGAAAATCTGCCACCGAAGGGCACCCAGGGCTCGGTAAAGGGCCAGTTCAGAGATTCGCTCCCGGGCCAGGATCAACAAGGTCAGCGCGATTCCGCAGACCGCGATCAGGAGACACATGGCCTGCAAAAGTCGCGTGATGGCGAAGGTCTGGTCGAAGATCTTCAATACCTGCTGGCGCAGGTTCCGGTTGCTTCGGAAGCGGAGCGGCGTCTCCGCATAGAGGAGCTTGAGCTGATCGACCACCCGATCGGTCTCCTCGGGCGCCTGCAGATATAGGGCCAGACTGTGCGCAGATCCCGGCCCGAAGTGTTGCCCCAGAGCCTCAAAATCCACCACAGCCAGGCCCTTACCAGGGGAGTAATCGTAGTACACCCCAACGATAGGAAACCGCACTTCACCTGCGGGAGCGGAAACCACTAGCCGATCTCCCACTTCTAGATTGGCCATGTGGGCGAGGGTCTCGCCGATGAGAACTGCCTTCCCCTGCCTCAGCAACGGCCAGGCTTGCAATGGGTCCCCGTGGAGTAGGGGAAAGCGGGCCTCGCCTCCCATCAGGCTCATATCCACCCCGGCCAGATAGATCTCGCGATCGCCCGAGTAGACCTCCAGCTTGCGCAGGCGGTCAACCGCTCGGATGCCGGAGAGATTCGAAAGCGAGGAAACGAAGCGATCATCGAGTGTCGCCTGAATTCCTCTGCCCCGAAAAGAGGATGTGCTGACGTAGATATCCGCCTTCACGGTCCCACTGACCCAGACTTCTACGGTGCGGCGAAAACTACCAATCATAAGGGTTATCCCCATCAGCATGCTGACCGCGACAGCGAGTGAAGCGACGGCGAAAGAGGTCGTCTGCAGCCTTGCACCCAGACTCTTGAGGCTGTAACCCAACCCGAAACGTCTAGCACGAACGGACGCGGTGATTTCTCGAACGAAAAGGGGAGTGGACAGGGGGAGTGCGAGCAGAACGGCGATACCAAGGACGAACCCCGAAGGTTTCCAGTTCCAGCCATATAGCTTGTACCACGCCCCGCTGAGCACGAGAATCAACGCACCCCCAAGAAAGAGCGGCAGAGCCAGCGAGGCTACCCTCTGGTGCAGAACCGGCGGCATCAGTAGCGCCCGGATCTGGCGTCGACTCATGTCGAGCGCAGGAATCAAGGCTCCAGCGACGGCGCCCCCAATCCCGATCGTTCCTGCCAGAACATATAGCCAGAAAGGAATCTCCAGGGATTCGATCTCCTCCAGAAGATAGAGATTGCTGAGGGTTGCGCTCACGACCTCCAGGTTGGCCTGGGCCGCCCAGTAACCCATCGGGATTCCCAGGACAACACCCAGCATCCCGATGAAGAGTACCTCCCGAAGGATGAGGCCGAGGAGCTGCGCTCGGGTCGCGCCCAACGATCGCAACACACCGAACTCGGCGCGGCGGCGAACCAGTAGGGCCTGGGTACTGCTGTAGACCAGAAAAAGACCGACGAAGAGGCTGATCAAACTCAAGGCGGTGAGATTGAGTCGGAACGCCTCGAGTAGGTCCGAGGCAGCGCTCTCGCGCTGCTCGGGAGTCAATATTCGCACCGATGGGCCTAGTCGCCCCTGGAGATCGGCAACAACCTCTGACAGGTTCGCATCCGGGTGCAACCTGATGTCGATCTGATCGATCTCGCCCGGTTGTGCCAGCAGACTCTGCACCTGGGAGATATCCATCACGGCCAGCTTGCTGCTGGCAAATGGGGTCAGTCGCTGGAAATCTACCAGCGCGCCCACGACCAGCTGGACCCGGCGAGAACCGATGGAGACTTCGAAGCGGTCTCCGACCAGCCAACCCATCTCCTCCGCCAATTTCGGTCCGACGGCGACCCAGCCGCGCTGGGCTAGCGCCTCCCAGTCCTCGCCCCGCTCTCCCTCCCAGGGCATCCGCACGGGCGCGAAGAAATCGACTCCCAGAATCTCTAGAAAGACGCCTCCAGTGTCGGATAGCGCTACATCGAGACGGCACAAGGGCCAGGCTGCGGCCACACCCGGGGTACCCAAGACCTTCGGATAGAGGGTTTCAGAGAGAGCGGGAGTGCGACTGAGGATGGTGCAGTCGGCGTCGCCGCTAACCGCCTGGATACCTCCCCTGAAAGCGGCCAGAGAATTCCGGTTGATGATCTGGATGCAGACGACCGAAGCGACCCCGAGCGCGACACCAAGCACGGTCAGAAAGTAGAGAGAGCGGCCGGCCCGCATCTGGGCGCGAAGGGATAGGAAAAGGTAGCGTCTCAAACGGGCCCCATAATGCCACTGTGGAGTTGCCAACGCTGGTCCGCCAAGGAGGCCAGCTCTCGGCTGTGAGTCGCATAGATCAGGCTACTGCCCTCCTCTTCTGCCAGCGAGAGCATCAGCTGCAAAACCTGCTGACTATTCTCATCATCGAGATTCCCGGTCGGCTCGTCTGCCAAGAGAAGGCGGGGCCGGCGCAGAAGAGCTCGACAGATAGCCACACGCTGCATCTCTCCCCCACTGAGCTGATGAATCGGATCCCCGGCTCGATCGCCTAGATCCACTCGCTCCAGGAGGGCTTGTACCCGAGAAGCGAACTGGGAGGGTCGGCTTCCCGCCACGAGTTCCGGAAGACCGACATTTTCGGCGACGGACAAATGGGAGAGTAGGTAGAAAAACTGAAAGACCAGACCGACACCCTTCCGCCGCAGCAGGGCCCGGTCCCGTTCCGAGAGACTGGCAAGGTTTCGACCCTCACTCCAGACTTCGCCACGCGAGGGCAGATCGATCCCAGCGGCAAGGTGTAACAGCGTCGATTTACCACTGCCACTGCGTCCCTCGACAGCTACTCGCTGCCCCGGCGACAAATCAAACGAGACCTCCCTCAAGGCGTAACGGATACCGACCCCGGAATCGTAGATCTTGGAAACACCTCGAAAGGAAAGTACGGACTCTACCACGTCGTCGTTTTACCACAACACCGCCATCCGCACGACGGTCAAAGCTTCCCCGACCTCGATGAAGCCATCGATCGAAACGTCTATGAGCAGAGCTGGTTCGGATGGCGATAGCTCGGTCCAGATTCGACCTCGTTTCGTGAGTGGAGTGTCGCTTCCGGCGTGCTAGTATCGAGGTCGGCGCCTCGAATATTTGCTTCCCGTTTCCAAAATGAACACAATGGGCCACAGAAGCATCTAGTACAGGGTCGGTAATTGGGAAGCTCTCAAATGAGGAGAAGCGCATCATGACAAGGAGGACCTTGCTCCCAGCCTTGACGGTGATCCTCTACCTTGCCAATCCTTTGTTGGGCCAGGAGAAGGCCGCCCCTCCCGAGCCCGAGCAAAAGGTAAAAGTCGAAAAGCAGGGACGGGTGAGGCTGGGGGGGGGACTTCCATAGGGGCTGGCTATAGCAGGTACAGCTACTACTCCCCGAGTTTTCACCACCCTTACAGTCCCTACTACCGTGGGGGCTATTACTCCGGTTACTACCATCCGATAGATGCCTGGGCACATCCCGGGTACTATTTGGGATTCGATAGAAGCGACAGCACCGGCCGCATCAGGTTGAAGACAGCTCACAGGGAAGCGAAGGTCTTCCTGGATGGAGCCTTTGCCGGTGTGGCAAGGATCTCAGGGAGATTTGGCTCGAGCCCGGTGTCTACCAACTCAAAGTCACAGCCGACCTCCACGAGCCTTTCGAACTTCGGGTGTACGTACTGACTGGAAAGACGCTTAAGATTGCGGCCGACCTCAAGGAAAAAGAGAAGGAGCGCGTCCCATGAAACGGATTACTACCATCCTTTCGATCTCCATCCTTTTCATCATTTCCGCCCCGGGAAATTCAGAGGGGACCCGCCCTCGCAGCGAAGCGAGCAAATATCCGATCTCGGCAGAGAAGGAGGGCTTCAAACTGGGTGCCGTCTCCTTAGCAAGCACGAGGCAATGCAAACCTTCGTTACCGACCTGCATCGAGGTTACGTCGTGGTGGAGGTGGCGCTCTACCCGGCCAAGGACGAGATCGACACGGCCAACAACGATTTTACTCTCCAGATTTCCGGTATGGATGCTGAGTTCCGTCCCCAGGATCCGACCCTGATCGCTGCAGACCTGCAGGAAGCGGCTCCGGCGCAGAGGCAAGTGGGCATAGTCCCCTATGGATCGGTCGGATACGAATCCGGCCCAAGACGCAATGATCCTTATGGAAACCAGACGGGCGGCCGAGGGGTCAGAACCTCGGTAGGGGTCGGCGTGATCCTCGACCGTAACCCTCCGGCTTCTACCAGCCAGGATCAGCGTGTGATGGAGCAGGAGCTCGAGGACAAGGGACTACCCGAAGGTGTTACCGATGCTCCGATCGCCGGCTATCTTTACTTCGCTGTTGAGAAGCTCCCCAAGAACGCTGAGCACCGGCTCGAGTATCAGATGGAGCATGGGGAGAAGCTCGTTCTACTGCTTCCCAAGAGGTGAAGCGATCGAATAAACCTCTCGTAAAATAGTCTGTAAGATAGCCAGCCTAGGAGTCTTCGCGGTAGAAATGATCGTAGCGAGAAAGCGGGGAATCGAGGGAAGATTTTCTCGATTTCGAGGCGCATAGTTGTTCTATTCGTCGAAAAATCGTGAAAATATGGGCCGATTCTACCGTTTTCTCAGTAGATCAATTTCTACCGTACAGGCTCCTAGCACTCGACATTGTTAGGTAGTTTGAAGACTCTATCCAATCGCGGCCCAGGCAGGCGTTTCCCGACTTCGATCCAGGCTCCGTTTCTCACCCACTCAAACACCTGTTTCCAGTCGCCGAACTCTGCTATAGTCCCGCCTCGAAAACCAATTAATTCCTGCCTATACCAGATCCGATCGGGATAGGCCGAGGAGAACCAATGACATCCCTTTCCTTTAAACCTCGTGTCCCGGTCTTCGACGCCAATGTGAAGGTTGGAGACGCCCACGACGAACTGTCTCCCTGCCCTGACCGTGCTGGTCTGCTGGCAGAAATGGATACCCACAACATCCAGCGAGCCGTCATCTACCACGCCCTGGCGGACAAGACCAGTCCAGTGGACGCCAATCGGGCGCTGAAAGACTGGTTGGGAGATGAGGGGCGCCTCTACTCCCAGTGGGCCGCTCTCCCCACGCGCCGCTCTCTGGAGCAGCTTGGCGAGCTCCATGCCCAGGGCAGGGTCAGCAGTGTGCGCCTTGCCGGCCTGGACATAGTCAAGTTCCCCTTCCGACCCTGGTCCTACGATCCATTGTTGAGCTGGCTTTCTCAGGAAGGCATCCCGCTCTGGCTGGCGCTGCCAGAGATGGATGCCCACGAGTTGGTAAGCACGCTTCAGGCTTACCCGGATCTGGAGACAGTCCTGGTGGGCGCCCACTACATGCACGCCCTCTGGGTCCAGCCCCTGATGAAGGCGCTGCCCCGAGCCCATTTGGAGTTGAGCCGGTTCGAACCAATCGGCCAGTTGGAGGACCTGTTGGACGAGTTTGGAGCGAGCCGTTTCGTATTCGGATCCTGGTATTGGAGGCTGGCCATGGGTCCGATGCTTTTCTATCTCCATCATGTGGGGCTGTCAGACGACGATCTGGCACTCGTCTGCGAGGGTAATCTGGTGAGAATCCTGGGGGAGCAAGCCAATGATTGAAGGAGTACGAGTAATCGACTTCCACGGACATGTAGGGTCCAACGACATCATGGGGATGGTCGACGACCCGGATCTGATGATCCACGCCATGGACGCTGGCGGGATCGATGTCTCTTGTCTGTTCAACATCTACTACCCAAGCGGGACCAGGGGCAATGACATGACGGCTCAGTTCGTTGCACGCCATCCCGATCGCTTCGTCGGCTTTGCATACGTCTCTCCCCTGACGTCAGCTGACGCAATGGTCGCCGAACTGGAAAGGGCTATCGACACCCTGAAACTGGTGGCAATCAAGCTTTATCCTCCCTTCGTTCCCTGGTCTTTGGATCAGCCCCAGTGGGATCCCATTTACGAGTTCGCTGACCAGAGAGGTTTATTGATCATCCACCACACC
Source organism: Acidobacteria bacterium UBA6911 (assembly GCA_963579905.1). GTDB lineage: Bacteria > Acidobacteriota > UBA6911 > RPQK01 > JAJDTT01 > CAUZIZ01. The sequence continues at coordinate 26,932 of CAUZIZ010000017.1, read as the reverse complement.
GGAAGCGAGCCCCAGGCCTTCCCTAAATATCTGGCCAACGTAGCGCCCCGCTATCCGCGAGCCAAGTTCGTTTCGGGCCATTCGGGGAACACACCGGAGTGCCGGGCTCAGGCAATCGCGGCAGCCAACGCCAACCCCAACGTTTTTCTGGAGACGTGTTCCACCTTTCGAACACCCGGAGTCATCGAACAGCTGGTCGCCGAAGCTGGAGCAGACAGGGTCCTGTTCGGCTCGGACACCCCCCTGATGGATCCTCGACCTCAACTAGGGAAGATCATCACCGCCCAGATCTCGAACGAAGCCAAGGCCCAGGTCCTGGGAGGCAATGCCGCCAGGATCCTGGAAATCTGAGCAAGCAGTGAGCAGTCCTAGAACTCAAACAGCGAGGGACCTGTGCATAAGTCGGAATTGACAGAGCCGTGACCGTGAGGGAGCGGGACCCAATCAGGGGTCCAACCCTGGACCCTACTGATCTCCCAGTTTCCACCCGAAGGATCCAGCACGGCTTCTGCTCCTTAACCTCCCGCTCCTGCTTCAGGCCTCAAAACACAGAGAATGCCTTCGCCCCTGGGGGCGCCACCGACTGGAGAAACAATGAAACTAGCGACCTGTTCCACGGGAACCAAATCATTCGTGGGTGCGGTAGTGGACGACCGGATGGTGGTCGATCTTGGCTCAGCCGACAAGCGACTTGCTCGCAAGGAGCGCCGATCTTCCCACCCGTTTCTAGCCGACATGATGGAGCTTCTGAGCTCAGGGAGAAAAGGCCAATCAGCCGCAAATAAGGCCCTGAACGCCACTCTCGCCGAGGCACGAAAAAATCCCGACGACGAGATCACCTACCAGCTAAGCCGGATCCGTCTACGGGCACCCCTGATACCCCGCAAACTGCTATGCCTGTCTGGCAACTACCAGGACCACATAGAGGAAGGGGGCGGCAAGATGGAGGTTCAGGACAAGGAAACGCCTCGCTTCTTCATGAAACCCGCCACCACTACGGTGATCGGACCCGGTGACCGTATTCTCATTCCACCGGTGGCAACGGCCATTGACTGGGAAGGTGAATTGGCAGTTGTCATTGGCCGTCAGGCCAAGCAGGTTTCCACTTCCGAGGCACTTCGCTACGTGGCAGGGTACACCGTCATGAACGACGTCTCCGAGCGAAAGTTGAAGATCAAGAATCGCAGCGAGGACCGTGATGAGGACGTCTGGTTCGACTGGCTCAACGGAAAATGGCTGGACACGTTCGCCCCCTTGGGACCGTGGATCGTCACCTCGGATGAGATCCCCGATCCTCAGTCACTGGAGATCAGCACCTACGTCAATGGGGATCGCAAACAGCACAACAGTACCGCCCAGATGTTGGTTCCCGTGGCGGATCTGATCGAATATATCTCAGCCATCGTCACGCTGGAGCCGGGGGACATCATCAGCACCGGCACCGTCTCGGGCGTGGGGAACACAACCGGAGAATATCTCCAGCCGGGCGACAAGGTAGAGGTCAAGATCTCCCAGATCGGCGCCCTCCACAATCGAGTTGCCTCCAGCAAGAAATAGGGAAGGATGTCGAATTGAATTCGACTCACGGTTGGCCTCGTCGTGGCGGTGGCTCCCAGGCCGCACTTCTGAGGCTTCGATGGAAGCCTTGGATCGGCCTCGCGACTGGCTCCGTGACTCTCGTCCCTTCTGGAGACCCGGTCCAGCTTTTGTTCACCTGAAAGCGGGAGGGTTCAACCATCTCCGATAGCACGTTATGAGAATCGGATTCGATCTTCGGCCCTCCTCTCGCGTGAACTCTCGTCGGCGGGGGATCGGGAAGTATACCTTCCATCTAGCGACCGAACTCCTGAGCGCCCCCTCTCAGCACGAGTTCGTGTTGTACCACGCAAAAGGGCAGCACCCCACTTTCGATTCTGGCCAGCAGAAGCGGCAGGTCGGTTTGCCCGAACTGACACGAGCCCACCGGCTGAATTGGTTGGTGGATCACCTCTTCTTGGGTCGAAGGCTGGCCCGAGACGGACTAGACCTCTTCCATGCTACTGATGTCACCTCTATCCCGAGCTCGAGGACCTGTGAGGTCTGGGCTCATGTTCATGACTTGATTCCCTTCATGTTCTGGGCGGAGACCAAACAATCACTCCCCTGGGACTACATCGGAGCACTGAAATGGGCTCTGAGGCGCATGACCCATTCGGATTTAATCATCACGGACTCCGATCACTCGAAGAGAGATATCTGCGGGAAACTGGACCGTCCTGAGGAGAGCGTCAGGGTCATCTATCCCTCCTGCCATCCCAGCTTCGGACCCAGGGACCGAGAAGAATCACGAGCTATCCTGGCACAGCAGTTCGCAATCCATGACCCGTTTCTCTTCTACGTCGGTGGCAGCGACTTCCGCAAGAATCTTCCGCGACTCTTGACCGCCTTTCGCCGGATCGTGGATCTAGGTTACTCAGGCAAGCTGGTGCTGGCCGGCGAGAGCTTCCTCTGGAACATCGAGGAGGTCCGGCTGCTTAAACAGCAGATCGAAAAAGAAAGAACCCAGCGATTCGTGCTTTTCCCCGGCTACGTTCCCGATCGATTGCTTCCCAACTTCTATAGCGCCTGCGACCTGTTCATCTTCCCTTCGTTGTATGAGGGCTTCGGGCTACCGGTCCTGGAGGCGATCCGCTGTGAGGCCAAGGTTCTAGCTAGCCGGAGCTCGTCGATCCCTGAAGTGGCTGGGGAGGCAGCCGAGTACTTCGACCCCGAGGATGAAAACAGCATCGTGGATGCTTTCGAACGAGTCTTTGACAATCCGTCGCGAGGAGAGGAACTGACTCGCATGTGCCGGCACCAGAGTGACCGCTTCAGCTGGAAGAATGTCGTCGGTCAAATCCTCGATCTATATGACTCGAGAAAGTGAGCCCACCGTTTTTGCTCTCCCGCCCAGACGTTCGGCGTTTCCTTCCACTCTACTGTTGGACACGCGATGAGCGTCGCCCAGGAGCTTGCGTAGTTGGCAGGGGCCAAGGAATATGTCAGAAAAACTATATCAAAAAAGGAGATTCGAGCATGTCTCAACTTGACCGGAGACAACTCACAGGGACGCCGAGGGTGAAGCCAGGTTCCGGAAGCACCTCACCACCGAGAAAAGCCTGGCAGGAACCCCAAATGAACTTTGTCGAGCCGAAGCTAACCAAGCATGGGAAGTTGGAAAAGATTACGGGCAGTTCAAATGCAGGGTTCTTTGGCACGTTTGTGGATTCGGATTGACGGCTCTCTAATCGCCTGCCGCGAAGCCATGGGAGCTAATGGCGTTTTACGGCTACCATGATCTGACGCTCGCCCTCGAGTGGGAAAAGGTGGCTGTGGAGGCAGAACTGCAGTCTTTGCTGCGGGACCTGTCCTTCTTGCCGACCGACGCATCCTCGACACTCCCTTCTATTCGCCTATCCGTACAGGTCAGCGATCACCCTTGGAGCTGCCCCTCCAGTACGCACGAAGTGTTCCACGCCGAGGGCCTTTCGGGGCGAGAGGATGAGGAGGGCTTCTATCTAACTGAAGGCTCGTCGCTTCTTCATCTTCGAGCGTCAGAGGGACGAGCCGTCGCACGACTTGCAGCGAGCTTTTTCCGACAACCCTCGTTGCTGCGCTGGTCAGACCTGACGGCCTTGGGATGCTGATGGTGGGCGAATCGGGCAGTGGAAAGTCAACCCTCGCCATCGGACTGATTCGGCAAGGCTGGGGGGCTATCTTTCGGATGATTCCGTCCTGCTGCGTCAGCTCTCGGATAAGATTCATGCTCTGGCCTTACGGCGCTCGTTCTCTGTCGACCCCAGAGATACGGAAAGGTATGCTGATTTGGCACTTCCGGCTAAGCAAGCGTCGCCAGGAAAGCAGCCCTCTAGCGGAGTGTCGGCCAAGCGTCGAATCGAGATCCGAAGCCTCTATCCCAACCAATTTGTCCCCTCCTGTCTGCCACAGGTCCTGCTCTTTCTTCAACTTGTTCCCAACCAACCCAGCAAAGTTCGTCCTCTCAGCAGCGTGAGCGCCCTCAGGATTCTCCTTGCTCAGAGTGCCCCCCCGCTGTTCGACCGACACACGATGTCGCAGCACCTCGAGGTCCTGAAAGGGCTGGTCCAGGGCAGTCGATGCCTGGAGCTGCTAGCTGGGCCCGAACTGGTTCAATATCCAGAAAAGCTGACTAGCCTGCTGGCAGAAGCCGAAGGAGACGAACATGGCTCGCATCGTGATCGAACTCACCAACCGGTGTAACCTGTGCTGTCAGCACTGCTTCGACGAGCAGCATTCCGCAACCGGTAAACTCCCCTTGCCCTTGGTCGAGAAAGTGATCCAGGAAGGGAGGGACTGCAATATCAACGAGATCTGCTTTACGGGAGGAGAGCCAACTCTCCATCGCGACTTCAACACGATCGTCCGCCGGGTGTCCGAAGCCGATTATTCGTTCAGCTTTGTCAGCAACGGAGTCAGCTTCTCTCAGATCTACCCCCTGCTCCTGGAGTTCCGCCAGTGGTTTACCGGCGTGACCTTCAGTCTCGATGGTGCGCGCGAGGCAACCCATGACCAGATACGCGGGAAGGGCTCGTATCGACATGTAATGAGAGCCGTCAGCGTATCGGTATTCAAAGACCTCCCCTTCACCCTCAACATGGTCTTGACCAGGAAAAACCAGGGAGAAGTCGAAGAGATGGTGAACTTGGCGAAGCGGCTGGGCAGCGGCGGCGTCCGATTCGGACACCTGATGCCGACAGCTGACACGGCTCGACGCAACCTGGATCTCTCTCCTCTGGAACGCCGAAGGGTGGAGTCCAGGATCTGGCAACTCCGCGAAAAAGCGTCTGTGCCGGTTTTGATGGCACAGGCTATTTCAGCAACTCCCCCTTCTTTCCCTGCGCGCCGCTAGAGGGAGAAGAGTTCAACCTCGACTACCAGGGAAACTTGACGCTCTGCTGCCAACTCTCAGGTATCTCCGGAGCAAACGGCGGGGCCGATCTCATGGGAAATCTCCACCGGGTCAGCCTGGCTAAAGCCTGTGACAGGTTCCACCAGTCGGTGGGAACATATTTAACCGAAAAGCAAGCGAAGGTGACCAGTGGAAAGTTCACCGAGCTGGATCACTTTCCGTGTTGGTACTGTGTCAAGTATCTGGACAAGGTAAGCTGGATCAAGAGTCAGCCCGAGCACCCTTGGTTCCAGGAGGGCGCCGGGCTCTGACTTTGGATGTGCAACAGTGAGCAGTGAGCAGTGAAAGAGTAGTGAACAGTGAGCGGTCGGAAAACAGCCGCAGCAAACGGAGACTCGAACGACTTGACCCGTCTGCAATACGACCCCAAGTTCCGAGGAGAGAGCAGGACAACAGCACAATCCTTCCCGTCCCCGAAGAGGTGATTGCCGAACCAAAGGCTCGCCGGATCGGCCATCACGGCCTGGAAGGCCGTGATGCTCAGGTTACTGAAGTTTCTTTCTCGAATGATCTGGCCCGCAGCCGGGGGCGTTACTAAGCTGAAACTTCATCGGCTAGAAGATCATGCAAGAGCCGCCATCTGACATAGCCGTGATCTTAGTAGGATGGGCACTCTTGCCCGTCACTTTCATCGACGGGCAGGAGTGCCCATCCTACAACGGACAGAGTGCTATCGATGTTCGTGGTTCGAGACAACCCAAAGTTTCTTTCTTGAATGGGGCAGCACCGCTGGAGGGCCACTAAGCTGAAACTCTGTCGCTGTCAGGCATCGGTGGTAGAAACGATCACCTTGAAAACCAAACTGATCCGTATGGTACAAACAGGAACTGACCTTGCAAGAGATCAGCGGCTGTCTGCAGCAGGAATTTTCGGTCCAAGAGGAACAGGAAAACCGTAGTGTGCTCAGCCTCATCGAACAGTTCTGCGCCGAGCACCTCGTGATCGAAAAGGGTACCGATCAAGCCGAGGGATAGGCCCGATCCCGACGAGATGGAATCCCCCCGAACTCTCGAAAGAGTGGGCAAGCGACCGCTCCCTGATAGCTGCTGGCCGACCCAGAACCAGCTTTGGTTGCTGCGCGCAGCCCTCCTGGACAAGCCCCAGGCCCAGCAGGCTTGGGATACCTGGCGAAGCTCTGTCGATCTGGAACAAGGATTCGGTCGATCTTCCTTCCGGCTCTTTCCGCTGCTGTACTCGCAACTGAGTCGCTGGGGCTTGGATGACCCGATCATGTCCAAGCTTAAAGCGGTCTACCTGAAAGCCTGGAGTGAAAACCATCAACTCTTCACGGAGATGCACCGTTACTGGCTCAGCTGCAACATTCGGGTCTCAATCTAATGCTGTTGAAAGGGGCTCCTCTGGTCCTGCTCTACTACAAAAATCATGCCCTGCGCCCCATGGGTGACATCGATGTCGCCGTACCTTCATCTCGGATCTTTGAGGCTGTCGCCTGCCTCAGGAACCTGGGATGGACACCGAGATTCGAGATCACTCGAAAACTCCTTTGGCGCCTCCATTCCATCGACTTCAAGAGCCAATCGGGACTGGAGCTCGACCTTCACTGGAGACTTTTCTTTGAAAACCATCGTCCCGACTGGGACGAAGAGTCGTGGGCACGATCCGAAAGAGCTGATTTTCAGGGACTTCAGGTCCGTGCACCCTGTCCTACCGATCTGTTGTTGCACATGATCATCCACGGTCTAAGGTGGAACCCAGAGCGAGCGATTCGCTGGATTCCCGATGCCATTATCATCCTTCGTAGCGATAAATGTCTGGAGTGGGATAGATTTGTTTCCATGGTCGAAGAACGGCAACTGGTGCTGCGTATAAAGGAGGGACTGAATTATCTGAAGCAGCCCTTGGATGCTGAGATTCCAAGTCGGGTTTTGGAGAGGCTCGATGGGCTTGAGGTCACCGCCATGGAACGGATGGAAAGAAAATTCGCGCTCCGCAGTCATGAAGAACTCAGCAGGAGATTATTCGGCCCCCTACAGATCTTCTTCGCGGACTACTGGAGGCTCAAATATCAGTCACTACTCCTTCCCTACCTTCTCGGTTACCCTGACTACCTTGCCTTTCGGCTGGGCTTGACCGGAAAGTCAGCTCTGGCCCTGTTCTTACTCAGGAGTCTCCTCAAACGCGTCGCCCGGCTCGTGCTGCCCGGAATCAGAAAATCAATTGGGATTTCCTTTTAAATGGAAGTTCTATAGTGCCCGGCAGAAACGTAAACGTTGGCTAAACACCGATTTTCACGAGCGTCTGGTTTGGGTCGTATTACCGCCCACGGCCAGCATCTGCAGAACCTGATGCTCAAAGCCTTGCCTCAGCAGGGAGGAATCTGGGCAGCCTCGTAGAGTAGCTCCACCGGGTGCTGGACCGGTATCGAGATGTCCTGGGACCACAGTCCATATTGGATCTGCAGGATGCAGCCCGGATTCGCCGTCGCGATTCGGTCCGGCTTGGTGCTCAGGATCTCCTCCAGCTTCATTCCCAGCAGCTTCTCGGACATCTCGGGCTGGAGGAGGTTATAGATTCCGGCACTACCACAGCAGCGGTCCGAGTTGGGCACCTCTAGTAACAAGAGGCTGGGGATCTGCTCCAGGAGCTGCCGAGGCTGCGACCCGACCTGTTGACCATGTAAAAGGTGGCAAGCATCGTCATAGGCAACTCGCTCTGGAATCGTTCCCAGGCTCCAGGAAGGCTCAACCTCGGCGAGGAACTCACAGATATCCTTCACCTTGTGGGCGAATCCTTGGGCAGCTCCGGAGTGGGGATCGGAGCGCTCTATCAGATGGTCCCACTCCTTCATGGAGGCAGCACAACCGGCAGAGTTGACGATGATGGCATCGAGCTCCTGCCAGGGAAAGGCCTCGAGATTACGAATCGCCAGGGTGCGAGCCATCTCCCGGTCCCCGGCATGGGAGTGCAAGGCGCCGCAACAAGACTGCGAGGGCGGCAAGACTACGTCGCAGCCCGCCAACCGCAGCATCTCAATGCTGGCGTGATGAACCTGCGGGAAAATCAGGGGCATGACGCAGCCAGTGAGAAATCCAACCCGGTATCGAGGCCTCCCGTAAGCTGCATAGGAGGAGTCGAATTTCCTGAGAGGAGGGATCTGTGGGAGCTTTTTTTCGGATGCATAGAGTCCGGGCAAGAGGCGCGATAAAAAAGTAGCCTTGCGAACCAGTCCCTGTAATCCCAATTGTTGGTAGAGACGTAGAGCTCGGAATGCCTGCCTAAGCAGCCCGCTGGCGGGGAGCAAACGACGAAACACGAGTCTCTGCAGAAGAGGTGGTGGCTTCTCTGCATAGATCCGAGCCCGGGTTTCGTTGAGCATCACCTCATAGCGGACACCCGAGGGACAAGCCGTTTCACAGGCTCGGCAGCCGAGGCAGCAATCCAGATGCTTGATAAAGGTCTCGTCAAGAGGAATACGTTCCTCCTGAAGAGCCTTCATCAGATAGATCCGGCCCCGGGGCGAATCATTCTCGTCACCCAGAACCTGATAGGTGGGACACCTGGGCACACAGAAGCCGCAGTGGATGCAGTCCAGGTTGATGTCGAACGGATCTTTGACCTTGACGTCGGTATTGATTTGCTCAGTTTCCATCACGCTACTCGAGGAGGATACCACTCTCGGCTCCAAGACGAGTGATTCGAAAGGATGCCCAATCCAATTCGACCAATCCCGCTGACCTTCGGCGTAGCGGTGGACTCCAGGCCGCCGTCAGTCAAGCTAGACTCGACCGAAATATTTCGGCCTGGAGGCCAAAGCTACGTTTCCCGTTCTGTTATCCACCGCTTGACCTCGGGTAATTTGTGGGTCAGCAGAGTCTGGATCAATCGGTCGGGTTCCTGATCGACCAGGAACAGTTGGCGATTACTGGGCCGAATGAAATCCTCCTCGATGGCCCTTTCGAATAGCTGGATCAGGGGATCATAGTAGCCGCTGACATTCAGAATCCCTACTGGTTTTTGGTGGATCCCAAGCTGCGCCCAGGTGATCATTTCCAACAGCTCCTCGAAGCTTCCAAATCCGCCGGGAAGCGCCACGAAGGCGTCCGCCAACCGGGCCATCATCGACTTGCGCTCGTGCATGCTCGAGACCACGTGCATTTCAGTCAAGCCGTCGTGAGCGACCTCCTTGGAAGCCATAGCCTCTGGAATCACCCCGACAACCTTGCCTCCGCCGGCCATGACCGAATCGGCAACGGCTCCCATCAAGCCGATACTGGCCCCGCCATAGACCAGGTCGAGTCTACGCTCGGCCAGAACCCGACCCAATTGAATGGCCGTTTCTAGAAACCGAGGATTGATTCCCATCTTCGAGCCACAGAAAACACAGATCCGATTCATGGTTGATCACCCCAGGGGGATCGGCTCCTCAATTGGCAAGAACTCCGCACAGACTTCAGCCGCCACAAGCTGCCCCTTACGCGTGAGCCTGGCGCGGTCATCCTCAAGCTCGATCAGTCCTTGCCCAGTCAACAGCTGGAAGGAGTCCGCATACACTTGTTCCACATCGCAGCCGTACCGAACAGAGAGGGACCCCAGCGAAACACCTGTTTGCGTGTGCAGCCCCAGCATGAGTTCCTCACCCAAGGCTTCCTTTCCCTGAAGGCGTTTCTCGGTCGCCCTGCAAATCTCGCCGCTGAAAGCGCCCCGCAGATAGTCACGAAGAACAGTCGTATTGGTCCAGCGAGTCCCATCCAGGAACGAGGCAGCTCCAATACCGAAGCCCAAATAACGCAAATAGTTCCAATAACCGAGATTGTGGAGACACGCCCGGCCCGGCCGAGCAAAACTGGAAAGCTCGTATTGATCGAAACCGGATTCCAGGGTCAGGTCAAGGGCGACCTCATACATTTCGGCGGTCCCTTCCTCATCGATTGCCTCCAACTCACCTCGTGAGTGACGCTCTCCGAATCCAGTCCCCTCCTCAATCGTCAGACCGTAGAGTGAGAGATGCTCGGGAGCCAGGGCTAGCGCCTCATCAACGTCCCGCTTCCAGTGATCGAGAGTCTGACCGGGAACGGAGAATATCAGGTCGAGATTCACATTCTCGAACCCGGCAGCACGGACCAGTCGGTAGGCCCGGATCGATTCTTCGCCAGTGTGGGCGCGTCCCAAAAGCTGAAGCTGGCGGTCCTGGAAGGACTGGATTCCCAGGCTGATGCGATTGAATCCGAGACGGGACATCCCCTCGAGCGACTCTGGTGCGACCGTTTCGGGATTGCACTCGATGCTCCACTCCGAGGCCGCGTCGATCGCGAAGGTCTCCCGAACCGCCAGGGCCAGGACCTTGAGCTCATCAGTCGAGAGCTCCGAAGGCGTTCCCCCGCCAAAATAAACCGTATTGACGCTACGGCCAGCCCAGGCACTCTGCCGAATCTCCCGCTCCAATGCCGCCAGGTATCCCAGACGGGCAGATTGCTCAAACAGCCCCGAGACGAAGTCACAGTAGGGGCACTTCTGAAGACAGAAGGGGATATGGACGTAGACACCCAATCCCTCCGAACTCAGGGACCGATTGGCTGTACCATTGTCAGTCATTGCCGAGCCTCAGGACGCTAAGGAAAGCTTCCTGAGGAATCTGGACTCTGCCCACAGCCTTCATCCGCTTCTTTCCGGCCCGCTGCTTCTCCATCAACTTGCGCTTGCGCGTCACGTCCCCGCCGTAGCACTTGGCCAGCACATTCTTCCTCAGGGCACTGACTCGCTCGGCGGCGATTATCCTCGAGCCCAGGGAAGCCTGCACCCGGATCTCGAAGAGCTGACGCGGTAGGACCGCTTTCAATCGGGCTACCAGCGCCTTACCCCGCGGAAAGGCACGGTCCCGGGGTGTAATGAAACTGAGGGCGTCGACCGGCTCGGAATTGATGCGGATATCCAGTTTAACCAGTTTCCCCTCGCGATAACCAAGAAAATCATAGTCGAACGAGGCGTAGCCGCGGGTGCGGCTCTTAAGGGTATCGAAAAAGTCGAGAAGGATCTCCGCCAGAGGGAGCTGATAGGTCAACACAACCCGGTTGGTGCCGCTGGATTCCATGCTGCTGAAAGTGCCCCGGCGATCAATGCAGAGCTCCATGCAAGCGCCCATGTACTGGTTGGGGACCAAGATCGTCGCCATGATGAAGGGCTCTTCCACCTTGGAGATGCTACCCGCTTCGGGCCAGTGAGTCGGATTCTCGATGTGAGCGACGGTTCCATCCACCAGCGTTAGCTGGTAGACAACCGATGGAGAGGTAGCAATCAGGTCCAAGTCGAACTCGCGTTCGAGCCGTTCCTGGACGATCTCGCTGTGAAGCAACCCCAGAAAGCCACAACGAAAACCGAAACCCAGAGCGGCCGAGGTCTCCGGCTCGTACGCCAGGGCGGCATCGTTCAGCTGTAACCGTGATAGTCCTTCGCGCAGATCCGCAAAGCGGTCGCTGTCCACTGGATAGAGACCGCAGAAAACCATCGGCTTCACCTGTTTGTAGCCGGCAAGCGGAGCCCCAGCAGGTTGGCTGGCACCGGTAACGGTGTCTCCCACACGACAATGCCCGATGGACTTGATCCCGGCGTGCAGAAAACCAACCTGGCCTGCGCTTAGCCTCGAAGTGGCGCGCATCTGGGGGGCAAACACCCCCACGCCTGCTACTTCTGCCTCCCGGCCCGAAGCCATCATGCGCAAACGCATGCCTGGCTGGATGGCTCCATCCACCACGCGGACGTAAGCGATGATACCCAAATAGGGATCGAAATGACTGTCGAAGACCATGGCGCGCAGGGGAGCAGCCTCCTCCCCACCAGGCGCCGGAACACGAGCCACTACAGCTTCCAGGACATCTTCGATCCCAATGCCTTCCTTGGCACTGACCAGGAGACATTCCGACTCGTCGATCAAGAGGGTCTCCGCAATCTCCTTCTTCACGCGCTCCGGATCCGCTGCCGGCAGATCGATCTTGTTGATGACAGGGATGATGTTCAAGTTGCTACCCAGGGCGAGATTCACGTTCGCCAGGGTCTGAGCCTCGACTCCCTGAACCGCATCGACCACCAGGACGGCTCCTTCGCAGGCGGCCAGGCTACGAGAAACCTCATAGGTGAAATCGACATGGCCCGGCGTGTCGATCAGGTTGAGCTCGAAGCCCTCTCCCTGCCGGGAGCGGTAGTGGAGTCGCACCGCGGCCATCTTGATGGTGATGCCGCGTTCCCGCTCCAACTCCATCTGATCCAGAACCTGATCCCGCATGCGGCGGGGATCGAGGGCTCCGGTTGCCTGGAGAAAACGGTCCGCTAGCGTCGACTTCCCGTGATCGATGTGGGCGATGATACAGAAGTTGCGGGTATGAGAACGATCAGGCTGCGGCTCATCCTGGGAGCCTTCAATAGCTAAAGACATGAATCAGAATATCTTAGACAGCACCCCGCCGTCAACGACAAGGACCTCTCCGGTGATGTAACTTCCGGCTTCACTAGCCAACAACAGGGCAGGACCGACCAGCTCATCGGGTTGTCCCCAGCGCCCCAGCGCAGTCCCTTCCGCGAACGTCTGCTTCTGTTCGTCCGTAAGGAGAAGACCGGGCATATCTGTTGCAAAGGGTCCTGGTGCAATACAGTTCACGGTGACGTTGTCGGCACCGACATCCAGGGCACTGGCTTTTGCCAGGCCGTGCAAGGCGAACTTGGTGGCGGAATATGAATCCCGTTCCGCCTTGGAACCCAATCCCATGATGGACGAGATGTGTATGACACGCCCCCACTTGCGCTCCCTCATCTGCGGAATCAGGGCACGGCTCAAGGCCATGCAGGAAGTCAGGTTAAGCTCGACGATCTGGTCCCAGACCTGGTCTGTAATGGCGTCGATGGCCTGAGGCCTGTTGGCTCCAGCATTGTTCACCAGAATATCAACTTTGCCCATCGCCTCCAGGGCCCATTCGGCCAGACGGTCGGCTTCACCACGCCTACTCATGTCGGCCACCAGATGGTGACAATTCGCCTTCGTTCCGTCGACGATCTCAGCGGCTGCGCGACGAAGCTCGTCCTCATGGCGGCTGCATATCGCAACGTCGGCTCCCGCCTCGGCAAACCCCCTAGCCATGGCCTTACCCAGCCCCTTGCTTCCACCCGTCACTAGCGCTGAGCGCCCGCTCAAATCAAAAATCGTGCCTTTCATCTAACCTTCCCTTCGATGAACCGGATTCCCAGGCTCTGGCAAGTTTCCGGACCCTCCGTTTTGCCGAGGGACCCCAAAGCCTCAGTGCCCCAGCTGATCCCGAACCCACCGGCCTAATGGGTGATTGAAGATTCAGGTCGAGAAATATAGACTGCCGCTCGGAAGCCTATCAACCATGCCGACGCCAGAGGATATCCTTTCTGGGCAGATCCGTGAAGGAGTTCTCTGCGAAAAGCCGGTCAAGAACCGATTGTTGCCTCAATCAACCCCCTTTCGAAAGCGCTAGTGCATCAGCAGAAAAGCGCCTACCTCCACGCCGCGGCAGCAGTTCTGATGTGGTCAACGGTTGCCTCGGCCTTCAAGCTCAGCCTCCGTCACCTAGACTATCTGCATCTGCTGCTCTTTTCATCGGGTACCGCCTTCATCACGCTGTGGGCCATCCTAGCATTCCAGGGGAGACTCTCAGTGCTCCTCACCTACTCTAAACGTCAGTATTTGTATTCCGCCTTTCTGGGTTTCTTGAATCCTTTTCTGTACTACATCGTTTTGTTCAAGGCCTACTCCCTGCTCCCCGCTCAGGAGGCACTGTCGCTGAACTACACCTGGCCCCTGGTTCTGGTCCTGCTGTCGGTGCTGATCCTGAAACAGAAGCTGGCACTGGGAGGTCTCGCAGCGCTTCTGGTTAGCTTCCTGGGTGTCATCGTTATCGGAGCTAGAGGAGATCTGGACTCCCTGGGCTTCTCCGACCCCTACGGCGCCTCCCTGGCGGTAGGCTCGTCGCTAATCTGGGCCTCCTTCTGGATCTTCAACCTCAAGGACGAGAGGGAAGAAGTCGCCAAGCTGTCAATCAGCTTTGGATTCGGATTTCTTTACGTGCTGGCGGTGCTGGGATTCGGAGCGGGAATCGAGCGCCCTTCCCTCCCAGGCCTAGGAGCCGCAATCTATTCCGGACTCTTCGAGATGGGCTTGACCTTCGTGGTCTGGCTCAGAGCGCTACGACTCTCTGCTTCTGCTGCCGGCGTCAGTAACCTGGTGTTCCTCTCTCCCTTTATCTCCCTGTTCTTGGTTCAGCTGATCGTGGGAGAAAGAATTCTACTGTCCACTCTCGTCGGGCTTTCCCTGATTGTCACTGGGATTCTGGCTCATAAAGAGCTGGCCAGAAGGCGCGGTTCTGGTTCGTCGGGCAAGCAGGTTTAGTTAGACCGGTCCTTTTAGGGTGTCGCAAAAGCCCTTGGAGATTGAAAGGGTTAAGATCCCATCTCACTGTCGCTTCGGCGTGATTACAGAGCCATGACCGTGAGGGAGTGGGATCTTGTGCTTCAACTTAAGGAGCACACCCTGATTGACATCTGTACCCACCGCTTCAACCTAAAAGCTCCTTAGGACGTATGGTCCCTGTCGAGCCCCGCTCCCTGACAGTCAGCTGACAACTGGCGGAGATTGCTTCGTTTCCTCGTGGTTGAAGTTTCAGGTTAGTCCCGCCCCCGCTGTGCTGCCCCATTCGAGAAAGAAACTTCCGAGCCATGGAAGCGTGAAGCGCAAGCGAGAGGTTGGGGAACACCCCGAACTGCCCCGGCTTGGCTGCTTGCCCTGCTTTAGGGTCCGCAGCTACCAGCGCCCGGGTCGTCCCAGATTGACCGTGAAACCGACCAGGACCTGGTAATCCCTCGTACCGAGAGAAAAGCCGTGCTCGTAGACGGCGAGGTCGAAAACCCAGTTGGGCCGAACTCGATAACTCACACCCTGACCCAAGGACACCGAGGCCGAATCGAGAGTCGTGTCCTGATACAGGATACCCGCAAACGGAGACAAGCGGGACAGCGCACCAGAGGTCCCCAACGTTCGAGCGAAATCTGCCGCAACAAAGTAGTCATAGGCTGGATTGCTGTTAGAGGAGTTGGTCGCCGAACTCCATCCGGCGTTCACGGCGGCGCCATTCTGTCCGAATCCGAAGGCAGCTATTCCGGTTGCCCCGATTCTAGCTCCTTCGTCCCCGCACAGAAAAAAGGTAGCCGTTGGAGCTATGGCGAAAGCAACCGGTCCGCTTGAGTAGACTGGCCGCCGCCACACAACGCCGATTCGATCCCCAAACTCCGTCATCCTATCCGGCCCCAGACCGACGCTCGAGACGGCGTCGAAGGCGAAGCCAAACTCAGCCTGATGGAACAAGCCAGCGCTACTGTTAGGTGTATATCTCAGAAATACGGGCAGGGCGAAAAAACCCCTCCACGAGGCCGTTCCCATCTCCAGCTCCATGGTCCCAGGGGCAGCGGTCGAGGCATCCAAAGTAAAGGTCGGGCGCTGCGGAGTCGCCGCTTGAGAGCCGCCGGTTTGTCCCAAGGCCCCCGATCCCAGTAAGAACCAGGCAGAAAGAAACAGGGCTGCCCAGAAAGAGGTTGTCTTCATCTTTTCGCAGAGCATTCTACTGGAAAAACCCAAAGGCACCTCGGGAAACCCGCATCGGCAGGGTGGCCTACTCCTTTCTTGACGCATGCCAGCAGCCAGAGTAGGATTCTTAGCTTCCTTCGGTGATTGGTTGAAGCAAAGGAGAAGCAAGATGGAAACTTTCGAGATCCTGGTCCTTCCCGGAGACGGGATCGGCGTTGAGGTGACGGAGCAGGCCCTTCGGGTACTGGAAGCTATACAAGAATCGGATGCTTCCTTCCGACTAGAGCTCAAGATGCTTCCATGGAGCACCGACTACTACATGGAGCACGGCCATACGGTGCCGGACGACTACCTGGATACGCTCCGCGGCTCGGACGCCATTTTTCTCGGTGCCCTGGGTGATCCGGATCGGGTACCCGATCACATCACCTTGAAGCCCTTGATCAATATCCGTCAGGCATTTGACCAGTATGCCTGTGTTCGGCCTGCGCGGCTGTTCCCCGGCGTCAGGACGCCCCTGGCCAACAAGGGCCCCTCTGATATCGACATCCTGGTCGTCAGGGAAAACTCCGAAGGCGAGTATGTCGACAACGGTGGAAAATTCAAGGTGGGGACCGAGGATGAGTTCGCCGTCCAGAGCGCCCTCCATACCCGGAAGGGGATTGAGCGAGTCCTCCGGTTCGGCTTCGACCTGGCTCGAGAGCGGCGCAACCACTTGACGATGATTACCAAGTCCAATGCGCAGCGTTATGCCTACGTTCTTTGGGACTTGGTCCTGGAAGGGTTAGAGGGTGACTATACCGACGTCGAGATCGACAAGCTTCACGTCGACGCGGCCGTGATGAACTTCGTGCGTTGGCCGGAGCGCTTCGACGTCGTGGTCGCCTCGAATTTGTTTGGAGATATCCTGACGGATCTATCCGGAATTCTGGCGGGCGGCCTGGGGCTATCACCCAGCGCCAACATCAACCCAGAGCGAACCTTCCCGTCCATGTTCGAGCCAGTCCACGGCTCGGCACCCGACATTGCAGGCAAAGGAATCGCCAATCCGACCGCGGCCATTCTGAGTGCCGCCAACATGTTGCAGTGGCTAGGATTGCCCAAGCCAGCGTCCGCGGTCCACGCGGCTGTCGAGGCAACTTTTGCCCAGGGGTCCACGACTCCCGACCTGGGTGGGGAACTGGGAACAGCAGCCTTCACCGACCGGATTATCGGAAACTTGGCTACAGGCTTCCTTAGATAGTCGCGATAAAGCTGCACTTCACCAGGTGCACAGGACTTGAGTCAGCACCCGGAAACAACCGGAAACAATAGGATACAAGCTACTTAATTAGTACTTTCTACGAACTCACAGACGACCTCACGGATTCTACCATCGTCGGACTGGACAAAATAGCCGCAGCAGTCGCCGTCACAATCATTGCTGGTATACTTGAGATAGAATACTCCCGCTGGGCGGGGCAAAATCCCCCCTCCGCACTTATTGTTTTGACCAACTCTGCTTGTCAACTCCTCCAGAGAAAGCGCCTTCGGCCCGGCCGGCGAGGCCAGGCGTGCGGGGTAGCATCTTGGCGAGAACAAAGCCCAGGACGATTCCAATCACACCCACAATGATCATTGTTGTATCCATCAGTCCTCCTCCCCGGCAACTGCCGGCGATCAAGGATGATCGTCTGGTCAGGGACACCCTTAAGGCCCTGCGGTGCCTGCACCATAATCTGTGAGGTGCGGGACAACGACCACCCGTTTGTTAAATGAGATATGCCAACAGAGAAACTCGCTCTCCGAAGCGGAGGATATCGAGCAATGTTGACTTCTCGAGCATCAGGGTCCGACGGCGATCCACTGGAAAACGCCAGATTATTTTGAGAAGAGTACCACGATCAAAAGGTCGACGACAGTTAGGCAGGGAAGTCATTTGTCTACGACTAGATGGACTGGCTGTGAGAAGGCACCGTTTCCGGCCGAGTCCCATACCGCAAACCGAACCCACTTTGCATGTGACTGATCGAACGGGATCCTGAATTCTTGGCGGCCGAACGGAGGCTGATCGGTGGCCGAACTCGCCTGTCGATAGGTTCTCTGGCCGTCGCCCCACACGACTTCGGCGAACTCTAGAGGAAACGTCCACTCGACGTCGGCCACCACCACTCCCTCGGACTCCGATCGCTCGACTGAGACATCGTGCAACAGCACTTCTCCAGTTGTGACGAAGAATTTCCCGGCGCGCAAGGCCTGGGTTACTGTAGCCCAGCCCTCGTCAAAGCTCGGCAACCGGTCTAGCTTGACGTAGTTGACCGAGGTTTCTCCATAGATCTCATCCTCTGGATACTTGGTATAGGTATCTCCCTCAGCCACCAGATATTTGGGGCCGGTCCAATTGTTCATGTCATCCAAGGTCTCGAAACACCGCGTCTCGCACAGACGCTGCTCGGAGAGATCAACCGGAAAAGACTTGAAGGCACCTCCCAGATAGTGCTGACTCAGGAAGACTTCGGACTCCCTGATCGCATCCGGGTAGCCGGTGGATCCTTTGGTGCGGGGATGCGCCTGCCATACCAGTCCCTGGCTCTCGACGCAAGAGTCCCAGGAAGTCAGCGGACGCACCCGTGTAGTAAACCTGCCCGTAGATAGAGTCCCGCTCCACGAAGCCTTGATCCTCGAGCCGCACCTTGGTCCAGTAGACGGGTCTGGGAAACAGCAGCGTGTAATGTCCACCCAGGTGAACGTTGGCCTCTTCCCCTGGCAGAATCAGGAAGTCTAGATCTGAGTGACGCCGGCAAGACTCGAAGTAGTTCTTCAGGTCCTGAAACCGCAGCGGCCCAGGGTCATCGGCGTGACCGTCGCCGTGAAAATCAGACATCACCGCGATGTTGATCCCCAGTGCGCGAAAGGCAGGGATCCAGGGGGGTTGAAGATCGAAGCCGCCAGAGTCGGCCAAAGCTTCGGCGAAGTGGGTGTGGTAGTGGTAGTGGCTGACCATGACCTGATGGCCGGGCAGCCGCTTATATCGATCCTGGTGGGTGAAGTCCAACACCTCCTCCCTGGTGGCCTCCGGCTCCGAGGGACTCAGGTAGAAGTAGACCGCCATCCGCTGCTCGGTTCCAGGAGGTGCATTGTAGAGGGCGAAATTTCCCTGGGCGAAACGTCTGGACTGTCTAACGCGCTGCTCCCAGAGTTGGTCCGAAACGCCGTAGGGTCGGAACATCTCTTCGCGGTCGCCATGGCGAACTCCTACTGAGAACAAACCTTCATGGTCCTTTCGATACCAGACGTAGCCCAGATTGATTTCCACCTCTCGTGCCCAGAAAAACTTGTGAGGTGGAGGAAAAACCGCCAGGGAGCCAGCTTTCCCGGCCACGATTGCCAACCGATTGCGCGCCCGCAAAGCCACGGGTCCGCTGTTCTCAGCGCCCCCGAACTCATACTTCTGCCACTCACCGCTGGTGTCCTTCCACACCACCCGCGGGGAGGATTCTGTGACGAACCCTTTCAGGCCTCCGCTGTATTTGTAGGCAACAGACGGCTCTTCGGTTCTAGCGATGACCTCTTGTCGGATAAGATTGGTACCTCGGTAAACAGTGAACCGGAGACGGCCTGAAAAGGAGCCCATAGTCAGGCCGTCAAAGGACACTTCGAGTCGGCTTCCGTTGGTCTCAATCCAGCACTCTTGTACCTTGTATTGGGCAGTGGTCCGCGTCACCTCGTTGGCCTGACGAGGAAGGTCGGGGTTGGTCTTGGCCAAGCCCGGGATTGTCAGGGATGAATCCCAGAACACGTTCCACTTCTCCCTCTGCAACAGTTCAGGTGTCAGCTCAACACCAAGTTTTCGCAGTGGATTGAGCTGCTGCTCGGAAATGCGACGGCGCCCACTGGTCAGGTTGAACTCCGGTTTCAGGTTTTCACCCAACACTCTCCAGTTGCCCTTGCTCGAGCGGACTGCCAACTGTTGAACCACTGGGGCCCGGTCCACCAGGGCCAGCTGCATCCGCAGCTCTGAGCCTTTGGCGCCTTCCCAGATCAGGGTCAGCGAGTCCTCGTCCGCGTTGGCAACCAAGCCCGGCTGGGGAGAGTACTTGGACAAGTCACATATCAAAGGCGAAGCCGTCACAGGCCCCCAAATTAGGAAGGCGATCACGGAAAAACAGAGGATGGATTTCATATCGGCAATGATCGGCGCTGGGCAGTTCAGCTTTCAATCGCAGCTGAACAGACCGGAGCTCTGACGAGGGTGCTCGGTTGTTGATGGCCACCAGGGGCTGTGCTAGTGTCAGATCGACTCTCTGAACAGGATCTCGAACCACACGACTAACCGAGCAGGAAGCATGGCTTGGGACGAGGAAGAAGACACCACCCAATATAGCGTCGTCATCAACCATGAAGAACAGTATTCCATCTGGCCCCTGGACCGAGAAATCTCGCTAGGCTGGAAAGGTGTCGGAAAGCAAGGAGCCAAGCAGGACTGCCTGGACTACATTGAAGAAGTCTGGACCGACATGAGGCCCTTGAGCCTGAGGCAGAGGATGGAGACCCTGGCGAAAACAGAAAAGAAGGTCAAGAGGGACGCCGGGGACTAAGCTGAAACTTCATTTGCTTGCTCTGGATGGAACAAGGGCGTCACCCATTGATCGAGAAATGGATCGGGCGTATCTGAGGCGATTGTCTAACCTGACACTGAAGTGAAATTGGAATGCAGTTATAAGTTCCCGGGAGCACGTCCTTACGCCAACCGCGTTATTGCGGGTAGCCCAGGTTGGCAATGCGGAACGAAGCGAGTAAGATCGTTCAAGAAAATGCGCTACCCCAAAGGGATTATTGCCGACCAGAAACACGTTAGCAATAACGCTTTCAGCGTAGAAGAGGCAGGGCGACTTGAACCCAGGGCCGCTCGCTCACAATCATGGCGCCCTGAAAGACCCTAATGATTCTGGGATTGGTCAGTAACTGTTGGCACCAGCAACTGGCCGAGGGGATTTCTCTGGAGAAACTGATTTCCCGGGCCGCTGAGAGTGGCTATCGGGCGATCGAGCTTCGGCAGACCTGCCTGGGGCGATTCGAAGACCCGCAGACCTTTCTTCCCAGAACGAAGGCCCTGGCTGACCTCCCGCAAGCCTTCCCCGAACTGCGCTTCGACCTTGCACTTGCGTTTCCCTTCCTGAATCCGTTTGGCGATGCCTTCCTGGATCGTCTATTCGAGACCGGGGTGGCAGCATCGCAGGCCCTTTCCGGACGTTTTCATCCCCACCTGCGTCTAGTCGACCTCGATACCAGCGCTGAGCGGCTGACTGCTGTCCCCCTGCCCGATCTGGCAGCCCATCTGGCCAGACTGACGCGGAGGCTAATTCAGACGGGAGGTTGGCTCTCGCTCGAGCACGCCAGGCAACCATGGGGGGGGTTCCTGGCCCTTGTCCTGGAAGCGCGCCAGCTCCTGGGTGAGGAGGCCCCTGGCCTCCGGATCTGCTACGACCCTGCCAATCTGCTGATGGCCAGCGATACCCCTGAGCCTACCGAGGTGGTCCGAGGGCTGGCCCCCGAGACCCTCTCAATGCTGCACCTGAAACAGTTCCGAGACCAAGAGTTTCAGCAGCTGGTGGGACCGGGAGAGATTGACTGGCGCCGTCAGATCTCTGTCTTGAAGTCGAGCGGATACACGGGACCCGCGCTGTTTGAGATCGCTTCCCACGCCCGGATCTGGGAGCATCTCGATCAGAGCAGGATCTACCTGGAGGGGCTCGGCGCCTCGTTCAACCGGCAGTGATCAGGCTCAGCCTGAACTTCTTATCGCGAGTTCGCAACGCAGGCTCTACGGTACGGCTGGAGCAGGGCTATTCCCAACGGTCATCCAAGCGACTACGATAAGCGGGTGCGCGACTGTCGCTTCTACTAGATACCACAAAGCTTGGGCAGCAGACTACAGGGGAGACTTGAATGATGAAATTGATCATGAAGACGCTCGGACCGTCGCTACTGATAGCGATCACTCTGCTAGGGGGTTGCAGTGGATCGGGTGATGAGGGAGACGGTGGCAGTGGACCTGAAGTGAGCGGGGAGCTTACGGCCAACTTCTCGGGCCTGATGGACGCCTACATTGCCACTTGAAAACCTGAACGAGGGGCTCAAGGACGAGGCAGACGCCAAGGCGGTGGGTCCAGCGCTGCAAGCCCAACTAAGCAGGCTTCAGGAAATCCAAGCAAAGTTCAGCAGCCTCCCGCCGGACAAGAGTCCCGAGGCCGCCCAGAAAAGCATGGCCCTGATGGGTGCCATGAACAAATTCAACGCGACCGTCCAGAAGATGATGCAGGATCCAGCCTTCGCCCAGTCTTTGCAAGAGGCCATGCAGCAGGCTGCCGCAGAACAATAGGGCCGGCGAAGGCTCAGTCGAGCCTTCGCCAGCCCTGGATCCTTGAAAAAGGGACCCTCTTATCTCGCCTTCTAGTTGGCCCTTCGGATCTGGCCCCGAATTTCACCACCTGGGACAACATCCGTGTGCACGTTCACGTAGGTCGCTCGGCGACTTATGGCAAGCATCAGCGCCTCGAGATCGCCGGCTGCGAGGCCCTGCCCTGTGGGACCGATCACATTTGCCGCCGAAAAGGTGCCAGACACTTCTCCTTAAACCGGGCATGCCGGTACGCCCTCAGGTGCGTTGGGCCTATTCGAACAAAGGAAGACCGACACTCCCCCTCCGGCGCCCTTCTGGCCCAAATGTATGTGAGATTTCGGGACGCCCCCCCATGTGTCCTGATAGCTGAGCGTGTACTGAACCTCGGTCCCAGCTTCATTCACTTCCAGCGTACAAGTCCCGCTACCTGGGCTAGAGACCGCCGAAACCGCCTCCAGCCCGCGCAGGTACGCCTGCCACTTGCACTGAGCCAGTGCGTTTGGCGCACTCGTCATGGCGATCGAGACTACAACCAGAATGAAAGCGGCAACAGACATCTTCTTCATCGTATACCTCATGTCTTTCTGGCCTGGGTTGCTACAACGGGAAGAAGACTACAATAGAAGACAGCATTCTGCAGAAGACAGCATTCTGCTAGAGCTTTCTGTCGGAAGCTAACGGTCACCGCAGGGCGTATCCTGCGGCTGGACCTATCCTTTTCGCCTAGACCCCTTGAATCGGTCAGACGAGTGGGCTAGCCTGTTGCCTATCAGGTACGGGAGGAGAGCACGAGTGTCTTCCAGCGCCCAGGTCACGCTTGAACTCACACCGCAGTCGCCCTTGGACATCATCAACGTCAACGAGTGCGTTAGCAATCAGTTTGGTGACCCGTTATCTGACTACTCAAAAACTCTCTATTACTCCTACCACACGACTGCCGGTTATTTTGACCAGAATCTCTGTGCTCAACTCGGCCACAGCAGTGAAGCTCTTCGCGCCCTTGTTCTGGCATTCTTGAGGCTCTTTCCACCCAAGGGAGCCTATCGTCATGACCAGCTCCACCTGCGACATGAACTGAACGATGAGGAACGGAAACAGGAGCCTCTAAACGCCCACTCCCACCTCGCCTTCATCAGCTCCGGTCTAACCAACTGTGCCGTCTATCCCAACCGCACTGGAATCCCGGTCTACTTTGTGGACCTGGATGGTATCTGGAAAGACGTGAAACGTCGTCGCCGCACCACGGTAGTCGGCTTCAACCGGGAAACTGTCGTCGACCGCAAAAAGCTTTCGATTCCAGTCTCCAGCCACCCGGTGGACTCGGTCAATCTCAAAGATTCTCGCCTGGGTTTCTCTGACTGGCTCGAGGAGTTGGTCGATCAACTGGGGATCGTCACGGGAAGAATTGACATCGCTCTTGCCCCCGAAGAGCAGCATGCAGGACTCACCGTGAATGAGTACGAAACCCTCTTGATGAAACACGATCTAGCCGAAGTATTGGGAAATCCACTGGGCTTTATGGCAGAAAAGGGAAAGCATCTTCTCGGTGATCCCAGGGCAATACCCGCCAAGGCCATGGACTACGCCAAGTACGACCTGGTTCGGGTGATTAACGAGGTGGTGGATGCCCTGGGGTTGAGTAATTCCGTCTTCGAACGGATGGTAAACCGATTTCTGGCGGCTCCAGCTGGGCACTTCTTAGGCATGAAACGATCCCTCAGCCTGCTGATCTCCGATGAGGATGGAGACGGAAAGGGCTCAATCGTCGAGGGTGCCTACCAGAGTCCGATCCTGGTCCAGTGGGAAAAGGCCAGGGCCCGTACCCGGCAGCTTGAGATTACCCTCGTTCGGTTTGAATAGGCCATCAACTGAATTCTCGAGAAGGTCAGATAAGCTTGCCGAAATTCAGGTAGTAATCCGCTTTCAGATGGAGAGACGCAATGAGTGAGAGTCGAATTGTCTACCCTTACATTCCCAACTCGGTGCCAGAGGTCAAGGCGCAGATGCTCAAAGAAGTTGGGGCAAGCAATATCACAGAACTCTACTCCGAGATCCCGGAGCACCTCAAGATTCAAAGAAAGATGAACCTACCGGAGCCGATCCTGGACGAGTACTCCTTGAGACGGCATGTGGAAGGGCTACTGGATAGGAATCAGAACTGTAAAAACTACCTGAGTTTCCTGGGAGCAGGCTGCGCCCAACATTTTGTACCGGCTGTGTGTGACGAGATCAACGGCCGGGGTGAGTTCCTGACCGCATACGTCGGAGAATCCTACGCCGATCACGGTAAATGGCAGGCCCTGTTCGAATACGCCAGCCTCATGGGTGAGCTCCTTGACATGGACATCCTCAGCTGTCCGCTCTATGACGGCTCGGCCGCCGTGGGCACGGCTCTGCGAATGGCAGCTCGAGTCAGAGGCCGAGGACAGGTCCTTCTCCCTCGCTCTATGAGCCCCGATACGCTGTCCATCGTAAAGAACTACCTCCAGGGCATCGGAGCCCCCCAGGTTGCCATCGAGATGATCAATTTCGATACGGAAACTGGGTTGCTCGACCTCGACGATTTGAGGTCGAAGATCTCCGACAACACGGCTGCCGTCCTGATCGAGAACCCGTCTTACCTGGGCTTCATCGAGACTCAGGCCGAGGAGATCGGAACGATCGCTAGAGATGCCGGGGCTGATCTGATCGTCCAGACTGATCCCATCTCGCTGGGCGCGCTTGCTCCTCCAGCGCACTACGGGGCTGATTTCGCCTGTGGGGACTTCCAGCCTCTGGGCATGCACATGCAGTGTGGAGGAGGACAGGGCGGCTTCGTCGCAGCTCACGATGACATGAAGTACATCGCCGAGTTCAAGGATCTCATGTTTGGCCTAACCGAAACCGTGAAAGACGGCGAGTGGGGATTCGGAGAGGTGCTCTACGATCGGACTTCCTACGGCTCGCGGGAGAAGGGCAAGGAGTACACCGGCACCACCACCGGCCTCCTGGCCATCACCGCCGGAGTGTACTTGAGCCTGATGGGGCCCAAAGGCATGGAGGAGGTCAGCCAGACCATCATGCAGAAGAGCCAGTATACGGCGCTGCGTATTTCTCAGATTCCCGGGCTCAGGCTGGCGTTTTCCACTCCCTTCTTCAAGGAATTCGTAGTCAATTTCGATGACACGAATACAAGCGTCGGAGAGGTCAACAGGAGACTGCTCGAGCACAAGATCTTCGGTGGCAAGGACGTATCGGCCGAATTCCCAGAACTGGGCCAGAGTGCACTCTACTGCGTTACTGAGATCATGACCCAGAAGGACATCGACAGTCTGGTCCAAGCCCTGACGGCATCGACGCAGTGAACCGGGAGCAGCGGGCAAGACTCGCCGAAGGCGAGAAAGGATAAATCGCAATGGGTAGAGACAACGAAACACTGCTCAGGAAATTCCACCAGGCCAGGTGGGACGAGGAAATCATTTTCGAACAGAGTGTCCCTGGGGAACGAGGGGTCTTGGTTCCCAAAGCCGAATCCCAGATCCAGGACGCCGTCGGAGATGGGGTGTCGGTAATCCCAGACAACCTAAGGAGAAAGACGCCAGCGGCGTTGCCTGAAGTGAACCAGGTCAGGGTCAACCGTCACTTCATGCGGTTGTCGCAGGAGACCCTGGGCACGGATGTCACCATTGATATCAGCCAGGGCACCTGTACCATGAAGTACAGCCCCAAGATACAAGAGCACATTGCGACCCGGGATCCCGGCGTCGCAGAAGTCCATCCGCTGCAGGACGAGAACACCATCCAGGGGATCCTCGAGATCTACCACCACCTGGAGCAGTTCCTTCAGGAGATTTCGGGGCTGGAATATTTTACCTTTCAGCCTGGCGGAGGGGCTCAGGCGGTCTATACCAATGCCAGCATCATCAGGGCATACCACGCCTCCAGAGGAGATCATCAACGCGACGAAATCATTACCACCATGTTCTCCCATCCCTGTGATGCAGCCTCACCGGCGACGGCTGGATACAAAGTGATCACACTGATGCCCGACAGCGGCGGCTATCCGGACCTGGGTGCGCTGAAGGCGGCCATCTCCGAGCGCACCGCGGGCATCTTCATCACCAACCCAGAAGATACGGGGATCTACAATCCCAACATCGAGGAGTACGTGAAATCCGCTCACGGCGCAGGAGCCCTCTGCGCCTACGACCAGGCCAATGCCAACGGCATGTTGGGAATTGCCCGAGCCAAGGAGGCGGGTTTCGATCTCTGCCATTTCAACGTTCACAAGACGTTCTCCGCTCCACACTGCTGTATGGGACCGGCCATGGGTGCGGTGGGGGTTCGGACCGAGCTGGCGAAGTTCCTTCCCACCCCCACGATCGAGTTCGATGGCCAGAGATACTCCCTGAACTATGACCACCCCGAGAGCATTGGTAAGGTGAGATCCTTCTGGGGAAACGCTGCCATCGCCGTGAAGGCGTATGCCTGGATCATGCAGCTTGGCGCCGATGGCTTGAGGGAAGCTGCGGAGTGCGCCGTCCTCAACAACAATTACATGGAAAAGAAGCTCCGGGAAGTCCCTGGTGTCGTTGTCCAGTATGCCGAGGGCAAGCGGCGGATGGAACAGGTCCGATACAGCTGGGATAAGCTGCAAAAGGATACCGGAGTCGGTACCGACGACGTCAACCGAAGGCTGGTTGACTACGGCATCCAACACTACTGGACCAGCCATCATCCCTGGATCGTTCCAGAGCCCTTCACACTCGAACCCTGCGAGTCCTACTCCAAAGACGATATCGATGAATACGTTGCGGCCCTTCGTCAGATCTCGAAAGAAGCCTACGAGAATCCCGATCTGGTCAAGAACGCTCCCCACAACTCGGTCGTTCACAGGGTTCCGGCACCGAGCATCGATGAACCCGAGAGAATTGCCGTAACCTGGCGCCAGTATCTGAAGAAGCGAGAGGCCGGTGGCGGGTAGGCGGAAGTGAGCAGTTCTCTGCTGCCGTCAGACAGAGCCGCGAACGACTTGAATCGCTAGTACGTTGTGACA
>CAUZIZ010000016.1:0-49757 GCA_963579905.1 Acidobacteria bacterium UBA6911 | reverse complement strand
GACCCGGCTACGCCTGCGGTTTCGCTCAATCGTTCGCGGCCAAATCTGGCGCAAATCTGAGCGCCAATTCTACCAAGTTATTCTTGCGCAGACCCTAAGTGCTCAAGTCGCTTCTCGGGTTCTCGGGATGGAGGCTGGCAAATTCCCGCAGCAGCTCTTTGGAACGTTCGTCGTAAATCTCTGGTATTACCACGGCGACCTCGACCAACTGATCCCCTCTCTGCGTTCGCTTGAGTGAAGGGGCCCCTCTCCCACGGAGCCGGAATTTCTGGCCGCTCTGGGTTCCTGGTGGAATCGTGAGTCGAGCCTTTCCCTTAACGGTCGGCACCTCTATTTCTGTGCCCAGGGCCGCTTCTGTGACCGTCAGCGGAACTTGGACCAGGATGTCGTTGCCTCGGCGGTGAAAATAGGGGTGCGGTTCGACGTTCACGATCAGGTAGAGATCTCCTCGGGCGCCTCCGAACCTCCCTACATTACCCTTTTCCGGAATGCGGACACGGGACCCCGAATCGACTCCAGCCGGAATCCCAACCGTGACGGTTTCCTTATCCCGAACTGTGCCCTCTCCGCCGCAGCGGGGACAGTTGCCACTTCGAACACGCCCTCTTGAATCACACTTCTTACAGGCAACCTTGAAGCGCAGGCCTCCGCGAGTCTCGTAGACTTGCCCGCTGCCTCGGCAGCTAGAGCAGGGACGCCATTCTTCCCTGCTTCCACCTTGACCCTGGCAGCTGGGACAGCTCTCTTTACGGCTAAAGGTGATGCGGGACTTCGTGCCTTCGATGGCGTCAAGGAAGGGAATCGTGAGAGAGTGTTCCAGGTTTTGGACCCGCTCGGGACGAGTACGTGTCTCCTGGGACCGACGCGCCGAAAAGAGTTCGGAGAAGAGATCGCTGATGCTTCCCTGCCCAGCTCCCCATCCGTTGCCGTCGGCTGCGAAGCCGGGGAAGTCCCCGGCTTCGCGGAAAACGTCACTTGTGTCAGCGCTTACGCCGTCGCGGTAGAACCCATGGCGATCGTAGAAGCCCCGCTTCTCGGGATCGCTCAAGACCTGATAAGCCTCTTGTACCTCCTTGAACTTCTCGGCAGCTGATTCGTCGCTGGTGTTTACGTCGGGGTGCAGCTTGCGGGCCAGCTGGCGATAGGAGCGCTTGACTTGAGACGGCGTAGCACCTCGATCGACACCCAGGGTCCTGTAGTAGTCCTTGTGGCTCATCCAATTTTGCCTATCTCACTCGTCCTCGATCTCTAGATGACTCACTTCTTGTCATCGACGTCAACATATTCCGCGTCAATGACCTCATCTTCTCCCGTATCCTTTGCCGTCTCACCACCCGGACTCTTGGGAGTGGGCCCAGTGGCTCCAGGCTGATCCGGTTGTTGCTGCTGAGCCTGTTCATACATCACTTCTGCAAGGCGGTGGGAGGCCTGAGTGAGTTTCTCAACGCTCTCATTGATTCGATCAGCTCCGCCTTCTTCCATCGCCTTTTTCACTTCGGCAATCGCCTCTTCGACCGACTTAGCCTCGGTCTCGCCGATCTTCTCCCGGTTCTCATTCAGCATCTTCTCGGTGCTGTAGACCAGGTTGTCGGCCTTGTTGCGGGCTTCAATCTCCTCCTTTTTGCGCTGATCCTCTTCACCGTGTTCTTCAGCCTGCTTCACCATTTCCTGAATCTCATCGTCCTTCAGTCCGCTCGATCCAGTGATGGTGATCTTCTGTTCCGTACCAGTTCCAAGGTCCTTGGCACTGACGTTGAGTATCCCATTGGCATCGATATCGAAAGTTACTTCGATCTGGGGGACTCCTCTTGGAGCCAGTGGAATGCCCTGTAGGCTGAACTTTCCCAGTGACTTGTTGTGATGTGCTATCGGGCGCTCACCCTGTTGGACGTGAATTTCAACCGAGGTCTGACTGTCGGCCGCAGTTGAAAAGACCTCGCTCTTTCGAGTCGGGATCGTCGTGTTTCGCGGAATCAGGACAGTGGACACCTGGCCCAGGGTCTCAATACCCAGGGAGAGCGGAGTCACATCCAAGAGGAGAAGGTCTTTGACGTCTCCTACGAGGATACCGGCCTGCACCGCCGCTCCCACTCCCACGACTTCATCGGGGTTGACTCCGCGGTGAGGTTCCCGCTTGAAAAACTCCTGTACGATTTCCTGGACTCGGGGGATGCGGGTGGAGCCTCCCACCAGAACTACCTCCTTGACGTCTTCCGGCTCCAGGTTGGCATCTTTCAGGGCCTGTCTGCATGGTTCGATCGTACGTTGGAGGGTGTCCTCGACTAGCTGCTCGAATTTGGCCCTCGTCAGCTTCAGGTTCAGATGCTTCGGGCCGCTGGCGTCGGCGGTTATGAAAGGAAGGTTGATATCGGTCTCTTGAGTCGTCGAGAGTTCGGTCTTGGCTTTCTCAGCGCCCTCTTTCAGGCGCTGAAGGGCCATCTTGTCCTGCGATAGGTCGATCCCCTGATCCTTTTTGAACTCAGCCAGGATCCAATTGATCAGAAGCTGGTCGATGTTGTCTCCACCGAGGTGGGTGTCGCCGTTGGTGGACTTGACCTCGACCACCCCTTCTCCAACCTCCAGGATCGAAATATCGAAAGTTCCTCCTCCGAAATCGAATACGGAGATGACCTCATCCTTCTTCTGATCCAGGCCATAAGCCAGGGCCGCCGCCGTCGGCTCGTTGACCAGGCGTTGAACCTCGAGACCCGCAATCTTCCCCGCGTCCTTGGTAGCCTGACGCTGGGAGTCATTGAAGTAGGCGGGCACCGTAATCACCGCCTGAACCACCGTTTCGCCCAGATACTCTTCGGCAGCAGTCTTTAGCTTCTGGAGGATCATCGCCGCGATCTCGGGAGGAGAATACTCCTTGCCCTCGATCTGGACCCGTACGTCTCCGTTAGAGGCCCGGCTGACCTCATACGGGATCATCTTCATCTCCTCGGACACCTCTTCAAACTTCCTTCCCATGAACCGTTTAATTGAGTAGACGGTGTTCTCGGGGTTGGTGATCGCCTGGCGCTTGGCCACCTGACCTACCAGCCGTTCGTCGTTCTTGGTGATCGCCATGATCGAGGGAGTCGTCCGGCTTCCCTCCTGGCTTGCGATGACGGTAGGTTTGCCACCCTCCATGACGGCAACAACTGAGTTCGTAGTCCCTAAGTCAATTCCAATTATCTTTGGCATTTGCAGCTCCTTTCGAACTCCGAAGAAATCACGAACATTCGTGTCGTCGTCATTCGCATGATTTTAACGTCTCGCGGAACATAAGATTCGAGTCGGGGCCTGTCAAGAAACGGTTCCGGTACAGGTACTTGGAAGATCAAAACGATCTGCGGGAATGGGCACTGCGAACTGCAGCGCTGGTCCTCCTTGTTGGTATCGTCTGCGGTGAAGCTGGATAATTCAGCGGGAGCCTTCAGGTCCCGGATATGGGCTCATATTGCCGATCCGGCAGGTCGTTTGCGGCTCTGTTGGCTGCAGCGGCCTTCGGTTCACTGCTCACTGCTCACTTCTTGCTCTTGGCCTCGATCTGAAAAGGTCTCCAGATCCCTTCCGATCCGGCTTTGCTGTCGACTCAAATAGACGAGGAAAAAGAAGAGAACCGTCCAGACCACCAGGTATGCGGCGAAGAGATAGGAATTCAAGATGTGATCTCTGCTCTCTGCGACAGCTCGTCCAGCACTCTTTCCTGCAGCCTCATCGAAATTCTCAGAAGGGTCAAGGTAAGGTAGCAGATCGTGAAGGCTACGACCGCCACCCACAGTGCCTGCTTCATGCTGGGTTCCAGATTGGCACCGCTGGAGGTGATGACTACGGGGTGAATGGTTCTCCACCATCGTATGGACATCCAGACGATGGGAACGTCGATGAAGCCTATGATGCCGAAGACGGCGCAGAATCGATACTTCTTGTCGTTCTCGGGAAGGCTCGTGCGAAGAATCAGGTAAGCCACATAGATCAGCCACAGAACCAGCGTTGTCATGACCCGTGGATCTCCCGAAGGCCACCACGTGCCCCAGGCAGGCTTCGCCCAGATCGGGCCCGTGACCAGCACGATGGTTGTGAAAAGTACACCGACCTCTGCTGAGGCCACGGCGAGCTGATCCCAGAACGGATGCCGCTTGATCAAGTAGAAGACGCTGGCCAGAAACACGACAAAGAAAGCCAGAAAGGCATTCCATGCCGCCCCCACATGGAAGTAGAAGATCCGCTGGACCTCTCCCATGATCCTTTCGGTCGGCGTATGCAGAAAGGCTGCGTAGAGGGCAAGTGTCATCAGAACGTACAGCGGCGCCAGCAGCCAGCGGACTGCTTTCAAGTAAGAGGTAGCGGTCCTTGCGTTTTGGAGGTTAGTCTCCGACAACATGATCTATCACCAGGAAGGATGCGGCCAAAAAGATGACGTCAAAAGCAGCCAGCATCTTAATCCACTGCGACAAGAAGCGAAACTCCTCTCGCAGGAGAACCTCTTGAGTCCCATTGACTGCTGCAAGGATAAGTGGAATCAGAATGGGAAACAACAGAATCGGAAGGAGGACCTCTCGGGTTGCAACACTTGAGACCATGGCGGCAAACAAAGTTCCGACTGCTGCGAAACCGGCGCTCGCGAGGAAAATCAGGAGCACGATCCAGAGCAGCGTCAACTTGAGCGGGAAGTTGAAGGACACGATGAACAAAACCAGTATCAGTAGGTCTATCGCAATCAGGAAGGACCAGTTCGCCAGGAACTTGCCCAGAAAGAAGGTGCCGTGGCTGATCGGCGAGAGAATAATCCCATAGAGCGTCCCCTCCTCCATTTCCGACTGGAACGATCGGTTGAGCTGTATGATTCCTGGGAAGAGTAGTGCGACCCAGAGGATCCCTGGGGCGGCCTGCTGCGTGGCCGGACTTCCAGGATCGAAGGCAAACTGAAACACGATCAGGACGAGCAAGGCGAAAAAGAGAGTGCTCAGAAAGGCTTGCCGGGTTCGGAACTCTATCCGGAGATCCTTCTCAGCCAAGACCCAGATCAGCTTTATACTCTCCATTGCATTCCACCGATGGAAACTCGCCGCTTACTAGCTTAACTCTAAGCGACAGGCTGGGAAAGTTCCCAATTCGTCGAGTACGCCAAGCCACCGGGTAAAGGACCGGCCAAATACTGGGTGGAAGACGTGGACCTGAACTGCGATAGTCGGCGCCCGATCTTACAGACAGGGTCCGGTTTGATCCGATTCGACCGGCCGCTTGCGCCATGGTTTTGCCCGTCGGAAAATGTCAGCAGGGTATTGTCAGGTTAACAGGGCTAAATAAGTTCGAGATGAAATATGAACTCGGACGGCTCCCGCCTAACAGACACAGGCCACCTCTTTCCACTCGGAAAATTCCCGGTCGCGGAGGAGACGGTGGTTAGCTGCCCTCAAGTGGTGTCGACCAACCCGGAACAGATTCTGAGCGGCACCGTGGACAGAGAGGAATCGTTGAGACTGCTGAATTGATTTGAACCGGCTCATCTGCCTCTCTTGTTCTCGGGTGTGATGGTGCGACACTTCAGCCCGGTTGTTCTCATACTGACCGGTTCCATTCTCAACTGAGGTGAACACTTCGCGAGATTCCATCTGATGATTGTTGCTGCCACCGGCTCAACTTGACAATACCCATCGCCCATTTCCGGAAGCGATTTTTGCAAGAGCTGAAGCCGCTGTTTGTGGAGATCTTGCTGCTGGCCCAGGCGATGGGATTTCTGAAGTTGGGCCACGTGAGTTTAGATGGGACGAAGGTCAAAGCTAATGCCTCCAAGCACAGTACGTTGAGCTGGGGGCACATCCAGAAGCTGGAAGCGCGGCTGCGAGAAGAAGTAGAAGAGTTGATGCGGCTGGCCCAGCGGGCGGCCGTTACCGTTAGTCCACATCCAACAAAAGTGTGACACGTTTCGTTGCACGCTCCTCGCAGGCGCGTGTCGAGAAGGGATTCTTCCGATACAAGTCCGTCGCATCCGTCGGGCGCAAGAATGCGATGAGGTAACGATCGTAGCTGGGCCAAAGGCGGCCGGATGGAGAAGATTGAGCACAAGTTGACAACGAGGCTATCCGCGCTCCAGCCCAACGAAGTATTGGCGACACCTGGAAAACCGCAAACTACGGCTCCTAGGAGCCTGCTTTAGCGGGCTTCTCGAACACAGGCTTCAACCAGGCTCCAGGTCGACGTTGGCTAAAGCCGCTATTCGAGAAGGACCGTGAACGGCCCTCAAGTGGGGTGGAGTAGCGGCCTACCCCGGCGTGAACGCCGGGTCTAAAACGCTTCGCGCCAGGCCGCTGAAGAGGCCTCCGAGATCAGTGAGCAGCATGATGGCATCTGGATTGGCATCATCTTCTTGCCTTTTGCCCTTGTCTCGTGAGGGTGAGGCAGGGGAAGTGGTGAGGAAAAAGGCAAAGACAAGTGAGCGTTTCCCATACTTGATCAGTTTGTGAACTTTTTGCTGACCAAGGGTCTCTAGTTGATGTTGTTCTTCGATAAGTTGAGGTTCGACGCTTCCATCGGCCCGCCTGGCGTCTGCGTGCAGGTAATGTCAATGATCTCCCCGACCTTGGGGAGATCCTCCAGCTTCGAGGCGGAGAAGACGACCTCGACGGCGAAGATTCTGCCCTTCGCATTCACCTGCGGCACCTTCCCGGTGATCACTCTTGGGGAGGTCGCCAGACGTTCTGACAAATTGCTTTTTGACGACTTAACCGTCGTCGCCTCTTGCGGTAGGGGTGACTTCGTCTGACCCCTCGTCTTCTGAGCGACCGTCTGCGCGACGGTGAGACCGGAAAAAACAGCCAGGGCGGCGAGAACCAAAGCCTGGGTTAGCGATTTCTTCACGGTGGCACTCCCTTTTTTCATTGAATGGTTAGTACAGGTTACTGCTTGGCGAACGAAAGCGTTTGAGCCTCCATCGGCCTATTGGGCGTACCGATGTGGTCACAGGGAATTTGTCCTTCCAGGATGGGACTTCCATCGCTGCCTCAAAGCTGGGATCCTCTTCCCTCAGGATCTACAACACGCTCTCGAACTCCTGCCACACCGAGTCCCTGGTCTCGCCTGGCAGCAGCCTGCGGTCCAGCTCAATTTCACAGCTGTCCGGGACCATGTTGATTTGGACGCCACCCTTGATCAACGCGATGCCCAAACTGGCACGGCCCAGAAGAGAGTGCCCTTTCTCCTCGATTCTGGGGACCACCTCCTTCTGAATTTCCTGCACCAGCTTCGTCATGGACACCGGAACGAGATCTGCCCGCTCGGGTTCCGCTGGGCGTGTGGAAAGAGCCGCAACGCGTTGGTCTCGATGCGTGACGTTCGATGATCGCGTGTCATCATCGTGCCACCGGTTTGCCGTCGAGGAGGCCAGAGCCGCGTCCTGCTCCAGCAACGAGTCCAGTTTACGGCGCTGCACGGTCGGCAGATCCGACGGGATGATGTTATCCATCGCCTGACCCTTGGGCCGCAATATGTCGCAACTCGGGTAGTATAGTGATTATGGTTATTCTGACCATAACGGAGGTCGTCGATGCCAAGGAACGTGTCTATAGCCGATGCCAAAGCCCATCTCTCGGTCTGCGTACGGGAAGCCGAAAAGGGAGCGAGGCCATCCTGATTACTCGACATGGCAAGGCCGTTGCGGCGTTGGTCGCTGCCAGGGAACTGGAGGAGCTGGAGCGGTTGCGTAAGGCTGGGCCACAGGGCGGCTTGGCCAGTATGGCTGGGGGGTGGGCCGGATCGGACGAGTTGGTTCGTCATATCGAGTAATCGCGCCGCACGGATCCACGCCGTATCAAGTCACTGGACTG
Source organism: Acidobacteria bacterium UBA6911 (assembly GCA_963579905.1). GTDB lineage: Bacteria > Acidobacteriota > UBA6911 > RPQK01 > JAJDTT01 > CAUZIZ01. The sequence goes on along the minus strand of CAUZIZ010000016.1, from coordinate 41,946 downwards.
AACTCACTTTGGCTTTTCTCTTCGATACCGACGCGATTTCCGAACTCCTGTGCCTGCGCCCACTTCCGAGGTATGTCGAGTGGCTCGAATCCGTTCCCCGCGAAGAGCAATACACCAGTGCCATAACCGTAGGTGAATTGTATAAGGGTGCCTATCGCTCCCCGGCGCGGGAACGGCATCTAAGCAACATCGAAAAGCGAATCCTCCCCGCGCTGTGACCGTACTACCTTTCGATGTCGCGACAGCCAAGGTCTATGGACAACTCAGAAAGCACTTGGAGAGGACGGGTCAGCTTCTGGCGGACGCCGACCTTCAGATCACCGCTACAGCGATCTATCACGATCTGGAAGTGGTGACCGGGAATCTACGCCACTTCGGCCGAATTTCCCAGATACGAGTCAACCAGATCCTCTTTCAATCTCGCCAGACGGATTAGCAAGGAATCTTGCCGACTAAATGCCGACGTCAATACGATCCTGGAATCCAAGGGACCCTTCTACTCGATCCGGAAGAGCAGTTGGCCCGCGTTTACGCACCACACGATCTCGACCCCCAGACTCCTCATCGATCCTCGAACCCACCTCATTTCAGCTCCTTTTCGGTCATTTTATCCCCTTTCCTAGGACTGCATCTAAAAGGAAACTTCTATTCACATCTTCGAGCATAGCCATTAATTATCGTTCTCGAACAGGAAGAGACCACCCTTACCGGCCACGACAATATCGAGGTCTCCGTCCTGATCGATGTCTATCACGGGGATTTGCATGCCGCCTCCGACGCGACCGCCGTAATTGATGATGTGGCGCTGCCACTCCCATTTGCGAGGAGTCTTGAGGTGCTCGTACCAGTAGAGGCCAAGCGGCTCGCGGCCGCCCTTGTCATGGCCGTTGTGGGCAAAGAGGCGCTTTCCGGTGACCAGCTCCGGGCGCCCGTCTCCGGTCAGGTCCACCATCGTCATCGCATGCGCCTGGGACCAGGAATCATCGATTGTGTGCTTCTGCCACTTCATCGGTCCACTGCTATCGAGCAGTTGTTCCAGCCAGAAGATGCCATAGTCATGGGCCGCGGTGCTGACGATGTCATTGACTCCGTCCCGGTTGACGTCGTGAACGTAGATGAAGCCCGCAGACTTCTCCAATTCGAAGTCCGGACGGAATTCCCAGGGCCCGTCTCGGGGTGCTGCCGGTGCCTGCAGCCAGCCTTTTGGAACGAGGATATCGTTGCGGCCATCGCCATTCAGATCCCCTGCGCCGATGCCGTGGCCATAGCTTCGAGGACTCACGACGTGCTTGATCCATTTCGCTCCGGCCCCCTGCCCCTTCAGCTCATACCAGGCAGCCCCGGCGCTTTCGCGGCCAAACTGCGGAAGAAGGTCGTCGTCGGCACCGTCGTTGTCGAGGTCCACGAGGAAGGCGAATTCGACTGGCGACCCGGAATCAATCAGGTGTTTCTTCCAGGCACTCTGGGGTACGCCGGGGTTCTGGAACCACAGGATTTCTTGAGAAGCCCAACCGACACTGATGATGTCAACGGCACCGTCGCCGTCGACATCCAGCGGCAGGTCCGAAAAGTCATCGATATAGTTGTTCCAGGACAGGAAGGAGCGGAACTTGTGCTTCCTCCAGGTTGGGGCCTCGTACCAGTTTTCGCCGGAAACGATGTCAGGCCTACCGTCACCGTTCAGGTCGGCCACTGCACAAGCCTCGTTTCTTCCGAGATCCACCGTGTGTTTTCGAAATGGAATCTCGTCGGAGCCCGCCAGAACGACTGTCACACCTGTCAGCGTGAAGATCAGGGACTTCAAGAGGATGGGGCTCATTTCAGTTTGCCTCGCATTTTACCTACCTGCCAGAAATTTCGGACGTTGCTTCGGACTCCTGGCCGAGCACTTTCTAACCATATCAGTTCTTCCATTCCATTTGTTTCCAGGCATGATGCGGTGCATACAGTCATCGAACAAGGGAACCGTGAAAGCGGTGTCCCTATGTATTTTTGTAAACTTACTAACTTCGCTCAAGCCTGAGGTTAAATATTCCCCTTGCGCATTTCTTCGGCCATGTAGTCGGTCGCCCGCCACGAGAGCGCGAGGATCTTCAACGTGGGGTTCTTCTCCGTAGCCGTCGGGAAGGCTGACCCGTCCATAACGAACACATTCTTCACTTCATGCATCTGGCAAAAGCCGTTGAGAGCTGATCGTTTCGGGTTCCGCCCCATCCGGCAGGGACCATGTTCGTGGATGGCGCTCCCGAACTTGTCTATGGATCCTCGGGTGTAGGGCAAGACCTCGGCCTTCATCTCATGGAGGATCTCCTCGGCCGTGTCGTACATCTTTTCGAGCATCTTGTGCTCGTTCTCGCCGATGTCGTACTCGATACGAGGTATAGGCAGCCCGTAGCGGTCCGTCGGGGTGCCGTCTACCCGAATGCGATTTGTGGCTCGTGGCAGGACCTCCCCATACGGATGCAGTTGGATGAGGGCCGGATAGCGCCGTTTTACCGCTCGTTTGAAATCCCGGCCGAATCCCGGCAGCTCTTTGGCAAAGGAAGGGTTGTCGTGGCATCCAACTCCCCAGAACTGCATGCCGTAGCCGCGCAGGTAATCCCGTTTGTCTCCGGGCTTGTCGAATCGCGGCATGTAAATGTGGGACCCACTGATGCCGTCGTCGTTCGAAGACGCCTTCCCAATCAATTGTGATGCGGAACCGCGCATGTGGAAACGCACCTGATCGCAGAGGTACTTCCCGATGACTCCCGAGCCATTGCCGAGGCCATTCGGATACCGCGACGATCGGGAGTTGAGCAGGATGCGTGTCGAATCGACGCAGGAGGCAGCAACCACAACGCGCCTAGCGGGCACGGTGCGCTCTTGAGCCGAGTGCCGGTCGAAGTACTGAACGCCCGACGCAAGCCCTTCGTCGTTGATCATGATGAGGCCAACGACGGCGTTCTCTGCGATCTCGAGGCGGCCCGTCTCTTCGGCGAACGGAATCAGATGGTCGGCCGAGTTGAAGAAGCTGGCCGTATCGCAGCCCTTGCCACAGGCTCCACAGTAGTGGCAGGAAGAGAATCCGCGGTGGTTACGCGTCAACACGGCACGGCGTCCGCTGACGATCTTGATTCCCCGGCGGGCTACGGCCCTCTTGATCAGAGCTTCGCCGCAGCGTGGTCTGGGCGGCGGCATGTGGTATTGGCTGGAGGGCAGCCAGGGCTCGTCGGAGTCATCGCCGCAAACGCCGATCAAGCGGTCTACCTGGTCGTAATAAGGGCTGATTCCCCTGTAGCGAAACGGCCAGTCGATTTCCCATCCGTCACGGGCTGGCTCATCGAAATTGAGATCGGAATAGCGGAGTGAAACGCGTCCCCAGATGTTGGTCTTCCCGCCGATGCCCCATACCCGCCACCACTGGAAGTAACGGCCTTCGGTCCATTCGTAGGGCTGGTCTTTGATGTCAGTCAGGAATTGGGGCGGCCGTTCACCGCGGCGGTAGCGCTCGCGTGCCCGCCACCGAGATGTGTGCGTCCAGAAGTCTGCGCGGTTGAAACGCGGTCCGGCGTCCAGAAGCAGGACCTTCACGCCTTTGCGGGTGAGATTCCAGGCGGCCATCCCGCCGGAGGCGCCACTACCTACGACGACGACATCGTAGTCGTTTTCAATGGCCACTACTGGTGCTCCTCGTGTGTACAGCCGGGAAACTGCGCCAGATAGGTGTTTCCCTGGTAGCCGAGTTCGTCGATGATCCCGACCTTTGTCGAGTAGTAGTGATCCACCGTCAGCCCTTTACGAGCCTGGAAAAAATCGGCCTCCGCGCCGGAGGCCTCACTGTATTCCTGCAGCAGCTTGACGCGATCGGTCTCCGCCAGATCCCCAAAACCGGATTTGTCGAGCCGGCTCAGGCCCCCCAGCAACTCCTCTTTGAGCTTGGCTTTGATCTCCCCCACGAGGTCCTCGTCGATCATCCGATCCACTCCCACCGCAGACGCTCCTGGCGTGTCGGTAGACGGGATGATCATGTCGACCAGGGTTGTGAGCAGCTTGAACTGCGATTCGCTCAAGACCTTCGGCTGATAAGGCGTTTGGGCCCATGCCACGGGAGACAAAGAAGCCAGGGCGGCCGCCGCTCCCCCTCCCACAGTGATCTGAACCAGCGCCTCTCTGCGAGTTTGTTGATCGGACATAGCTTCCTTTCTCAGATGCTACAACTCAAAACGACCCTTCATCCGCTGAATATTCTCCGCCGCACGGATCGCCAAGGCAACAATTGTGAGGGTCGGATTCTTCTCGGGGAAGGTCGTGAAGCTGCTTCCATCAACGACGAAGAGGTTTTTGATCTCGTGCGTTTGATTGAATCTATTGAGGACGGACGTTTGGGGGGCTTTACCCATGCGCACGCACCCGACCTCGTGGGAGGCGAATCCCCTCGGTCCCGGCTGCTGCACCCGCAAGGCGACGCCCGCCGTGTCGTAGATCGCGTGGCATGCCTGGAGCATCGCCCTATACATGGCCCGATCATTAGGCTGCCCGCGGAAATGCACCTGCGGCAGCGGTAAACCGTAGTCATCGCGGCGATCCGGGTGCAGCTAACACGATTCTCCGCGTGTCCAATCACTTTTCCGAAGGCGAGCGCGTCCGTGTGTGCCGGCTTCAGGTCGCGCACTCGTTTCTTGAAATCATGGCCGAAGCCAGGAACATGACGGGCGTGGTGCGGTCTCATGTATCCACGCACGTTGAGCTGAATGCCGAAACCTCCCGCATAGTCGGAACCTTCTGGTGTCTGAGCGCGTGGGATGCAGGCATGATCCAACGCGCCGTCCTGGTTGGTGGGTTTCTGGCCCACCAGATCCGCCAGATAACCATGAACTTCGGCGGTGATGTGCCCGTGGAGGTAGCGGCCCACGACGTCGTTGCTGTTGGCGAGGCCGTTTGGGAAGCGCCGAGACCGAGAATTCAGCAGTAAACGTGCCGATTCAATATTGCCGCAGCAGGCGACGAAGACATCGGCCTTGATCGCGTCCTCCTCCCCGGAATCGCGTTCGAAAATGGCGGCCGACCTCACACGAGCCTCGTCATCGGTGCGCAGCTCGCGGACCATCCAACCACTGCGAAGGACCAGACGGCCGGTACGCCGTGCCTGTGGGATTAGGTGCTCGGCCGTATTGAAGATCGCCGACACTCCGCATCCTTGCATACAGTGACCGCAGTAGTGGCAAGCCGACCGGCCGTGACCGGGTTCGGTGGCGAGAGCCTTGCGCACGGGGATCACCCGCATCCCGATCCTGCGGCAGGCACGGTCGAGAATGTTCTCTGAGCAGCGCATGCGGAGCGGCCGAATAAAGCGTCCGTCGGGCACTACCTCGAGGTTTTCTCGAGTTCCGCAAACGACCATCAGTTCTTCGACCTGGTCATAGTAGGGCGCAAGCTCCCGGTAGGTAAGCGGCCAATCCTCTTCGATGCCGTTCATCGACCATTCGCGGAAGTCATCCTCGGAGAACCTGAGCGTGACAGCGTTCCAGTGAGTGGTGCGCCCTCCCACCACGCGACCGCGACTGACGGAGATCGGGTCCCCTTTATACTCGACCGGCTCCCGCTTCGGATCAGGCGTGACGCTGGGGATGGTAGGTGGCCTGGCTTGATCGTAGGGCCAGGCGTGGTTTCTCAGTTTCGAGGGGTCACGGTACTTGCCGGCCTCGATCAGGGCGACCCTAGCGCCTCTCTTGACCAGCTGAGAAGCGAGCGTCCCACCTGCGGCCCCGGAGCCGATCACGCAGACGTCGAACCTCTCGCGGGACATGGCTCCCATCATAGGTTAGAGGTTCGCGCCAGGAAAGTAGCATCAATAGGAAATCAATGGGGATTTCCTTCTAGATGGAGTTCTAGGAACAGGGAAGGAACGACCGAAAAGGGGGCTGCAATCGTTCTGGCCAGTAGGTCCTCTACCCTCGGAGCTACCTGCCGGGAAAGGGGGTGAGAGCCTTCACTCGGGTCACGGTGGCCAGGGAGGAACTGGGCAGACCCTATATCTCATTGCCCAGCCAGGACCTGGATACGCCTCGAGTCTGGAACCGGCTTGTGCCTTATTTCAGGACGAACTTCGACACCCGCCAGTTTTGGACCTCCGCCACGTAGATCTCGCCATTCTTGCCGAGGCTGATATGGTGGGCGAAGTAAAGCTCTCCCGGGGCCCTTCCCTGCTTTCCGAAGGTGCCTAGTAGTTGCCCCTGTAGGTTCAGCTTTGAGACTCTATCGTTGTAGCCGTCGCTCATGTAGAGGTAGCCATCCGAACCCAGGTAGAGTCCCCAGGGTGAACCGAGGTGAGTCCACTCAGAGATGAACTTCCCGTTCGGATCAAAAATCTGGACTCGATAATTCTCTCGATCTCCTACGTAGACCTGACCCTGGGCGTCGATGGCCAGGCTGTGGGGAGCATCAAATTCGCCTGCAGCCTTCCCCTTTTTCCCCCACGCCGTCAGGTATCTCCCATCGCTGGAGAATTTCACGATGCGAGAATTCCCATAGCCGTCTGATACGTAGATCTCGTCGGAAGGCCCAAAGGCTACATGCGTAGGCATGTTGAAGGTTGTCTCAGTTTCCGTCGCTGTGCCCTTCTGGCCCAACACCATAAGAACGCGTCCTTTGGGCGTGAACTTGACTACGGTGTGAGCGCCGATGTCAGTTACCCAGACGTTATCATCGCGGTCCACAGCCAGCCCGTGAGGACCGCTGATGATGCCATCACCCCAGGAGCGAAGGAAGGTCCCATCCGCCGAAAAGCACATGATGGGATGGGGTCCACGATGGTAAACGTAGACGTTGTTTTTCGAGTCGACGCCGACGCCAGTCGTTGGTCCGAAGTTCCACCCCTCGGGCAGTTGAGGCCAGTCAGAGACCAACTCGTAGTTCAGTTCCGGAGCATCAGCGGTCTTCATGCCTGCTGCTATTGCGGAGGGAGCGACCAGGGTAATCAATAGTGGAAAGATCCGACGAAGACTCATTTTCTACTCCTTCCGGCGCACAGCCGGCTGGGTACAGGATATTTTAGCTGCCTATAGTAACATACGCCCGGGCGTCGGTAACGGTCGAGTCCTAACTCTAAGATGCCCGACCAAAACGCCCATGGAAAGGAAGTAGTGAGGTGGCTGTGACTGAAGGTTCGATCCTGTCTGGGCAGCAGTTTCGGAGGCTTTACGGCTGGGCAGAGCTGAGCCCGATGGGCCCGATCGAGGCAGGGAGTATCGGGAGTTGGAGCGTTACGTATCACGTAGGGAGTTGCGGCATCGACGACAGCGGCATGATTCGGGTGGCTCGCCGCTTCGTCAGTGATTGGGGGCAGCCCCAGGGCGATCGTCCTGAAGAGCTGGACTACATGAGTGTAAGCACGACCGGCCAGGCTCGGGTTCGTAGTCTCCTCGACACCTCACTCTAACGTCAAGGATTACTAGGTCCCTTGGTTGGGGTTGACCTCTCTGATATCGGCGATATGAAGTGGCTCGCTACGCTTGCGCAGACCCTTAGGCGGAACGCTGACTGCACAGTCAGCGTTCCGGTATAGGGGGAGTTATTTATTCGCTGCCCATCGGCTGCGGTTGGCAGTATTGTGCCGCTTGTCCCGGTGTTGTCCGCCTGGTTGCTGGCTGCGCGTGTTGCGAGGTGCCGCCTGGCGGAGCTTGGGTTTCTGATCGGTGTCCGGCTCGAACCCCTGGACGTGCCGGCGCGGGATCGGCGCACCGATCAAGCGCTCGGTGGCGCGTACCCAGTCTCCGTCACTGCCGGTGACAAATGTACGGGCCACGCCTTCGAGGTCTGCGCGGCCAGTACGTCCGATACGATGGATATAGGCCTCGGGCGAATTAGGCACGTCGAAGTTGATCACATAGGAGACACCGCTGACATCGATGCCGCGGGCTGCGATGTCCGTTGCCACCAGGACATTGTAGCGGCGCGTGCGGAAGCCGCCCATGGCCTGATCGCGTTGGGGTTGGGACAGGTTCCCTTGGAGCCCTATGGCGCGGTGACCCGCCTTGCTGAGCTGCTGAGCCAGACGTCGCGCACGATGCTTCGTGCGGATGAAGACAATGGCCGATTCGCAGTCATCGCGGTTGAGCATGTGCTCGAGCAGGGCGTGTTTGCGTCGCTCTGCGACCAGATACAGCCCGTGGTCGATGGTGGCGGCCGGCGCGTTATCTGCCAGCTCGACCACCTTCGGGTCTTTTAGTAGATCGTCGGCCAGCCGGCGAATTTCTTTAGGCATGGTGGCCGCGAACATTAGATTCTGCCGTCGCACCGGAAGCGCCTTGAGAATTCTCTGGATGTCCGGCAGGAAGCCCATGTCAAACATGTGGTCGGCTTCGTCGAGCACTAGGGTCTCGACCTGAAAAAGGCGGAGTACACCCTGCTGGAGCAGGTCGAGGACGCGGCCGGGACAGCCTACTATGATTTCGGGGCCAGCACGCAGCGCGCTGAGCTGGCCACCCATCGAGACGCCCCCGTAGATCGTGACGACTTTCATTTGGGTGAACTTGGCGAGCGTGCGGATCTCCTCCGCGATTTGGGTGGCGAGCTCCCGAGTAGGGGCCAGCACCAGGGTCCGAGGGCCCTTACGACGTGCTGCGAGGAGTCGGTCGAGCATGGGCAACGCGAAGGCTGCGGTTTTGCCAGTGCCGGTCTGAGCCAGGCCCAACACGTCGCGGCCGTCGAGGCCGGCGGGAATGGTTTCGAGCTGGATCGTTCGAGGAGTTTCGAAGCCAGCGGCACGGATGCCACGGACGAGGGCCTCGTGAAGCCCAAACCGGTCGAAGCCGTTCGATACAATAGATGCTGCTGAAGAAGACATAAGACAACCTATTCTTTGCCGTGTGCGAGCAGACTGGGGTCTGTACGGCACGGCCGTAGTTCTGACCCATACAACAGTGAAGGGTAAGAGGGATTGGTTAGCGGCGTGATCTCGGATAGATGACGAGAGGTCCTGCTGTTCGCCGCGGTCGGGCTGACGCCCAACTACAGTCGCATTCTAACACGATTGTACGAACTGGTGTCAAACCCCAGCACACTTTGCTCGATTCGATGCAGTTAAGGTAGAGTGTGCTCTCGGCCCTGATTCTGTCGCTTCAACCACTCCATACGCGGTTCGAAGTACTGGAGCATCGGTTGGGCGGAAAGGCTCTGGCCCGTCACCTCCTTCAGAAAATTCGGCCAGTCGACGTTGGCTCCCACGCTCATGATCTGCTTCAGGTAGCGTCCCACGTCCTTTCTACCCAACCAGTTCGTATCGTGAAGGTCCTGATGAAGGAGTTCCCGGGCGATGTAGTCGTGGAACTGAAATAACAGCAGGAACGAGAGGGCGTAATCATAGTACTGAGCTGCGTCATCGTTGATGTGGGTCTTGGTAGCCGGGTCGCAGAGAGGGCCGCTTCTCAGATCGGGTGGCACGATCCCTTGATGCTTCTTCTTCAGTTCCCACCAATGCTTGTTCCAATCCTCCGAGGGCAGTTCCAGGGCGTAGAGCGCGTGCTCGAATTCGGTCATGACTCCAGCCGACCAGGGAATGAAAACCACGTAGTTCAGAGCTTCTTTCAACAGAGTCTGAATCGGATCTGCAGAGCTAGTCTCGGGAAGCAGGCCCAGCTCCCCCACAAAACGGTGCTGGGTAGCCGCCAGTCCCATCAAGGAACCGATCGCTTCGTGGAAAGCGCGATTCGCTCCTGAACGGAGCAGCGGCGGTACCTCGGGGTTCGAATAGGAGAGGAAGTAGTAGACGTGTCCGAGCTCATGATGAACCGTCTCATACCAATAGGCGTTGCTTTCTACGCTCATCAAGGAGCGCACGTCTTCCTTTAGATCCAGGTGCCAGGCCGAAGCGTGGTTGTTCTTCTTATACTTGGCATCGGGAGGCAGTGGATAGAGCGAGGAGCGCGTGCTGAAACTGCTGGGGAGCGGCTCGAAGCCCAGGCTCACGTAGAAGCGCTCAGCCTGCTCGACCAGCCATTCCGGCTCTTTCTCTCGAAGGGCTGCATCCAGGTCTAGCCCTTCCACCGAAGTCAGCGCCTGCCAGTCCTGACCCCAACGGTTGGGTAACCAGTGCGCCGGGATCATTTCAGGGACCGGAACGTCATGCTTTTCCGCCAGAGAGTAGCGAACAAAAGTGTGTAGCTCCCGGTAGAGGGGGCGCACTTCTCGGAGGATCTGCCTCATCAGATCGAGCATCTCCGAGGTGCTCATCTTATATTCGGAAACCTGGTATGTGAAAAAATCGTTGTAGTCCAGTGCGCGCACGGTCTCGTTACGAAGCCGTTGCAGCTTCTCTAGACCAGGCCTTAGCACTCTGCCGACTTCCTTGGATGCTATCCACGCCTGCTGGCGCAGGGGTAGTCGAGTCTCCATCCTCAGGATCTCGTCGATCTGGTTGGTGGACACCTCATTCTCTTCAATCTTGAAGCCGAAGCCGTAGAGCTTCTCAGACTGATCGGTTTCCAATGCGATTCTCTGACGAACCAACTCAGCCACGCTCTGAGGCTTATCGACAGCGAGATAGAGGATGGCTTCCAGCTGTCTGACCTGCACTGGCAACAGCTTATCCCTATGGGTTAATAGCTCCTGACAAGTCTCGATGTTTTCGCGGCTACCCGTGAAGCCCGCCAAAGCTTCCTTTGCTTCCCTGGTTCTGCGGGCATTCGCATTATCTCCCTCGACAATATGGGTGTCGGATTCCCACTCGGCCAGAGAAGAGGCGTAGGAGAGTTTCTGAAAGCTGACGCTGTATTGATGCAGGAAAAGCTGGGTCTCCAGCTGCTTGTCCGAACCGCTGGAGCAACTGAAAGCGAACCAGAGTGGAAAGGCCAGAGTCCAGCGCTGGAAAGGTATAGACATTCCGGATGACTCTTTTGGCTTTGCCAGGTCGGTTGCAGATCTTACGACAAGGACTCTCCCATCTTATCAGTCGTGCTACACTTTCGTGCCATGGGCACGCCGGACGACTCCGAGTCTTCCTCGCCAACTGGCGCTTCGGAAGTTTCACTGAAGCAGTTGCGGCAGGCGGCTGAAACCTTGGGGATTTCAGTATGCAGGCGCCACATCTTTCTCTGTTGTGATCAGGCCAAGCCGAAGTGCGCCGACCGGGAACGAACGCTCGAAGCCTGGAACTATCTCAAGCGTCGCTTGAAGGAATTGGGACTCTCAGAACGGGGTGGAATCTATAGAAGCAAGGTGGACTGCCTACGCATCTGCCTGGATGGGCCCACCGCTGTGGTCTACCCCGAGGGGACGTGGTACCGTCGCTGCGACCCAGAAGTGCTGGAGCGAATTATTCAGGAGCATCTGATCGAAGGCCGGCCGGTGCAGGAACACCTTATTGTTGAGCGTCCCTTGGGTGGGGAGTAGACCGCTCCTCTCTACACGAATTGCTGAGGAAAAGCAGAGATGCAGTAGGAGAGATGAGTAGTCGGATTACTCCTTTTTTTTGACGTTATCGCCCGTTTGTCCCTTACGGGCTCAACGGGTGGTAGGAGGAGTCCTGGATCGGGAGTCGCTTCGAGATCTGGACGGAATTCACGTCGTCGTCGTCGAGGATCTGAGAGCCGATGCTCAGGAGGACGGGCTGACCACCCAGGCAGTTGAAGAGGAGGTGAGGCGCCGTTTGAGGGAGGCTGGGGTTCGCTATGTGGGAGCCGAACGGTGGGTAGTGGAGGAGGGTTCCCCCTATCTGTATGTCAATGTGAACACCGTGAAAAGCGAGGCCGAGGGGCTCTATGTCTTCGGAATCGATATCCAATTGAACCAGACTGTCCGGATGATCCGGAATCCATCGGTCGCCATTCCTGCCACCACCTGGACCAGTGGCTGTCGAGTGGGCGCTGTTGAAGTCAAGGGGCTGCCGACGCTGATAGAAGTCATTGGTTAATCGGTGCAACGGTTCCTCGAGGCGCTGGAGGCGGTTGACGGAAAGGAAGCTTCCCCGGAGATTACTCCCATCAAGATCGAACCGCAGGCTCCCGAGACGAAGCCAGAGCCGTGATCATTCGTCTCTGTTGAGACGACGTCTGAGAACTACTTCTCGACCCCCGCCTCTCGGAGCACCTTGGCACTGGGCAGGTGGCCTTTTTCCTCCGCCATCATGAGGGCAGGCTGGCCGTTCTCAGCCCTGCTCTTCGTCTTGGCCCCCGCTGTCAGTAGGACTTCCAAGGTCTCGGCAGCATCCCGAGCCGAGGCTATCATCAAGGCGTTCATTCCATTGTTGGCCTGGTCGTTGATCTTGGCGCCCAAGGTGAGGAGGCTTTTCACAATATGGGCGTTGTCTCCAGCAGCTGCCCACATCAAGGGGCTTTGGCCGTTGTCATCCTTTTTGTTCAGGTCGACCTTGCTAGCCAGTATCGCGTCCATGATCAGGGAGTGCCCCAGCAGCGATGCCAACATCAAAGGGGTCATCCCATACTTTCCCTGCGCGTTCACATCGGCGCCCTTGGCCAGGAGAGCCTGCACGATTGGGGTGAAGCCCTTGTCGGTCGCCAAGATCAGTGGAGTCTGCTCTTCCTTGTCCTTGATATTCAGATCGGTGCCGGCTGCCAGGAACGCGTGAACCACCGCGATATAGCCTTTGTCTATTGCACGAAGAAGGGGGTTCTGTTGTCTTCGTCCTTGACATTGAATTTGGCTCCCTTGGCCAGCAGCACCTGGACCGAGGCCACGTCCCCCTTTTCCGCCGCCAGTGTCAAGGGAGTCCGCTCTTCTTGATCCGTGACGTGAGGATCCGCTCCGGCGGCAACCAGGGCTTGTGTAATAGCACTGTCACCCGTACCGGCAGCATTGAGTAGAGGAGTCTGCCCATTCTGGTCTTGCACATTCGCGTCGGCCTTGGACGCAAGAAGTGCCCTCACCGCAGCGACGTCTCCCCGGCGTGACGCTATCAATAGCGCCGTGCGGCCCTCTCGATCCCGAGCATGGACGTCGGCACCGGCTGCCAGCAGAGCTTGGATGGTAGCAACGTTCCCGAATCCGGACGCGTTTAGCAGCGGAGTCTGGTCCTTGCCATCCCCCTGGTTGACCTTCGCGCCCGCGGCAATCAAGGCTTGGACGATTGCGACCGAGCCCGATTCTGCCGCTACCAACAGGGGAGTTCGGCCCTCATCGTCTGCTATCCCCGTCTGAGCGCCCGTAGCCAGCAGGACCTGGACGGTGGAGATGTGTCCGCACGTCCTACCGCAGTCATGAGCGGTGTCCGTCCACTGGAGTCCCTGGAGTCCACGTTGGCACCCTTGGCTAGGAGAGTGTGCACCATTACGACGTCGCCCTTGTCGGTGGCCAGGATCAGCGCTGTCTGCCCCTCCTGTCCTTTCGCCTCGACGTTAGAGCCTTGGGTTAGCAGTATCTGTGCGGCTGCCGCGTCACCTTTCTTGACTGCTTCGATCAAAGCCGAGTCGTCTGCTTCGCTCCAGCTGGTGAAGGTTAACAACGTGTGGAGAAGGAAAATCAGGTGTGCCGGGTACATGAATATGCTCCTTGCAAGCGGCGGTCCGAGAAGATCAGTAAGAGTAGTATACGCCAATGTAGAATACTTCGATGACCAAGCCCCAACCAAAACCCCTCGATCCCGATCAGCTGGTCGGTCTTGCGCTTGCAGTGATTCAGTCCGATCGATTTCCCTATTTGGCGACGATGGACGGCAGCCAGCCGAGAGTGAGGCCAGTTTCTCCAGTCAGAACGGACGGATTCGATGTCTATGTGGCGAATTTGCGGTCCTACCACAAGACGGTCGAGATCCAGTCCAACCCCAGAGTCGAGCTATGTTACCTGGACGCGGATCACAATCAGCTGCGGATAACCGGTGTCGCTGAGATCGTGGCAGACCCGGTTGTCCTCCAAGAGATATGGGATGGGAATGCCCTGCTGCGCCAGTTTCTGGGTAGTATGGATAACCCTCAATTCATCCTCTATCACGTGAGAGCAAGCCGAGTTCTCTATATGCAGGAGTGGGCGCTTGAATACTATGAGGTCCCGATCTGATGCCAAGTGGACAACGACCCTTCGTTGTTTCAGCGACCGTAGATTTTCCCGACGACGTTCGGGCGGGAGTCTACACCTACGCACTCCTTGACCAGATGATGTCCAGGCTCAAAGCCGTCGGCGTTAGTCGCATCTATTGGCTTTACTACGGCGATATTGATCCCGATTCCTTCTGGGCCGGAAATCTCTTCGACTTCATGAAATATGGGCAACGTACTCTCAAGGAGATTGGGGAGCCCCTCAAGGCAGCGGTTCCGGTTGCCCATAAGTATGGGCTGGAAATCTACGGCGTGCTCAAACCGTTCAATACGGGGTTATCCGGGACCTGCCCCGAGGGTTCACCGGAGGCCCATGCCGCCAAGGCTACCCGAATAGGTGGGACTCTACAGCAAGTGATCCCCTTCACGGAGCGCCATCCCGAAACCCGAATCTAACGCCGGCCGCTTCAAACACCATCGAACGCCCTGGGACAGTCCATCAAGAAGATTCGCCTGATCAAACGAGACGACTCTCCTACCAGGATCACTCGAGACCACCTGCAAATCTGGACAAGCCCAAGCAATTACCGTTATCAGCTCTACCAAGGGCCGTTTAGCTTCGACGACCGGATCGAACCCTCAACCAGGGAGGTACGTGACTACTATGGAAACCTGGTTACGGCGCACAAACAGCCGGTTCGGGTCCTTACCCTGGAAGGGCTCGATCTCTTTGATCGGTTCATTGCGGTGACGACGGACTTCAAGGATGAGCGAGCTGACTCCAAGAACACCGAAGTGGGAATGATAGAGGCCTACGGAGCCGATCCGGCACCTCTCCCAATCGTTGTTGCCAGCCGCAGCGCCATCTGGATCTGTCCGCGGGATCTTCGTACGGGGGGCCTGGAGTTCGACTCCGGTTATGGCCCCTTCGAAGTCGAACTGGACTCAGATAACTCGTCCGGGGAAGGGAGCGCCTGGTGGCTGTATCGCGTTTTCCCAGGGCAAGAACGAAACCCTTGCTTGCAGGCCTTGTGAGGCCGATCCCCAGGCACAGAAGCTGTGGCTGGGGTGGATTGACCGCCTGATCGAAGCAGGGGTAGACGGGGTGGACATCAGGATCTCAGCTCACGGCTCGTTGACCGATGAGCCATGGGACTATGGCTTCAATCCATCCATAGCAGAGGAGTATCGGGAAAGGTTTGGAGAGGAGTTGTTGGGTGCGGGCTACCATCAGGAGCGTCTGGCTCGGCTTCGGGGCGATCACTATACGAGGTTTTCAAGGAAGCCAGCAGACGGGTGCAGGCTCACATCCATACGGAGGCATTTCGATCGGATGCCTGCCATGGACAGATGATGGGTTTTCCGGCTAACCTTCACTTTGATTGGCAGGCCTGGCTCAACGGAGGTCTGGTGGACGCTATCACGCTGCGTACCAGCTGGTTCGAGGGCTTGGAGGATCCGATCGAGTCGATCCTGGAGAGGAGCCGGCTCGGACCGTCCCTACAGGATGCTGTCGTGGCTGAGGCCTTCGGCTTAGTCAGCAGTCTCGACCTACCGGTCCATCTCAATCGCTACATCGGTCGTGCGGTCGGAATCGAGGAATATCTCGATGATCTGGAGACCGTGTTCCACGATCCCCGTTTTACCGGATTCGATCTTTACGAATTTGCCGACCTGGCCCTGCCCACGCCCGACGGCCTGAGTCTGGAACCGTGCGCAGACCTTCTGGAGAGAATTCGGGCCAAGGCCGCACAACTCGGAATTATCCCATAGACAGTGGCAGGGGGGATACTCTTGGTTGACGATCGCCTAGGCTCGCTCCTATGCTAGCCGTTAAATGATCCCGGCACTACGGGATCGGGGAGCTCATCCAATGGCGGGACACCAGGTTTCTGACGGCGCAGCGGCCATCGAATACGCCTACGAACAGGGTTGGTCGGACGGGCTGCCCGTAGTCCCTCCAACGCCCGATCGGATCGGCCGGATGCTGGATGCCTCCAACTACCCGTCAGATGAGGAGATCGGTCGGGTTGTGGAGCGGGAGCGAGTGATCACCGCCGGCCATGTCGCCGCTAATGCGGTCATGGCGGGATGCACAGATGATCTCTTCCCGGTCGTGTTGGCTGCTGTGGAGGCCATTCTGGACCCTTGTTTCAACGTGGTTGGTCCGACTGCCAGCACGGGCGGATCGGCACCATTGGTCATCGTGCACGGTCCACTAGTGAAGGAGCTGCGATTCAACTCCGGCTCCTCTGCGCTGGGCAGCGGCAATCGTTCTAACCTGACCGTCGGCAGGGCGCTTAATCTGGTGGTCCGCAATGCCTGCGGCAGCGTCCCCGGGGATCTGGACCAGAGTACCATCGGACATCCTGGCAAGATTTCCTACTGTCTGGCTGAGGGCCCCTCCGGGTCCTGGCCCGGACTGGGGGAAGGGCTGGGCGTTCCCTTAGACGTCAGTGCCGTTACCGTATTCGCCGCGGAAGCTCCCCACTACGTGGCCGATCATGCCAACGATGAGCCAGACGGTTTGATGCAGGCATTCAGCAAAGTAGCAGGAGCCACCAATTACACAGGCGCAGAGATCGTCGTGATTCTGTGTCCCGAACACCGAGCGATCTTTCAGCGCGCTGGTTGGACCCGAGACGATTTCTGCGAAACGCTTTACAACACCAGCAAGATTCCTGCCAAGGAGCTGAAACACACTGGACGCCACTCAGGAAGTGGAAAAGCCGCCTCCTTCTCGCTGGTACCAGAGCCGACCGACATCCTGTTGGTGTGTGCCGGAGGAGAGGGTGGAGGGTTCTCCGCCCTAATCCCCCCGTGGTTGGGGGCGCAACGCGGCATTGGTTCCAGGGCTGTGACCAAGGGGGTCGGAGTTTGTCTGGACTGTTGAGACGAATTCCTAGTCGAAGAGGAGAACGAAATGACAATTGAGCTATTCGACCCAACCACTTCACCGCTTAAACGAACCCCGGAGATGGCCCAACGCTCCTCCAACTTCGAGCACCCCATCGTGGGCTTACTGGAAAACAGCAAGCCCGGTTCGGAGGATGTTCTTCGGCGGGTTGCTTCGAGCCTGGAAGAGGATTTCGGTCCACCGCTCGAAGTGGTTTTCGTGTCCAAGCCTAACGCCAGTCGAACCGCCCCAAACGACCTGGTGGACCTGATAGCGCAGCGCTGTCACTTTGCCTTGGTCGGGGTTGGGGACTGAGGGTCCTGTAGCGCGTGCAGTCTGCACGATGCCATAACCCTGGAGTCCCGTGGAATCCCCTGTGCCCTGATTTGTACCGGGGCGTTTGTGCACACCGCCGAGGTCATGGCGGAGAACATGGGGCTGGCCAACTACCCCTTCGCGGTCATTGATCACCCTATCGGGCGTTTAGGTCCCGAATGCCTGGCCGAGCGCGTGGCTCAGGCGCTTCCTGGCGTCAAGAAACTCTTGACGCAGACGTTCTAGCCTGAAACTTGATTTTACTGTTCCTTAGCCACAAGGGTGTAACCTATTGACTCTGAGATTGTTAGGTCGTGAAATCCTGGAGCGCGAGCGAGGGGTTGAGGTGCAGCAAGATACGCGGACAAAGGGCTCGAAGCTTGGCGAAGCAGGGGAGTCAAGACGATTCGTGGTGTTCCCCAACCCCTCGCTTGCCCTTCAGGCTTCCATGAATTGGCAATGCCTGTCCTGGGGCACCAGTTTCTTTCATGTACGATCCGGCGCAGCCGGTGGCGGAGTTAAGCTGAAACTTCAACCACGAGGAAGCAAAGCAATCTTCGCCAGTTGACAGAGCCGTGACTGTCAGGGAGCGGGGCCCGACAGGGACCATACCTCCAGGCGCTTCGTTGAAGCACAGGATCCCACTCCCTCACGGTCATGGCTCTGTCAGCGCTGCTAGCGATGTTCGTGAGAAACCAGCCCACACAAAGGCGTCCCGAGCCGCGTGTTTCTGCGTGGGCGCGTCAGTCCAAGACCTACTGTTTGACCACCGTGTTGCTAAGAACACCGACCTTGTCGATCTCGACCGTCACCACGTCGCCCGGGTTCATTCCCGTGGTTTTCCCCGGTGTCCCGGTAAAAATGAGGTCACCGGGTTCCAGCGTCGTGTAACGGCTGATGAAGCTGACCGTCTCGCGAATACCGTGGATCATGTCGTCGGTACTCGCCTTCTGCTTCACTTCGCCGTTGACTCTCAACGTCATGTTCAGACCTGCGTAGTCGGAGGCAGACAGGATGTAGGGTCCACAGGGGCTGAAGGTATCTGCCGCTTTGGCACGCCACCACTGGACGTCGCCTTTTTGCCAGTCGCGAGCGCTGATGTCGTTGCCGTTGGTGATGCCAAGGACGTAGTCGAGCGCCTGTTCCTTCGAGACGTTCTTGGCGCGGCGCCCGATCACGATGACGACCTCGGCCTCAAAGTGCACCGGCGCATGGTCGGGCGGCTGGACGATATTGCCTTTGTGGTGCTGGAGGGAGGAAGGGGTCTTGAGGAAGGGCTCCGGATTGGCTGGGGGTTTGGCCTCGCCGATGTGGCTTTTGTAGTTTCCAGCCAGGGCCATGACCTTGGAGGGTACGCTTGGAACCAGAATCTTCACGTCCTTCAAGTTGTGCGTGATCTCCGTTTTCCACCAGCTGCCGAACAGGTCCCCGCCCAGCTCCTGTACTTTCTCGCCTTTGAGAATCCCATAGGCCACCCTGCCCTCTGCCTCAAAGCGCAGGTATCTCGTCTCACCATTCTCGTGGTGAGAGGCCGACAGACTGCAGAATGCTACTGCCAGAAACAGGAACAGCGGAACTAATCGTGAAAACATCTCTACCTCCTCAGTAAGGTGCGATAATAGGTTCAGTTGGATCCGAAGGGACTTCTCTCGAGAGCGTACTCGATGGACTCCTTCGGCACCACGTATTCGTTTGCGTAACCGTTTCCCTTGAAGCCGATGTCCTTGATGCCTATGGGGCTGGTGTAGAAGGCATCTGTGGTCATCCGTCGGGTCCATTGGAAGAATCGCGTGCCTGCCGCCAATGGAGAGGACTGCTTGACCCGGTAGTCCTCGAAACCGCGATACTCCTCAGAAGGAGTGTAAGCGGGCCTTTCCTTCTTCTTATCGCTGGCCGCCGCCAGCAGGTCTAGCACCTCTGCCTGCTGTACCTGGGATGCGTCCAGGAAAGATGAGGAGTAGCGTCTCTGCATTTGCCGATCGAGCCAGAGGATGCCGCCGATGAAGATGTTGGCAAGCTCCTCGTTCTGGCTCGAGAGCAGGTCAATGAACTCAGGAGCTCCCGCTTCCCGAGCTCCAGCGGACTGATCGTCGGCCGGAATGATAATCTCGGTAAGCGTGCTCAAGGTCGCATACTCGTGCTGGTTGAAACACTTGGGAGTGTAGGCGCCTGCGGTCTTCTTCTCTTTGCCAACTTCGCCATGAACATGCTTTGCTGACAGCGGCTCCAAGGTCCCTGTGCCCACGGCGGTTAGAGCTACCGCGATGTTTCGGAGTAGATCGCGCCGCGAAATATCACTCATATGGCTGGAGAACTCCGGTCGCTCAGACATGTCCTTTCCTCATTTCTTCCGCAAGATATTCGGAGGTTCTCCAGGCCAGGGCAGTGATCGTCAAGGTAGGGTTCTTGTCGGGATTGCTGACGAAGGGGCCAGCATCGGCGACGAAAAGATTGCGGACTTCGTGTGCCTGGCAGTACTGGTTCAGGGCGGAGTTCCGGGGATCGCTGCCCATGCGAACGGTCCCCAACTCGTGGATGATGGCACCGGGAACCGAAATCCCCTTGCCCTCTCGCCCCGGAGTAGTCAAGCCCACGACCTCACCACCCATGGTGTCAATGATCTCGGCGAAGGTCCGCTCCATGTGCCTTGCCTGCTTCCATTCATGGTCGCTCCATTTGAAATGAAATCTCAGCACCGGAATGCCCCACTGGTCCACCACGGTGGGATCGATCTCACAGTAACTCAGGTGGTTGGGGATCATTTCTCCTCGTCCGGCGAACTGGACGAAGGCGCCGTATTCCTTGCGGATCTTCGACTTGAGGCCTTTTCCATAGCCTCCATGCCGCGCGATCGCTCCCTGGAAGGACCCGAGTTCGGGCATGCGGTAGCCACCGCCGATTTCGATGTGATAGCCGCGAGGGAAATCCTTGTTCTTCTTGTCCAATTCCCACCAGGGCATGTAGAGGTGGGCACCGCCCATTCCGTCGGTGTCGTAGATGGGCATTCCCTCCAGGCTGGGAATGTATCCCTTGAGACCCAGTCCCACGTTGTCGGTAAGATAGCGGCCCACGACCCCGGAGTTATTCGCCAACCCACTCGGGAATCGGCTTGACTTGGAGTTCAAAAGAAGCCTAGCGGACTCGCAGGCGCTGGCAGCCAGGACCACAGCCCGGCAGCGAATCTGTTTTTCGCTGCGGGTTCGTTTGTCGATGTAGGAGACGGCCGTCGCCCGTCCGTTCTGATCGCTCAAGATCTCGCGGACCATCGCCTGCTCAAAGATCTCGAGCTTGCCGGTCTTCATCGCCGGGAAGATCTGAACCTGACTCGATGAGTAATTGGAGGCCGTAACACAGCCGCGTCCGCACTGACCACAATAGTGACACGCCCCCCTTCCCTCGTGGTACTTGGTGATCACTGCCCGACGATTGGGAATGCAGGGGATTCCCATGCGATCACAGGCTTGCTTGATCAGGAGTTCATGCGCCTTCGGAGCCGGGCAGGTTTGAAAGATCCCGTCAGGAGCGCTGCGGATCCCCTCGATACTTCCGGTGACGCCGATGAACGATTCAGCCTTGTCGTAGTAGGGGGCGATGTCTTCGTAAGTGATGGGCCAGTCATCACCCAGTCCGTCGAAGGAGTAGGGTTTGAAATCGTAGTCGGCAAATCGCAGGGAAATCCGCCCGTAGTGATTGGTTCGACCTCCCAGAATCCGGGATCGGAACCAGTGGAAATCGCTCCCCGGAGCTACCGTGTAGGGTTCACCTTCGTCTTGCCAGAACCCATTGGGAGCGCGAAAATAGGGCCACTGCTGACGGCCAAAGTAGTAGGGAGCCCCTTCTTCCGCCCCCCGATGGTCGACCTCATAGGGCCACATGTGCTCCTTGAAGTCCTTGGACGGGTCCACCATGGGGCCCGCTTCCAACAGAGCCACCTCGACACCCATCTTGGTTAGGGTGTGCACCACGGTTCCGCCCCCGGCACCGGAGCCAATCACGACGACGTCATGGATCTTTGATTTAGGCTGTAATCGCGCCATCCTGAGTATTGAAGCATAGAAAATCCAGGAGCGAAAGCTGAGATTCTGTGTAGGAACGTTAGTGATAGTTCTTGCCGAGGAAACCAAGGCTCTTTCCTGAGTGATATGATCCGGCGCGACAGCGAGGAGCGTTGATCTGAAACTGGGAAGATTGATCGCACGTCTGAAGGGGACGAAACCATGAGAAATCGAATAGGCCTTCTATTGATAACGGCGCTATTTGTGTCGGGTGGTTGTAGCCAGGAGCCAAGCGAGGAACCGTCTGACTCGCCTAGCTCGCTGGTCTCGTCTGGCTCGACAGTGACGACTGAGTCGGATGAGGCGAGTCTCGAAACTCCGGTCGAGGTGGGAGCGGGTTCGGCATTCCAGGTCACCTGGACAGGACCGGATGGTAAGGGCGACTACATCACGACCGTGGAAAAGGGTGCTCCGAAGGGTACGTACAAACAGTACACGTACACCCGAAAAGGGAATCCTCTCGAGCTCACGGCCGCGGACACTCCAGGTGTTTACGAGGTCCGCTACGTCAGCGGAGAAACCAAAGAGACCCTGGTGGCTGCACCTATTACCGTGAACGAAGTGAAGGCCAGCCTCAATTTCCCTGGCGAAGTTGGTGCCGGTGCAAGCTTTGAGGTGGCCTGGACTGGGCCGGACAACAAACCCGACTACATCTCCATTGTCGAGAAGGGTGCCCCCCAGGGCAAGTACCTCAGCTATACCTATACTCGGAAGGGCAGCCCTCTTAAACTCACCGCCTCCGAGGACCCCGGAGCCTATGAGATCCGATACGTGATGGGACAGTCGAAGCGGGTCCTGGCCAGTAGTGACATCAGCCTCACCGCGGTAGATGCCACCCTCAGTGCGCCGAAAGAGGTAATGGTAGAGACTCCTGTAGAGGTGGGCTGGACGGGACCAGGCAATGACAAGGACTACATTACCGTGGTTGAGGCCGGTGCTCCCGAGGGTACTTATGGAGCTTATACCTATACCCGAAAAGGTAGCCCGCTGACGGTCAAGGCTCCCAAGACGCCGGGATTGTTCGAACTCCGCTATGTGATGGGTCAGTCCAAGAAGGTTCTGGCTAGCCGACAGGTTACTGTAAAGCCTCTCGGTGCCAGCCTGAAGGCCCCAAGTCAGATTGCCCCAGGAGCGAGTCTTGAGGTCAATTGGACCGGTCCCAACAACCCCAAGGACTTTATCGCGGTTGCCAAGAAGGATGCCCCGGCTACGTCCTTTGAAAGCCGAGCTTACAGTCGCGCAGGTGACCCAGCGAAGCTATTCGCCCCCAGCACGACTGGGACGTATGAACTCCGCTATGTCTTGAGCAAGAGCAATCGCGTCTTGACCTCGGTGCCGATCAAGGTGGCGTCCCCGCAGTAGAAAACCTATGAATAACGTGGGCTAGTCGTGGCGGTGGTCTCCAGGCCGCCGTGCCTCGAGCCAAAGGCTCAAAAGCAAAAGACTTCGGCCTGGAGACCGAACCCACGTCGACCCACCGGAGCCAATTGCAGTTTCAGCTTAGTCCCACCCCCGCTACGCTGCCCCATTCGAGAACGAAACTTCGGTCGAGGATAGGCGATATCGTGCGTCACTGCGTGGGAAGAGTTGTCCAGCTCTCTCCTCAGAACTTGGCCTCATGTTGCTAGCGGCTCAAGTCGTTCGCGGCTCTGACGGACTTGGCTTTGTAATACTGGTAGTTCACCTTCAGGTCGTGACCAGAGTCTGGGGAGTCTAGTCTTGGTGAAGTAGGTTGATGCTGCCGGCCAAAAGGTCCCGTTCGACACGCTGTCCGGGGACTAGAGACGTGCGATGAATTCTTGACTAATTCTCAATTCTAGAAGATCTGCGACCTTCACTCTTGCTGAAGTCGATCTTCGCGGGCACCAGAGTGATGATGACCCGGTTCTGGCTGCGGAGACGAGCCATCCTCTTCTGCGCCTGCTCGGGAAGCTCATACAGGTCCACGATGGCTCGTGTTTCTTCCCAGATGGAAGCGCCATCGGCAACGGCAGCAGTTCCGCTCAAGGTGACGTACTCCAACCCATCAGGTATTGAGTAGACGCACAACGAGGCACGCGGATCCCGCCGGACGTTCCGGCACTTCAGCGTCTCTCCGGTTGTCGACATGGTAAGCTTTCCATCACTGTAGCGGTACCAGATCGGTGAGATCTGGGGTGATCCGTTCCGGTTGACAGTGGCCAGCACTCCAATCCGCGGAGACTGCAGGAATTCCCGAAGTTGGATGCTTTTTTCCGGTCTCAGCTTCGTTCCCATCGGTTGCCTCCTGGCGAAGTATAAGTCTATCAAGGCCTTGAGTGAACTGATAGTTCTAGGCATCCGAGACTCTCTGTGCCACCGCGGGAATCACTGGGGAGTTCTTCCCCGGCCGAAGGTGCTCGCTGCTCCTCTCTGGCCCTGGTCTCCCAGGAAACAGCCCGATCAGGTCTTCCATGATCAAGTAGGCGGCCGGCACCAGGAAGAGGGTGATCGCCGTAGAGAACGCTACCCCGAATGCCAGGGAGACTGCCATGGGGATCAAGAACTTGGCTTGCAAGCTTTTTTCCATCAACAGCGGAGTCAAGCCTGCGAAGGTGGTGAGCGAGGTCAGAAAGATGGGGCGGAAACGAGCGCTCCCGGAGTTATGGACGGCTTCGAACAGAGCAGTGCCGGCTCTTCGCTGACGATTCACGTAGTCCACCAGGATCAGACTGTCATTGACTACGACCCCGGCTAGCGCCACGATTCCGAACATCGACAAGATGGTGAGATTGAGACCCATTACGATGTGTCCCAGGACGGCTCCCACCAGTCCGAAGGGAATCGCGGCCATGATGATCAGGGGTTGTCCGTAGGATTTCAAGGGAATGGCGAGCAGGACATAGATGATAATCATTGCCATTCCGAAGCCGTTTATCAGACCGCCAATTGTGTCCCTCTGTTGCCTCTGCTGCCCCTCGAGCGAATAGTTCAGCCGCGGATACTTCCGTACCAGTTGGGGCAGGAACGAGCCTTCCAGATCGTTCAGGATCTCGTTGGCAGTTGCCTTGGTCTCGTCAACTTCGGCGGTGACGCTGATGGAACGATTCCGGTCGATTCTGCGGATCGCAGCGAAGCCGCGACCCAGCTCAGAACTGGCCACGGTGGAGAAGGGGACTTCCTGCCCCGAGGCGGAGCGTATCCTCATCTCTTCCAGATCCCCCAGGGATCGGCGCTGCCCCAACGGGTATCGGACCATGACCTTTACCTCGTCCCGTCCCCGCTGGATGCGCTGGGCTTCCTCTCCGTAGAAGGCCTGCCGCACCTGACGTGCCAGATCCGACAGCGTCAGCCCCAGGGTTTCAGCCGTGGGTCGAATCTTCAGCTTCACCTCCTGTTTACCGGCTCGGAAGGAATCAGCGATGTCGTGGACTCCGGGATACTGAGCGAGGTGGGCTTTGAGATCCTCGGCCCCGGCCTGGAGCAGTTCCAGGTAAGGTCCCGAGAGCTGGACGTTGACAGGTTCGCCGGTAGAAAAGAGGGAGGACGAAAAGGTCAACTCGACCGCATCTGGGATAGGTCCGGTCAACTCCCGCCACCGGTCTGCCATTTGGACGCTGCTGGTTCCCGTGCGTTCTTCGGAAGGGACGAGCTCGATGTTGACCTCCCCGAGATGTGGCGCCGTGAAACGGGAGGCTCCATCTCCGCCATGCCTGCTTTGCATGACTCTCATGGGCTGCTCCCCCACCGAGGTCAGGATGTGTTGGAAGACGCGCCGCTCCCCTGCTTTTGAATTCGGGGACTCGACTTCTGATCTGACAATCTCCGCCGATCGTTCGATCCTGCTAAGGACGCGGGCGGTAACTTCGGCCGGGGTTCCCTGTGGCATAGTGAGGAAGGCGATCACGTTGTCGGCCTCCACCGCGGGGAAGAAGGTGAACTTGACCCAGCCGGCTGCCACTACCCCACCCGCCAACAGCAAGGTCGACACGCCGGCTGCGACCGTCAAGTAGCGCCAATCCAGCGCCAATCTCAACAGGGGGAGATAGATCACCCGAACGAAACCCTTGAGCGCCCCCGCGATGCTGCCCTGAAAACGATTCCAGAGACCACCGATCCCACCCTTCTTTGCTTGGCGTCTGAGATGTCGGAGGTGGGCTGGAAGGATGAACAGTGACTCTATCAGGGAGAACACAAGCGTCGGAATGACCACGAGGGGAATCACCTGCATGATCTTGCCGGTCGACCCTTCCACCAGGAGCAGGGGACCGAAAGCGGCGATCGTTGTCAGGATGGCGAAAACGATAGGTACCAGCATCTCTCTGGCACCGTTGATGGCAGCAGTCAGCGGAGGTTCGCCCTGCTCGTGGTGAGCATAGATGTTCTCTCCCACCACAATCGCATCGTCGACGACGATACCCAGAACGACGATGAAGGCGAAGAGCGAGATGAGGTTGACGGAGACGTCGAGATAGGGAAGAACCAGGAAACAGCCCAGGAACGAGATCGGGATCCCCAGGCTGACCCAGAATGCCAGGCTGATGCGGAGAAACAGCGTCAGGGCGATCACGACGAGTGCCAGTCCCGCAAGGCCGTTCTTCACCAGCAGTTGGAGGCGGCTCTCCAGAACTCGAGAATCATCTTTCCAGGTCGTGAGTCGAATGCCGTCCGGCATCCTCTTCTGGGTACTCGCAACATAGGCACGGACGGCTTCGGCAATCTCGAGGGCACGTTGCCCGCCCACCCGGTAGACCTGGACCAGAACCGCAGGTTGTCCATCGAAGCGGGCCGACTGGTCAGTCTCGGCGAACCCATCGACGACTGTGGCGACGTCGCCAAGTAGGATTCGGGTCCCGTCCGGGCGAGACAACAAGACCAACTCCTCGAACTCTTCCCCCAGATAGGCCTGCCCCTTGGCTCTGAGCAGGATCTCTCCCCCCTCGGTCTTGACCGAGCCGCCCGGAAGGTCCAGTGAAGAGCGGCGCACCGCCTGAGCCACCTGATCGAAGCTGATCTTGTAGCGACGCATGGAATCTTCGGAAACCTCGATTGATATTTCGTAAGGCCGGGCATTACTCAGTTCCACCTGAGTGATCCCGGGTAGCGAGGCGATTTCATCGCGGACCTGCTCGGCCAGTCCCTTGAGAGTCTTTTCATCGGCTTTGCCGGAGACGGCGATGTTGATGACCTGATTGCGGACGATCAGCTCCTGGATGATCGGTTCCTCAACCTCCTCGGGGAACGTATCGATGGCATCGACCCGAGACTTGACGTCATCGAGGAGCTCCCGGACATTGGTCCCATCCAGGAGTTCTACGTTCACGATGCCCACGCTCTCGGATGCGGTCGAAGTGATGCGCTTTACCCCCGTAAGGCTCTGGATTGCCTCTTCGATGCGCACGCAGACCGCTTCTTCGACCTCTTCGGGAGCGGCTCCGGGATAGAGGACGGAGACATTGATTAAGTCGGTCGAGAACTCGGGGAATACCTCCTCCTTGATCGTGGGGATCGTTATGAGGCCGCCTGCGAAAATCAGGAACATGAGCAGATTGGCGACGACTCCGTTGGAGGCAAACCAGGCCACAGCACCCTTCATTGCGTCACCTTTACCACCGGTTTCGAGATGGCGTCTGCTGCCGGTTCCGAGATTTCGTTCTCCTCGAGGACCCTGACCTTCATTCCATCGACTACCGTATCCAGTGCGGCCAGAGAGACCAGCTCGCCAGCCTCCAGTCCCGACTCCACGATCACCTGGTCGCGATTGGTCCGCAGCACCGAGATGTTGCGGAAGTGGAGACGCTGCTCGGAATCCACTACCAGGATTCTGTCCTTTCCCCTCAAAGCGTTTCGGGGAAGGAGGAACACATCCCTACTCAGCTTCCCCATGATTTCGGCCTCGACGAACATACCGACTGCCAGCGGCGGACGACCGGGGTTACGGCCACGACCGTAGGGGTTCTCCACTTGAGCGACGACGTGGATCATCCGGGTCTGGGGATCGATTACACCCTCGGTTCTGACGATTCGACCCTGCCAGGAGTATTCCTTGCCCCCGAATGTGGCCCTCAATACGACTCCTGGACCCTTTTTCTCATCCCGATCACCCCGGTACCTCAAGGGAAGATTGAGATAGGCAAGCTCCTTGTCGGGCAGCGGCAATCGGACCTCGGCAAAGTCCACCGAGTAGATTGTCGCCACTGGAGCCCCGATTGTTACGAACTGGCCGATGTCGACGTTCTTCTGGCGGACGCGTCCGGCGAAGGGCGCCTTGATCTCTGTCTTTTCCAGATTTCGACGAGCCTGCTCCAGGGCTGCGTGGGCCGACTCCAGGAACGCCCGGGCTTGAGCCAGTTGAGGTTCCCTGCGCAGCAGAGGAGATGCCTCTCCCTGGCCCAGGCTCTGCCATTCCTTCAAGGCGACTTCCGCCTGAGCCTTCTCAGTCTCCAGAGTCACCTGAGCGCGAGCAACCTCGGCTCGTGCGCCCACTATAGCCAGCTCATAGTCGCGAGGGTCAATCCCTAGCAGCGTAGTGCCAGCTTCGAAGAATCCGCCGGCGGCCAGGGACGGATACACATAGACAACCCGGCCGGACACTTCAGGTACAACTGCGGTCTCGGTTCTCGGGACGACGTTCCCCTGGGCCAGCACCGTGAAACGGAAATTCTGGGGCTGTACTTCAATTACTCTCACGACGGGGTCCGGCAACTCGGGCTCTCGGGTCTCCACCACCGGTTTCATGGCGATCATCTTCGACACAGCGAAGACTCCAAGGCCAAGGACCAGGAGCGGGAGGATGAACTTGAGAAGTGTCTTGATCACTTTCGAGGGTCTCCAGCGGGCGCGACTCTGACGGTTGTATAGCGGCTCACGGATTTGGTGTTCCCGGTTGAACTCCCCTGGTCTGGTTGAAGCCTCCGCCCAGCGCCAGGTGCAGGTTGATGCGATTGTCTAGCAGCGAGCGCCGCAGCGCCAGGACCTGGCTCCTGGAAGAGAAGACCCTTCTTTGGGTGATCAGCACTTGGAGCACGTCGGAGAGACCTTGGCGATAGCGATCCCGAGCCAGTGAAAGGGCTGCCTCCGCCTGCGAGGCCGACTCTTCGAGATCATCCAGCTGCTGGTTTAGCTCGCTCTCGGCGGCCAGAGCCGACTCCACCTCGGCAAAGGCCTGAAGGACCGCACTCGCGTAGTTTTCGAGGTGCTCCTGCGAGACGCTCTCGGCCGTCTCCACCTGGCGCCGCAGCCGGCCTCCCTGAAACAGAGGCTGGGTCAGGTTGCCCAACAGGCTCCACACGGAGAAGTCCCCGTTCAGAAGGTCGAGCAGAGACTTGGTGGACGTACCCCCGGTAGCCGTCAGATTGAGGCGGGGATAGAGCTCCGTTTGCGCCTGAGCGACCCGATATTCGGCCGCCAGAAGCCGCTTCTGAGCGGCGATCAGGTCGGGACGGCGGTCCAACAGCTGAGGAGGGAGGCCGGCGGGCACCGGGGTCGTCAGCCGGGGAAGAAGGTCGCTGCCCCTGAGTCGACCCGAAGGGTAGCGCCCCGCCAGAACCTCGATTTGCCGCACCACTCGCGCTTGTTGCTCCTTTCTCTCGCTGATTAGAGCCTCAGCACCGGAAAGCTCCGAGAGAATCAGCCTGAGGTCGAGGGCCGGGCGTAGTCCGGCTTCGAAGCGGTTGCGGATCCAGCGGGCGGAGGTTTCGTAGCTTTCGACGGTCTCCCTCGCCAACTGCAGCTGTAGCTCAGCCTCGGCCGACGCAAACCAGGACTTCGCGGTCTGGGCCGCGATCGACAGTCGAGCCGCGGCCAGGCCGGCTTCCTGGACTTCGGCCAGCACCTGGGCTTCCGTCTCCGCGGAGCGAATTCGCCCCCAGAGATCGGCCTCCCAATTGACATCGAACGAAGCCCCCAGGTTGTTGAAGGTGGTGCTGAGGACCCTGTTTTCAGAGCCGGGGATGGGGAAGCCGATGAAGTTCTGCCGCCGCCGATTTCCATTCAATGAGAAGCCAGCCGTCGGAAGACTCCCAGCATGCGCGATCTGGGCTTGAATCAGGGCCGTCTCCAGGCGAGCTGCGGCTGCCCGAAGACCTCTATTATTACGGACTGCCTCCTGAATAATGGCTTCGAGATCGGGATCTCCCAGGGTCTTCCACCAGGAGTCTGTAACCACTCCTGGAGCAGTTTCCCCGGCTTCCCACGTCTTGGGAGCCGGGACATCGAGAGCTCGAGGCAGAGGAACCACGGAGCGCAGACAACCCAGGACACACAGGATCAGGAGGAGCCAGATTGCATGCTTCATCAGCTCTCTGATCTTTTCGGGCAGGACGACCGGCTACGCAAGGCGGCAGACAGAAAAGGAATCAGTCGATCGACGGTATGGTCGACATCTGCCATGTGGCACACGCCTCCGGACAACTGATGCAGTTGATGCTCATCGGCCAGAGTGTAAATGGTGTGTGCCATGGCACCTACCGTGAAATGGAAACGCCAGAAGAGTTCTTCGGGAGAGAGGTGGGGAAGTGCTCGTGCCAGGGCTGGAGTGAAACGTTGGATCACCGGCCCAAACTGGTCGTAGACTATTTGTCTGGTCCTATCCCGCGGATCGGTAAAGGCCCGTCCCAGAAGACGCATGAAAAGGGCCCCTCCCCGTTCCGGATCGCGGCTCAGGCGGATGGGCGGTCCAACAAAAGCCTCCAGGATTTTCTCGAGAGCTGGCGGCTCCTCACCCGCTTCGGCTTCAAATTGATCCAGAAGCTCGAGGCGTTTGCGGTTCAATGGATCCAGTCGCCAGGCGAAGAGCTCGACAATCAGTTTTTCCTTGGAACCAAAGTGATAGTGCATCGCCGCCAGGTTGACGTCGGCCTCAGTCGTAATCATGCGCACCGAAGTCGCCGAAAAGCCATGCTGGGCAAAGAGCGATTCAGCAGCCCGCAGCATATTCTCCTTGGTATTCAACATCATCAATTCTGGGCTATAAACGAACGTTTAAATCAAACGACTGTTTTATTCTAGGAAACCTATGCTGATCATGTCAAAATCTCGTCTGTCGCGGCATCTGAAATGGGCCCCTATCAGTCCTGGTCCGCCCGGAGAAGGAGCGTGTCCGTCGCGAAGGACAGTCACGGCTCTGTCAACTGGAAAAGGTTATTTCGCTTCCTCGTGGTTGAAGTTTAAGCGTAGGAAACAGGAGGCGAAAAACACTCCGGCCCTTTCTCAGCAGCCCTTCGATTTCCGTTGCAGGAACTGTCAAGATTTGCTATTAGAAGGAGATTAGCATCCGTTTCCCGCGATAACCCATGTCAAGGTCAAGACAGCTCACGCGGAGAGAGTTTCGGAGGCAGGCCGGTTCCCCAGACGGGTATCTATATAGAGGAGGTGCTCTCGGAAGGACAACCGGTTCCCGTATGGAACTTCTGGAGACCCTAGAGCAATGCCAAGAGCAATCGCGGCTCGGATTCTAGCTACCGTTACCGTCGTGTCTGCACTATCGATACCACCCGCCATTGCGGGGCCGCCTTCGAACTTGGGGCTCACGAAGGACCCGTTCACTCAAAGACAGCGCGGCTACTGGGCGTTCCAGAAAGTCACTCGGCCGGAGGTTGCTGACACAAGGCAGCATCCGATCGACTCCCTCGTAGCTGCCAAGCTGGCGGAGAATGGTCTCACGATGGCTCCCAGGACGGACCAAGTTGTTTTGATCCGCCGCGCCTATTTTGACCTTGTCGGGCTGCCACCCGCACCGGAAGAAGTGGAAGCCTTCCTCAACGAAGACTCTCCGAAAGCCTTTGAAACGGTCGTCGATCATCTGCTGGACTCGCCGCACTACGGGGAACGCTGGGCAAGGCACTGGCTGGACCTGGCGCGCTATGCCGACAGCGAAGGATTCAAGGCCGACGAGACTCGTCCCAACGCCTGGTGCTACCGCGACTACGCCATCAAATCCTTCAACGAAGACAAGCCATACGAGCGCTTCGTCCGCGAACAGATCGCCGGCGACGAGTTGTAGCCCAACGATCAGTGGGCGCGTGTAGCGACCGCGTTCAACCGTAACTATCCCGACGAGATCAACGCGGCAAACCTGTGGTTGCGCCGGCAGGAGATACTCCAGGATATCACCGACGTCGTTGGCCAGACGTTTTTGGGGACGACCTACGGCTGTGCCAAGTGCCACGACCACAAGTTCGATCCGATCCCACAGGCCGACTATTATCGGCTGCAAGCTTTCTTCGCCAACTCCAAGGCCAACGACAACGTTGTAACGACAACGTTGTGATGTGGCCGGAAGACAAGGTCGCCGACTACGGCAAGAGGCTTGCGGAGTGGGAGCAAACGACGCAGGCGATCCGCGCTGAGATGGAATCGATGGTGGAGCCGAAGCGTAAAGCAATCATCGAGGAACAGTTCCATCGCTGCCACCCCGACATTCAAGAGCAGTTGAACCGGCCGAAGGAAGAGCAGAGTCCCTTCGAGCGTCAGATGTATGCGAAGTTTCTCTGGCAGATGGAGTATGTGACTCGCGAAGAATCTCTGGTTGCGAAGCTCAGCGACGAGGAGAAAAAGCGCTACGGGATTTTGCAGCAAGCCCTAGAAAGCTTCGAGCACATGCATCCCCCTGAAATCCCATTCGGTGTCGGCATGCAGGACCTCGGCAAACAAGCGCCCCCGACCCACATCCTGGCGGTGGGCAACTATGCCGTACCGGGTAAAGAAGTGTGCCCCGGATTTCTTTCGATCCTCGATCCGGCAGTGGCCAAGTACGCACCACCGAAGGGGCTCGAATCGACTGGCCGACGGACGGCGTTGGCAAACTGGCTTGCCAGTCCCAAGAATCCACTGACCGGCCGTGTCATGGTAAACCGCATCTGGCAGCACCATTTCGACCGGGGGATCGTCGCCACGCACAGCGACTTCGGCTTGATGGGTGAGCGCCCGAGCCATCCCAAGCTGTTGGACTGGCTGACGGACGAGTTCGTCCGTAGCGGCTGGAATATGAAACAGATGCACCGGCTGATCATGACTTCCGAGACCTACCAGAAAAGCTCGGACTTCCGCGCAGCATCAAACCGAAAGGATCCCTTCAATCGCCTGCTCTGGCGCTATTCACCACAGCGTCTGGAAGGGGAGGTTATCCGAGACGCGGCCTTGAAAGTTGCTGGGCTGCTGAACCCGGCCATCGGCGGCAAGAGCGTCTTCCCTCCCCTGCCTCGCCAGATGCTGGAACCACGTGGTGGCTGGGAGATGTCCGAGGCCGCCGCCAATCAAAACCGGCGTAGCATTTACGTGTTTGTTCGGCGCAACGCGCGTTACCCGATGTCGCGGGTTTACGATATGCTCGACACCCACTCGACCTGCGCGCGACGGGAAGTGACTATGACCGCGCCCCAGGCCCTGGCCTATCTCAACAGCGACCAGACGATGAGCTGGGCGCAATCGTTCGCGGGCAGGGTCGTCGACTAAGCCGGTGCGGACCAGGTCGCTCAGATCGAGTGGGCATACAGCATCGCTTATTCGCGCGCTCCTGACGGCTGGGAGAAGGACGCCAGCCTGACATTTCTCAACCGCCACGCCAAGATCATTGCGGACCGCGAAGCGGAGGAGGCCGAAGTCTGCGAGGCGGCAAGGCTAGCGCTTCCGACCGTTATGCACGAAAACTTGAAGCCAGCCCAAGCGGCGGCACTCGTTGATTTTTGCCATTCGATTCTCAATTCGAATGAGTTTGTCTTTCGGTATTAGAGAGACACGGAGGAACATGAAAATGGCCGAAGCCCCAGAACCTCACATTGGGCCGGCCCGTTCCCGCCGCGAATTTCTAAACCGCGCCGGGAGCGGCCTGGGCGCCGTCGCACTGGGCCACCTACTGAATGGCGCTGGCTGGCTACCGCAGGCGTTAGCCAAAGAAAGCTTGAATCCGCTGGCCGCAAAGCAACCGCACCATCCTCCCAAAGCCAAGTCGATCATTTGCCTGTTTATGGAAGGAGGGCCGAGTCACGTCGACCTATTCGATCCGAAACCAGCGCTTGACAAACTTGCGGGGCAGCCTATGCCAGAGTCCTTTGGACGCCCCATCACCGCCATGGGCACGGGTGGTAACACAATCCTGCCAACCCAACGCAAATGGAACCAGCATGGCGAAAGCGGATTGTGGGTATCGGACTAGTATCCGCACATCGCGCAACACGTTGCCGATCTGGCGGTCATCCGGTCTTGCCAAGCCGACGGCCTCAACCACGTGGGCTCTGTTAGCCAGATGAATACGGGCTCCATTCTGGCCGGCCGGCCCTCACTGGGATCACGGGCGTCTTACGGCTTGGGTTCGTCCAACGAGAGCCTGCCCGCCTTCGTAATTCTCCAGGATAACAAGAATGTGGTTGGCGGATCCAAGACCTGGAGCTCGGGATTCCTTCCTGCTACCTACCAGGGAACGCCGTTTCAAATGGAGGGTCTGCCGATTCTCAATCTGGACCTTCCTGCGACGGTAGGAGACAAGCAACAGCGAAGCAAACTCGACTTTCTGGCATCGATCAACCGGCACCACGCTGACAGTAAGCCTGGAGATGGCGACCTCGAGGCGCGTATCCAGTCCTACGAGCTGGCCTACCGCATGCAGTCGGAAGCGCCCGAAGCGGTCGACTTGAGCTCCGAGTCAGAAGCCACCCGGAAGCTCTATGGCATGGACGACGAAATGACCGCGAAGTTCGGCGGAACTGCTTGATGGCCCGCCGCCTGGTAGAGCACGGGGTTCGGTTCGTCGAAGTCTATTGCGGCAGCGGCAGTGGCTGGGACGCCCACCGGGATATGGAAGGCAACCACGGCAAGTGGTGCAAGGTTTCTGACAAGCCGATTGCCGGTCTGCTGACCGATCTGAAGGCGCGCGGTCTGATGGATGAGACGCTAGTCGTCTGGGGAGGCGAGTTCGGCCGCACTCCTTTCAACGAAAAGGGCGACGGGCGCGACCATAACCCCTGGGGATTTACGATCTGGATGGCTGGCGCCGGTATCAAGGGCGGACAGGCGATCGGATCAACCGACGAGATCGGCTTCCGGGCGGTCGAGAAGCCCTACCACGCCCACGATATCCACGCCACGATGCTCCACCTACTCGGCCTGGACCACAAGAGCCTGACCTTCCCCCACAACGGCCGCTTCGGACGCCCCACCGTCAACGGCGGCAAGCTCATCGAGGAAGCGCTAGCTTAGTACACTGGAACATAAATACGGCAACGTTTACAGATGGGGCTTGCGAGGCGAGATCAAGGCAGGAGAAGGAAGACGATGCTTGGCCATCTTCGACGATGACCAACGCAGAGATCGTCCGCAACCCCCATCTGCCCTCCGGGTGGCGACGGGACGCGCCGATTTCTTTGTCGTGCCTCCGCCACTATGGCAAGGCATGGCGTTCGTCGTCGCTTCGCGAACTCGACCCGTCGCGCTCGCCACAAACGTTGCCGTATTTACGTTCCAGTGTGCTTAGCCAGAAGCCGTCGGCCCCATCAAGCAGCCGGCGGCTCTTGCCCCTCCTTCTCTGTAGCATAGGTGGGCAGCGGTCCCTCAAAGCGTGTAATCTGTTGGTCATGTTGAATTTCAATCGGTTTTCTCTCCCGAGCCTCGTGATCGGGTTGACGCTTGTATCGCCCTTACTTGCGGTCCTGTTGGTGGCTCCACAAGACGGTGCTCAGACCGGTGAGTTTCATGGGCAGCCAGCGTTGGTGATGGCCAACGACAAGCTGGAGTTGAAGGTGTTGTCCTTCGGGGGGGACGCTGGTGAGCCTGAGGTTCAAGGACGACGCGGAGAAGATGAATCCGTTGTGGAATTCGTTTCGCGCCGACATCGAGGAAGGTAGACCGATTCGCGAGGGCGGTTCGGTAGGGCACTTCGTTTGCGTGGATGGTTTCGGGCCTGTGTCGCAGGAGGAGCGAGAGGTGGGGTTGCCAGGACATGGCGAGGCTCAGG
The DNA here is from genome assembly GCA_963579905.1 of Acidobacteria bacterium UBA6911. Classification (GTDB taxonomy): domain Bacteria; phylum Acidobacteriota; class UBA6911; order RPQK01; family JAJDTT01; genus CAUZIZ01. Next base: position 6,807 of record CAUZIZ010000016.1, on the reverse strand, counting down.
GTGACTCAGAGTTCCTCGAAACGGGGGAAAGTAGCGAGACTGACACAGGCAGGCGGTACAGCTACCGCGAGTCCACGAAGTACTGACAAGGACAATCGAGATGCTCTACGGCGAGAACGTCGTCTATGTCCGAAGCCGTCTCAAGAATCTATTGGCGTTTGACCGACCAATCTGTTGGGCCGAGCATGCGACGATCAGCTCGCCGTTTTTGGAACGCGGCGTCACGGTGGTCGACATGTCGAGGAATCGGGCGATAACCCGCCTGCATGAGGGGCAGCGGCCTCGGCCGCACCGGCTGCCGTCGGGGGTAGAGTTCCAGTGGCCGTTGTCGCCCACGCTGAGTGGCGGCAAGACGGACTTGCGAGCGGCGCCGAAGCCGTCGAATTCTCTCGACCATACGGCTCATCTGATGACCGGACGGGAGCATGCATCCGTCACAGCGCTGCATCCCGAGAAGCGCTTGCTGCTCGGCTATGTTTTCAAAACGTCGGAGTCGCCTTGGCTTCAGACTTTGGAGCACTATCCGCCGGAGGGAATGATGGCGAGGGGGCTCGAGTTTGGGACCCAGGCTTTCGACCTTTTGCGGCGCACGGTGATTACGGAAAACAAGCTGTTCGATGAGTTGTTGTATCGATGGTTGCCAGCCAGTTCTGAGATGAGACGAGCTTCTTGATGTTTTGGACCCGGACACCTGAAGGGTTTGCCGGTGTGAGCGAGGTTGAGCTGAAGGACGGGAAGGTGCATATCCGCGATGATCATTCGGAGCAGTCGATGACATTGAGTGCGTCGCGGGGTTTGTGAGTCTTGAATTTCGTGCGCGGGGCAGCCAGGAGATCTTCCGCATCTCGCAAGGAGAATCTGGTGTGGATAAGAGCGGCAAACGGGTTCTCTTGAGCCGGATAGGGTAGCGGCCTATCCTGGCGTAAACGCCGGGTCTAATAAGCTTCGCGCCAGGCCGCTGAAGCGGCCTCCTGGGAAGATCCCACAGGAGCTTGAACAGGAATCGATCCACCCCTACTATCGCAGCTTGAAAACGACAGTTGCTATTCCTATTAGAGGATCTCAAGGAAGCTATTCGCCACACCCGGCCCGGACAAACTGATATTACTCAGATTTCAGCGCTGAGGAACAGATTAGAGGCCTTTAAGACTTTGGTCTCATTGAAGACCGTAGGCCAGTTGGGCCGCGGCGGATGGCCCGGAGGTGGGTTGTTGGGATCACGCAGAGTGTAGCGCCACTTTCCGGGGCTTTGGAACAGGAATTTCTTATCTTCCTCGGACGGCTCCACCTCCCGCCTCAGGATGAATTCCGCGGAATCGAACTCGCTGAAGGCGACGTATGACAGAAAGGCTTGCATCGGGCGTTTGCCGTCGTACGAGTTCATGTCGGGAAGTGGGATGGGTCCTGTATCGACCTGGAAAAGACCTTCTTCGACGTTCAAATTCATTGTCCTCGCCGGGTATTCGATGGCCCAGCTGTAGCCAGCCGCTTCATCCGCGTAGGTCGTACGGGCGTTGACGGGCTTGTTGGCCAGGGTAGCTTCGATCACTTGCTGGGCGCTCGTGAGGACAGCGAAGTTGGAATGCGTCCTGGTCGTAAAACGGGTGTCGGCCAGATTCAATTCGCCGGCTTTGGACTTCTCCTCTTCGGTCGAGGGCTTCCTCGCCAGCGGGATTTTGTGGGTGCGGCTGAAGACGACACGCCACTCGCCACTGGGAAGCTGGAAGAATTCTTCTTTCGGGATCGTATACTCAGAGCGACAAGGTGACAGCAGGAACAGTTCCTCCGTCTCACCGGTCTTGGTATTGGTGATGTCGCACTTAGCGTCGTAGGTGACCCGGACATTTCTCACTGAGCCCGCACCCTGTGTCATGCCCCCAGAATTTATGTAGTGAGTATCCAGCTCGAAGGGGTGACTGGTCCAGGTGAAGAAGGAGCGCTCGAAGTCGATCATCGCCTCTGGGGCGGGCCCGCTCGCCTGATCCGGCTGCTCCTGAGGTGCGCAGGCCGGCAGTCCCAGGACCGTGCCCACGGCCGCAGCTCCTGTGGTAGTTTGAAGAAACTCTCTCCGATTCGCTTTCCGGTTCATTTGGCTCTCCTGTTTAGACCTCTCGTGTGAGTGCAGTCTAGTCGGTTCCCGGGGCAAGGTGCAAGCAGTAGCATTGTCCCTCCGGAATTGGTTGGCTCGCACCGGACCGTCCCTCTACTCTCGCCGATCTGGCCGACGAAAGAACCGCGTCGGCGAAAAGTACTCCTGGGGGTAATAGCAACGACCGGAAATACCCAGTATTCCGTGGACCAGGTGACGGGCTCCCAGAAAGGAGACTGCTGATCCAGACCCCCCGCCATCCCGCCAACCATGTAACAGCGCTTACCGTCCATTAGACCTACCAGGGGGAACTCGTCAGGGGTGTAGCTCACGGTCCCACTCCATTCGTGACTGAGTTGCAGTTGGCGAATCTGGAAACGAGGCTGCAACCGGCTCGCCACGTATCGTGTGATGAAACGGGAGGGCTGATTGGATCCGGCTTGATCATCGGGGACCCTGGTGGCATCGGAGCCAAACAGAATGCCCTTTCCGTGGACTCCAAAGAACCCCCGATGGGTGCTGATTCCCACGCCGGCCTTGATGCTTCCCCCCTCGCTGGGTCCGAAGGCCGCCTGGGTCTGGGTGGGAAGAATCAGGTCACGGAATTTGCTAAAGAGAAGAGGGGGGTGTGATTCGGTGGCATTGATGAGGTGTCGCGCACGCACGGTGCCCCGGGAAGTCAGAATCGAGTATTCGGGGCCGTCATCTCGGATCTGAAGCGCTGCGGTGCGGCAGAAGAGGTTCACGGAGGGCGAGCTCAAGGCAGCGCGAAGAAGACCCCATACCCACTTTGCAGGGTGCTAACAGGCGGACCCGACCGAGAATTCGGCGTCATAAGAGGTGTGGATTTCGCTCCGCTCAAAGGCCTCGCTGCTTGAGATCTTCTTCCAGTCGTCGAAGCCCGAATCGCGGGCCAGTCGCACCGAGCTTTCCAGGCTTTCGAGATGATCCGAATCGGTAGCCTGGACCCAGCCCCTGCGGGTGTAGTCGCACTGGATGCCTTCCTTCTCGATGGTGCTTCTCACCAATTCAGCGTTTTCATAGGCGGCCAGGCAATAGGCCCGAGCGTGGCCATGTGCCCGCTCTTGAAGCTCCTCGGCCTACCGCTGGGGTTTATCCTCCGCAGGTAGTCCAACACGGTGCCGTAGACCATGGCGTAGTACCGGCCCAGGACGACGAGACCCTCATTTCGTCCAGCGGAGCCGGTCGCGGGATCATTGCGCTCCAGCAGGATCAAAGGCTCTCGTCCTTCCTGCGACCAATGGTAGGCTGCCGCCGCTCCCACCAGGACCGCTCCGATTACTACGACCTCGACCCTTTCCGGCAGCGCTGTCTCGAAGTTTTCGGCGAAGGGATGATTCTGGAAGGGGTTGGGATCGGTAAGCCAGATCGGCGTGCTCGAGACCGATTCGCCGATTTCAATGAACTCGGCGGAGTCGGGAATCTCTCGCCAGGTTGTCTCGTGAGCCCCGCCCGCGAACCGTCCCAGGCGGGTTGCGAGCGGGGAGCCCGGATACATCGTAGAGATCCAAGTGCGCGCCGCTCGAAGATCATGTCGGCGGAGTCCTGACAAAGTTTTGAGAGAATCAACCAGTCGGTTCACGGTGTGGCTTCGGTCTCCAGGCCGAAGTACTCTTCTTTTCTTCGAGCCCGGGGTTCGAGCGACGGCGGCCTGGAGCCCACCGCCACAAATCGTCTTTGTGTAGCCTGTATATGACACAAGAAATGTGACACAACTGTCATAGAAAAGTACACTTTCAATCGCATGATCCTGGTGACGCCCTTGTAACTCTGTCTTCGAAATGATGCTCAAGACCTATGAAGATCGTAGATGTCAAAGTGGATAGTTTTCGCTTTCTTACCAACATCGGCAGGGACTATGAGGGGCATCCCCATCCAGGCGAGGAGCACTGGGGGACCAACAGCATGCTCACGATCGTGACCGATGAAGGAGCCGAAGGGTACTTCTTTGGTGCGGCCACGCAGGATGTAGTCGAGGGGCTGATCAAGCCGGCGCTGGTCGGTGAGGACCCCTTCTTTCGGGAGAAGCTGTGGTATCGACTCAAGCGCATGCAGAAGCTGAGCACCGTTCTCCACGACATGGTCATCGCCTGTGTGGACTGTGCCCTCTGGGATCTGGCCGGACGCTACCTGAACGTCCCCGTATACAAGATGATGGGAGCCGCCCGAACCCGCGTTCCCGCCTACGCCAGCATCATGCCTGGCGACGAGATTCCGGGTGGACTGAGCACCCCGGAAGAATACGGTCGCTTCGCACAGCAGTTGGTGGCAGAGGGCTACCAGGCGATCAAGCTGCACACCTGGATGCCGCCGATCTCCTGGGCACCCGACGTGAAAAAGGACGTTGCCGCCTGCGTCGCCGTCCGGGAAGCGGTAGGGCCAGATGTCGACCTCATGCTGGATCCGCACCATCACTACGACCGGCAAGACGCGCTCTACCTGGCCAAGGAGATCGAAAAGCTGGGCTTCCTCTGGATTGAGGAGCCCATGAACGAGCACAGCATGTCCTCCTACGTGTGGTTGAACCAGCACCTCAGCATGGCAGTGTTGGGGCCGGAGAATCTGGAAGGCAGCTTCATGTCGCGTGCCGAATGGGTTCGCAGCGGCGCCTCCGACATACTCCGGGGTGGTGCTGGCGAAGTGGGGGGCATCTCCGCAATCATGAAGCTGATCCACCTGGCGGAGGCGTTCGGGATGAGAATGGAGGTCCACGGCGGCGGGCCCGCCAATATGCACGTCCTCTGCGCCATGGGGATCAATGGCCGGTACTACGAGCGAGGACTCCTGCATCCGCTGCGGGATATCGACCATCCCTATCCCTGGCAGAACACACTCTACGATCCCATGGATGCTGAGGGGTATGTACACGTGCCCGAGCGTCCTGGTCTGGGGGACGACATCAACTTCGATTACATTAAAGAGAACAAGGTAACCAGGGCGAGTGTGTCGTTAGCGGAATAAGTGGGACTAGCCCGGGCTAGATGGGGTCAGGGCAAGGGCACGAAAGAGACATAGGGAACGCTCACGCGTCCGGAGCCAGATAGCGGTCCAACCACTCGACGACCCAGTCGAAGTACTCGAACTTGAACAGGTGCTTTCCAGGCACCTGGTAGACTTTGAAGCGTTCCGGATGGCCGGCTGCTTTGTAGACGGGTGTCACAACGCGGATCAGCTCGTCCACCCCCTCCTTGGGCATATCTTGATCCTCAGTAGGAGCGACCATCATCAGGGGCCGAGGTGCGAGCGAGGTCGCAACCAGATCGGCGTGATCGAAGTAGCGGAGCATGTGAGGGATGTAGGAAAAGGAGCTGTGGCGCTCCACCATACCCTTGTAGATGTTGGTATGCAGGCTTCCCAGACCACCGCAGACCAGTGCCGCCGTCCGAATCCAGGACCCGGTAGCCATTCCCAACCAGGCACCCCAGCCACCGAGTGACATGCCGGTCAGTCCGATGCGTCCGGAGTCCACCTGGTCGAATGCGCCCAGAATCAGGCTCACCCGCAGGACCTCGTCGGCCAGCACGCCAATCTGAGATCGTCCGAAGGGAATCAGGAGTCTCGCCTCCTGCTCCCATTGCTTGAGCGTCTTTCTTCGCCTTTCCGCCCCCTTTGGGGTGAAGGTCAGAACGGCGTAGCCGCGCCGTGTCAGCTCGCGGCCCCACCCGTATAGAGGTCCGGAGTCGGGCTTGGGCCGGTAAAATCGAGGGTGCGCCACCTGATCGGCGTTGCTGGCGGTTCCGTTCATGCACACCACTCCGGCCAGCGGTTCCGTGGCGGCCGAAGGCCACATGAGGGTCGCGGAAATGATCTCACCCAGATAGTTGGGGAAGCGTACCTGGGTGACGGTCAGCTCCTCTTCCTGTGTTGTTTTCGTCACCCAAAACTCGGCTTTCTGGGGAATCTGATCGAGGCCGATGAGCTCGCGGAACTTGGCCGGGATGTCCTTCCTGGGGACCGAAACGGGAAAGGCAGGCCGAATATTGTCGGGGATTGGATGTTGCATTTCAGTGGCTCCGCAGCGGTGCCGCCCCATTCGAGAACAAAACTTTGGTCGAGGATAGGCGATATCGTGCGTCACTGCGTGGGGAAGAGTTGTCCAGCTCTCTCCTCGGAACTTGGCCTCATGTTGCTAACGGCTCAAGTCGCTCGCGGCTCTGTCGGATCGCCGAACGTGATGGGGAGCGATCGTTTGTAACTTGTATTGTACCTTCGACTTTCGAAGTTTCAGCTTAGTGGCCCCCCAGCGGTGCTGTCCCATTCGAGAGCGAAACTTCTCGAGCCATGGAAGCCTGAAGCGCCAGCGAGGGGTTGGGGAACACCCCGCTCCCCCCGGCTTGGCTGCTTGCCGCGCCTCAGGCCCCTTCGTCCCCCCATTGCGCTGCCCTCCAACCCCTCGCTCGCGCTTCAGGCTTCCTCACGTTTCGTATTATCGGGCGACCTGGAGGTGCAAGTTCCGAATGAAGTTTCAGGTTAGTTAGTTCTCGTCTGTCCGATTGTAAATGGCTGGAAATAAAAGAGAAAGAGAAGATTGTGAAGCTCCTTTTTTGTCAGGTCCGGTTGCTAGAATAAGTCGACCAAACAACTCTAACAAAAGGACTTACGACAAAACCGGAGCTCCAGCCATGAGAAAGAGCCGCGAACAACAGAGGCCGCTCGCCCCTGTGTGGCCCGATCACCGCTTGAGTGACGAGCTCCGC
>CAUZIZ010000015.1:0-50542 GCA_963579905.1 Acidobacteria bacterium UBA6911 | reverse complement strand
GCCCGCCGTAACTGACGGCGTGAATCTTCTCCGAGACTTCGTAGCTGATCCCGTCGGACGAAAGGACCGTTTTTGGAGCTTGACCATTCCAGCTGGGGCTCACCCGAGTGGCCACCTCTGCTTCCCGTTTTCGGAGGATTGCGCTATGCGTTTTCTTCACCTGAAATGCCTCCTTTCGGGCCTCTCTGAAGATTCTTTGTCGAACTCCAGAATACCCGTTAGGTCGGGAATTCCAGGTGCTTACACGTGGTTTAATCCACTTCCATCTACTTGTTTTTGGGTATCTAGTGTCTTCTTCCTACCCTTTGCCTCGCCCTTAAACTTGCCTTTGCCTTCCCCCGTGCCCCTGCCCCTGCCCTTGCTTCCCAAGGCCACGTGCGTCCCTGTCAGTTTGTTGGAATATCGCCGAAGGTCCTGGCCATTCTCGATTGAGAGACCGGATTTGAAATCGCTTCGATTTTGACCGCCTAGGAGCCCGGATTCATGGAAGGTATAGGGAAAGAGCGAAGGGGAAGGCAAAGGCAAAGGCAAGTTTAAGGGCGCGGGCTAGGGAAAGGGTGGGGTGAGGCGCTGAACACGCCAAGGGCTCGAAAGAGAAGAACTTCGGCCTGGAGACCGAAGCCACGCCGGAAGTTTCAGGCGATTGAGCTATCTTGCTTCGTAGTTGACCCAGACGGGTGACCCCCAGGCCATTTCTCCGTCCTTCTGGGCTACTCGGATGTAGTAGTAGCTTTCGCCCGGGGCCTGGTCCTGATCTACGTATTGGAATTCCAACTCGGCCTGCTCGGAGCTGGTGGTGTAGACGATCTTGTTGTTCTTGATGACGTCGACCCTCTCAATCACGTCGGTTCCCAGAACCTTCGCCTTGATCGTCAACGGGATCGTGCTGGAGAAATCCTCGCCCATCAGGTGCTCACCGTCTGAGCCGACGAAGCGGATATCCAGGATCAGGTTGTCCGTCGCTCCGTAGGCACGCCTTGACCGGATGGCTTCCATCAGGCTGTCCAAAGTCAACTCCTTGGCAATCAGGCAGGCGTAGCTGATGTGCGTGCTCATGTGATCGGACGAAGCGATAAATCCAAGTCTGTAGCCCTTGGATAGGGCATGCCAGACAGTCCCGAAACGGCGGGAGGGACTGTCATCTTCGGCCAGCGTCGGGCTAGCCTCGAGTGTCTTGGGCCGAAGGGAACCCGGGTATTCGTAGGTATCCCTCATCCCCTGGTAGATCTCGACCAGAGGCTCCACTTCGGGATCGTTGTCACGCCAATCGGTCCCGGCGCCGGTCCCACTGGTGTGGGGGATCGAGATCCCGCCGTAGCGCTTCAGATAGTGAAAGAGTCTGCCCGCCCCGTCCCAGCCGTTTCTTTCGGAGTCCATGATCGGCAGGATCGGATTGCCCCTGCGAGTAAAAAGGACGTTGCGGTGACCGTTGGGGAACTCCAGGGAGCGCTCGTAGGAATAAAAGGCCACGAAGTTCTGGAGCTGGAACAGATCGGCGAACTTCTGGCTGAGCCACCAGAGGTAGGACTCCTCTGCGTCCTGGTTGTGGTCCGTGATCCCCAGAAAGTCGAGCCCAGCCGCGTCGCGGGCGTAGCGGTAAGCGTCGAGTACGGAACCGTCCCTGCCCCCGTCCCAGGAGAGATCAGTGTGGCGATGGACGTCGCCGCGAAAGATCGAGTAACTGCGCTTGCCGCTCTCGATACGGTAGGAGCGGATCCGCTGGAGCTCTTCGACTTCATTTGGGTGGACCGGCTCAAACGGCGATACCGGCTCTTCCTGGTAGGGCTGCAGGTCTACCGACTGGGACTGCGAACTCTCCTCGACCGATAAGGGGGCGATCATGACCTGCCCCTGCTGATGCGTCGTGTAGGATCCCGTGTCCCGGTTGTCGGTCGGCCAGGCCAACCACAGCTGTTGGTCGGATACGGTGCTGCCGACTGGGAACATGTCCTTGCGCCCGGCACTGTAGGGCAGGTACATCAAATCACTCCAGGACGACCCTGTGTATCGCAGTGCGTAGGTCTCCCAGTGCGGAGCGTAGATCGATCCGGATCCCGTCTCCAGACTATCCGGGATTCGCATCGCCATGTGGCGCAGGAAAAGCCAGGGAAATCCCCTGGGCCCGATCTGGAGAACCGGATCCCCCCAATAGTCTTTGTCCTGGAAGACCGAGGGTGCGTCGCCCGACGGAGCCATCATCTTTTCGCCATCGAAACACACCACCCGGATCGATCTGGGCTCGTGGAGCCCGATCCCGGGCTGCGTCACCAATTGTCCCGTGTCCTTCCCCCAATCGACCCCAGACTCTTGCCACGCGACCCAAGTCTGATTGCTGCCATCCACGGCGACTGAAGGGTTGGCTTCGTAACGCGGAGTGCCTGCCACGACACGCACCGGTCCCCAGCGGCCGTCTGCGAATCGACGCAGGTAAACGTCATAGTTGCCGGCCGCATACCCGTCCCAGGCAACCGCAACCTGGCCGGACGTTCCTGCGGACAGGGATGGATTCCAGTTGTTCCCCTCGCTCGAGGAGCTCTCACTGATCTGGAGCTCGTCCGACCAGGTGCCCTGGAACAGGTTCCTGGCGAAGATCTGACTCCTACCCTCCTCACTCCTTTGCCAGACCAGCCACATGCGACCGTCGGCGTCGGTGGCGATCCTGTGGAAGGTGTCGGGCCCCGGATGACTTGTGAGCTGCTCCATAACCGACCAGCCGTCTGGGGAGTAGGAGCGACCATAAAGGTCCCAGTTGTTATCGGTCTGCATAGACCAGACTGCCCAGGTTCCCCGCTCGCTGTCCTGGCCCAGAGCGGTGCCAAAGACATCGGCCTTTTCAGCCAGCACGAAGCTGCCCTCCCACTCCTCTTCCGTCCTGCGACGGACACAGACAGTGTCTGAGTTGTCCCGGTATTCCTGCCATGCTACCCAGACATCTCCCGATGTCGTCGCCAGAATAGAAGGAAAGTCCTGTTGGGCCAGCTGTTGGGAATCCGCCGCCACCGCGGTGCCTACACGTTCGACCCGAACACTCTTGTCCAGGAAGAAGCGAGGAACGAAGGCGAAGGTTTCGGACGGATCGAAATGGAAGTCTCCCTTGGTGGTGCTTACCTTGACTGGAGAGCCTGGGGGAGATTTCCGTAGATGGAGAAGAATGCTGGGGTATTCGAGCCTGGGTGGACTCTCATCAGAACGCATCCAGGCGTTGCGAGTGCTGCATACCCAACTGTGGGGCGGCCTGACGTAGTCGTTGGGAAATTCCGGGTTTGGGTCCCGTTGGTCGCCCAGTCCCTTGTACAAATGTACCCGAAAACGGTCGGGCTCCACTACCAGCTCCTGGCCGTCCGAAGGATGTATCCTGCCGTCCCAGGGGCTGGGCCGGTTGTCGTTTAGTCCGAAGGTGATTCGGAACGAGTCCTGCGAGAACGAAATGGGGGTGGTAGGTCTCTGTGCCTGATCAGGTTTTGGCTCCTGACAGCTCGGAAGGGACAAGACAAGAGACAATGCGGCAAGCGCTAGCAGCTTCAGAGACGGTTTATTCATGTCCCCCGAAAGATATCACTAATCACCTGAGTCTGACCAGACAGACGGCGTCAGGATCAGTTCGCGATTTGTGCAACGCCTGCCTACGTGGTACGTTTCTGCAAGTCGGCGATTATCTGCGTTTCGTTATCTATAGGGACGGATGGCTCAACCCCTGATCGACTGCGACATCCATAACCAGTTCCCAGGGCTGCTAGCCTTGGAGCCTTATCTGGAAGACCATTGGCGCGCCTACCTCAACGAGTCCGCCTTTGTGGGACCCGACTGTAACGACTATCCCGCTGGCGCTCCGACCTCCTTCCGACCTGACCACAAACCGGACCCAGCAGATCCACCGGGCTCCGATTTCGAGTTACTGCGGCAGCGGACCCTCGATGCCTGGGACCTGGAATACGGGATCCTGACCGGTTCCTACTGGGTGCAGAGTGTCCACGATCCGCACCTGGCAGCGGCATTGGCTTCCGCACTGAACAACTGGCAGAGAGATCATTGGCTCGACCGTGAACCCCGGCTGCGTGCCTCCCTGCTGGTTCCTGGTCAGAACCCGGAGTTGGCCGCTCGCGAGATCGACCGCCTGGGTGGACATCCGGGATTTGTGCAGGTCCTGTTGCCCGTCAGATCCCACGTACCCTACGGCAATCACTGCCACGATCCCATCTATTCCGCGGCCGCTCGCCACGATCTCGTAGTGGGTATCCACTTCGGCGGCGCCTCTGGCAACCCTCCGACTCCCTGCGGCTGGCCTTCGACCTACCTGGAGGAATACGCCGGAATGGCGCAGATATTCCAGTCTCAGGTGCTCAGTCTGATCGCCGAAGGCACACTCGATCGATTTCCCCAACTTCGGGTGGCGTTGATCGAGGGAGGGTTCACCTGGATGCCATCTCTGATGTGGCGCTTGGACAAGGAATGGAAGGGTTTGCGCCGAGATACGCCCTGGATCAAGCGCCCCCCTTCAGAATACATTCGGGAGCATTTCAGGCTCACATTGCAGCCCTTGGACGCTCCTCCGGCCAAGGAGCAACTGCTGCAGATCATCGAACAGCTGGAATCCGAAGATCTGCTGATGTTCTCGACCGACTATCCTCACTGGCATTTCGATGAAAGCGAAGAAGCTTTACCTTCGGGACTACCGGAGCCGCTGCTGTCCAAGATTCGAGCCGAGAACGCGCGCTTCTTCTACCGCCTCTGACCCGGAGAGAGGAGACAGAGATCATGGTTACAACACCTATTGATATTGTCGAGCCCAGCAAGCCCAACGAACGAGCCCGGAAGATGGCCATCATCGATACTGATATCCACAATGACGTACCCTCGGATGAGACACTCTACCGGTATCTCCCCGATCGCTGGCGCCGTTACCACGAGATGATCGGGCTCCGAGGTTTCTATGGCACCAGTTATCCTCGTGCCAGCCGAAACGCAGCCCGCCATGATGCCTGGCCCCCCTCCGGTCTTCCCCCCGGTTCCGATCTGGGATTCGTGCAAAGCCAATTGTTGGACACCTGGGATATCGAGTACGGGGTTCTGAACTGCCTGAGGGCAGCCGGCAGGCAGCAGAATCTGGAGTATGGTGCCGCCCTGGCCCGGGCCCTCAACGAGTGGCAGGTCGAGGATTGGCTGGAGCCGGAGCCGAGATTGAGGGCCTCGATGGTGGTGCCCTACGAGGACGGTGATCTGGCCGCAGAGGAAATCGATAGAGCGAGCCAGCATCCAGGTTTTGTTCAGGTACTCGTAACCGCCCGAACCAGCGAACCACTGGGACGCCGAAGGTACTGGAAGCTATATGAAGCCGCGGCCCGCAACAACCTTCCGGTGGGGATTCACTTCGGTGGTACCGGCGGGCGTCCCCTCACGGGGGCCGGATGGCCTTCACACTACCTGGAGGATCATGCCGGGATGCCGCAGGCATTTCAGGCTCAGGTGATCAGCCTGGTTTGCGAGGGGGTCTTCGAACGCTTCCCAGAGTTGAAGATCGTATTGATCGAAGGCGGCTTGGCGTGGATACCGCCGCTAGCATGGAGACTCGATCGCAGCTGGGAGCGCCTGCGTGAGGAGGTGCCCTACTTGAGTCACCCCCCTTCCAGCTACATCAGGAAGCACTTCTGGATCACCACCCAGCCCATGGAAGAGCCTCCTCAGGCCAAGTATTTCCGGCAGCTCCTGGAGCAGCTCGATTCCAACGACAGGCTCCTCTTCGCGACCGACTATCCCCACTGGGACTTCGACAATCCCGATCGTGCCCTTCCCAGCCACCTACCCCCGCCCCTGAGGCGGAGGATTCTAGCGGACAACGCCCGGGCTCTGTATCGGTTTGAAGCGTAGATTGCAATAACGCCGCGCAGGTCCTGTCGAAACAGAATTCGTGCCTTCCTCCCGAGTTTTCCGAAGTTTCAGGTTAGCAGCGCCACCGGCTGCAGACCGCCGGATCGTACATGAAAGAAACTGGTGCCCCAGGACAGGCATTGCCGATTTATGGAAGCCTGAAGCACAAGCGAGGGGTTGGGGATCTGCGAGATGCCCGGCCGAAAGGGCATTTGACCGGCGACAAGAAAAGAGCTGCGAACAACCTGGATGGTCTGTGAAGGGGGGGCAGGTCCTGGCGAGGGAGCGGAGCACGGCTAGATCTCGCAGATCTCCAACCCCTCGCTCGCGCTTCAGGCTTCCTCAAGTTTCGCACTAATGAGCAACCTGGAGGTGCGAGTTCCAAATGAAGCTTCAGATCTGTCCCGCTCCCAGTCGCGCTGGATCATTCCGGAGAAAACTTTAGGTTGAGGATGGGGGAGATTGTGCTGTTGTCCAGCTCTCTCCTCGGAGCTTGGCCGCATGTTGCTAACAGGTCAAGTCGTTCGCGGCTCTGTCGGACTTGTCTTCGGATTGTTGACACCCCGTTCGGGTTCCTTCTGCGACGTTTAGACGTTCCTGCGATTAAAGGCGATACTACTCCGACGCCACCGACAACAGGCCTTTCTCCAGGTAGTGCTTGATCGAAGCGTAGGCGGCAGCTTTGGGATCGTGGGTCACCATGATGATCGTCTTCCCATAGTCCTGGTTTAGGGCTGCCAGGACGTCCAGTGCCTCCTTGGCCGACCCGGCGTCCAGATCTCCAGTGGGCTCGTCTGCCAGTATGAAAGTCGGATCCGTGACGATCGCCCGAGCGATTGCTACCCTTTGTTCCTGTCCTCCGGATAGTTGGCGAGGATAGTGCTCCATCCGGTCCGCCAGTCCCACGAGATTGAGTGCGGTCTCTACGTGTTCTCGTCGCTCCTTCTTGGACAGATTGGTCAGAAGAAATGAGTAATTCCACGTTCTCGAAGGCTGTCAGGACGGGTATCAGATTGAAGTTCTGGAACACGAAACCGACGTGCTGGTTGCGCCACTCCGCCAGCTCATCATCGCTCATTGATGCGACCTCGAAATCCTGGATCCGCAGTTCGCCGCCGCTGGGTTTGTAGATGCCTGCCATGATATTCAACAGGGTGCTCTTACCCGGTCCGGAGGGACCCATCAGGCTGATGAAGTCGCCTGAGAACACCTTCAACGTAATATCCTCCAGTGCTCGGATCTCAGTGCTATCGCGGTGAAAGATCTTGCTGAGTCCAAGCGTCTCTATGAGCACCTCGGGCATGTCTATTCTCCGTTCTCTTCTGCCTATTGCCGATAGAAGGTAACCTGGGCATCCATCTCCGGCCGAAGATACCCATCCGGATTCTTGATCTGGACCTTGATCTGGATGGTGGCCCGCTGGCGATTGGCCTCGGGTGCGGTTTCCACCAGCTCGCAGGGGTATTCTCGTTCCGGATAGGCCACCGGCGACATCCGACAGTCGTGTTCCTTCGACACGTTGTGGAAATCAGACTGGCTGATGTCCAGTTCCAGCTGCGGGTCGTCCAAATTGGCGAGGGCAACCACTACGGCGCCACCGGCGAACCAGGTAGAGACCATTTCTCCCGCCTCTGCCACCCGTTCCAGAAGCGTTCCGCTGATGGGTGCTCTGATCTCAGTTTCGGCCAACTGGCTCTGCCAGTATTTGACCGCTGCACGGCTCTGATCCATCTCTGCGCGGGCCGACTGCAGCTTCTCTTGTCGAGGACCGAGCACAAAGAGCTGGTGGTTCTTCTCGGCCACTCCCACCGCCGCCTGGGCCATGTCCAGTCGAGTTCTGGCGTTGTCCACCAGCTGTTTCGAGACCACACCCGTCTGGAGTAGGGTCTCCAGCCGCTGGTACCCCAGATCGGCGTTCTCGAGGTCGGCCTTGCTCCGTCTCAGCTCTGCCTCCGCCCGGGCGATTTCTTCGGGCCGGGAGCCGGCGTCCAGTTCAGCCAGCTGCGCTTCCGCGGATCTCAAGTTCGCCTTGGCCTGTTCCAGCTGAGCCTGGAACTCCCGATCGTCCAGCTTGACCAGCAGCTGGCTCTGCTCGACCAGGTCCGATTTTTCGATGCCCACCCAGGTGACCTTGCCCACGATCTAGGAACCGACCTCGATTCGATGATGGGGCACGATGTAGCCCGAGACGATGAGGACCGGACCGGCCTCTGCCTCATTTTCCGCTGCTCCTCCGTCTTTCTGCCTCTCGTCCGTCCCTGGCTGCTGCCGTGCCGTGTCACCCTCCGCCTGGGCTTGTTCGTTCGAATCCCAGACGAACGAACGGAAGAGCGCGAAGGAAGCCGCCGCGCCCAGCAAGAAGGCTACCAAGACGATCAACCAGGTGCCGGTTCTGCCTGCCTGTGGCCTCTTCTTGCTTCGATCGATTCGAAGCGCACTCAGGTCCTTATCCATCAGTCGCGCAGGACTTCAATCAACTGCAGACGAGCCGCCCGCAGCGCCGGAAGAAATCCCCCAACGATCCCGACCAGCCCGGCAAAACCGGCTGCCAGCAGCAAGATGGAAGGGGTTATTCGAAATTGAAACAGCACCTCGCTAAAGCTGGAAAATTTGTGGTTCCGGTCGAGATGCCGTGGACCGGAAGCGCGATCAAGCAGCCCATGAGACCACCCAGCAGAGCGATCAAGATCGCTTCAATCAGAAAACTGGCAGAATGTTTCACTTCCGGAATCCGAGGACCCTCAGGGTTCCGATCTCCTTGAAGCGAGACATCACGGTGCCGAAGATGGTGTGAAGATGAGATGCCAAAATGCCAAGTTATTTTTACGCAGACCCTTAGGGGGGACGCGCGCGCGCCTTCCGTTGTAAACTGCAGGGGCGCAAGCCCAAGCCAGTGAGGATCAAGTGACGAAGAACTACCGAATTGCCATCATCGGAGTCGGAGCCATCTCCGACATTCATGCCAGAGCGATTGCGGATCTGGACAACCTGGAACTCGTCGCCGGCTGCTGCCGTGGTGAGGAAAAGGGCAGGAAGTTCGCTGCCGACTTCGGCTGTTCCTGGTTTGCAGACTACGAGCAGATGCTGGATCAAACCCGTCCCGACCTGGTGACTATCGCGACGCCCAGCGGTGCCCATCTGGAACCGACCCGGGCCTGCGCCCGCCTCGGGATCCATGTCCTCTGCGAGAAGCCTCTTGAAATCACCACCCAACGGGTCGATCAGATGATTGAAGTAGCACAGGATGCGGGGATCAAGCTTGGAGGAATCTTTCCGCAGCGATTCAACCCGGTCGTCCAGCTCTTACATCAGGCGGTCGCCGAAGGCCGCTTCGGAGCGCTGGCTGCGGTGAGCGCCTATGTGCCCTGGTGGCGCGACGATGCCTACTACGCCCCCGACCGCTGGCAGGGGACTCAGGCGCTGGATGGTGGCGGAGCGATGATGAATCAGTCGATCCATGGTGTGGATGCGATTCAGTGGATCGCTGGGGCCGCCCTGGAGGAATCCGAGAGGGAGGCTGGTTCGGTCGAAGAGGTCTTTGCCTTTACCTCGAAGCGGGGGCACGACCCCGACCTGATCGAAGTGGAAGACACCGCAGTAGCCGTCCTGAGGTTTCGCAATGGAGCCCTGGGCCAGATACTAGGTGCGACCTCCATGTTTCCCGGTTCGCTCAAGAGGATCCAAGTAGCCGGACGGAATGGTACGGCAGAGGTCTTGGAAGACCAGTTGACCGCCTGGTCCTTTCGCGACCCTACGGCCGAAGACGAATCGATCCTCCGGAAGTTCTCGGCTGAAAGCGGGAGCGAAGGTGGTGCCGGCGACCCGATGGCCATCAACTACTCCCTTCACATGCGAAACATCGCAGCCTTCATCAGCTCACTTGAAAAGGATGAGGCTTTCTTCCTGAGCGGTCCTGAATCACGTAAGGCGGTCGCCATCGTGGAGGCGATTTACAAGTCGGCCAGGACGGCCAGCCCTGTCTCCCTGAAATAGCGGCCTCGGCTTACTTCGGGTTCGGCGCAGCGGTCTCGGACAGGCGTCGCCTTCTTGGCCCTGAGATTGAAGCTGCGTTATACTCCACCGATCGAGCCGGAGTGGCGGAATTGGCAGACGCACCAGACTCAAAATCTGGCGAGGTTCACTCCTCGTGGGGGTTCGAGTCCCCCCTCCGGCACCAATGCAATCAATGGGTTGGCCGACACGACAGCAAAGAGGGAGATTGACATGATAACCAGATTCTTCAACTTCTTTATAGCCGCGGTGTTCCTATTGGCGTGCCCTGTCCTGGGAGGATTCCAGTTCGTAGAAGAGATCCCTCCACTCTCGGAATGGGGATTCATCATTATGGGCATCGGCTTGCTCAGTCTAGGCGTACGATTTCTCCGAAGGCGTGCTCTGTCAGATTGACCCAAGCATACCCGCTAGCTTTGATCTGACGGTGCGTGTTTAGCGCCTCACCTCACAGTAACTGTTCGTCGCCAGAAATCCAGATCGTCGATCTTTTCGATCGCGCTTCAGGCTCTGCTGGATCTGATGGGCGGCATTGGAGGTTTGAGCTTCAGCAAACGGGCGCCGTTGTCGTAGCTGATCCGTCTCAGGATGGCCGGATCCTGGACATATTCCCGCAGCAGGTCGAGTGAATGCTGGGCGGTGCAGTAACCTGGAGGATATGTCGCGCCTTTGCCGTCGTGGCAGAAGCAGTCGCTTCCCCAGATCAGCTTGCGGGAGTGGCGAAGCACGAAGTCTGCTGCGAAGTCCTTGTCACGGCTGAGGGCATTCAGGCCGGACCCGGCTGAAAGATCGCCGTACATGTTGGGATAGTCGGCCAGCAGCCGGTCACTCAGGCCACCTTTTTGGACCGGACCCTCCTGTTTTCCATCCCGGCTGATGTTGCTCCACCAGGTACCCGCATGTCCCAGGAAGCTCACCTGAGGATAAGCCTCGAGTATCTTGTGAAATCGATCGAATCCATGGTTGTGCTTCGAGCCGAAATGCAGCAAGACGGGTACGCCGTAGTCTCGGGCGACGTCGTAGACTCGCCGCATCGGAGGTGAGTCAGCATCCAGCTCGAACTTCTGCTCTCCGATACCCAGCGCTCCCTTGTCCAAGTGTTTCTGTAGGAGCTTGACTGCGTCGTCTCGCTCCGGGTCCACGTTGCAAAAGGTGACGATCTCCCTGGGATGTTTCCTGACGTGACTCCAGGCTGCGTCATTACCACTTATTCTGCCGTTCATCCATCCATCACCGGGAAGCAGGACGGTCATGGTGACGTGATGGAAACGCTGGTGCACCATCAAGAGTTCCACCGACCTCTTGTCAAAGTCAGGGTGTTGATGGATATCCAGAATCGGGATGGGTCTGGCCGCCCTTGTCTTGCTGCTCCCGAGCGTGACCAGTGGAAGGCTCAAGGCGGCTGCTCCCCCTCGGACCAGAAACTCTCTGCGTCGCATGGTGGTTGCCTCTAGGACTCCTCTGTCGCCCAGTACGAATAGAGACTGGCATTTTTTAAGACGAAGTGCAATCGCACGGTCCTTCCAACCAATGAAGACAGGTCGGTCCCAGACTTCCAGCGCAGCTGCAGATCCAGGCCGTCCCCTGTAAGGGGCTCGGACTCTTGCAATGAATATCCGGGCAGTGGCTTCTGAGTCTTGTGGTCCAGTAACTCGACGCGCAGCTCGCCACGAGGTGCCTTCAGGTTGGCGTGCAGTTCTGTCCCTTCCAGTAGGAACGGCTTGGTCATGGCGTAGCCGGTTTCTTCTCCCGCATCCAGCGACACGAACCCGTCCAGACGCAGCTTTGTCAGACAGATCGCACCGCCATCTCGGATGGGATCTGACTTCTCACCCTTCCGACTAGAGGGATGGATCCGCAACTTCAAACCGCTGTAATAGACCCAGATCTCTCCATCCTTGACGGTGGGTTGGTTTCCCGCCAGGAGTTGGGACACATCGTAGTTTCTCCCTCCTTCTACTTCGGAGAGGGGAATGAACTTCTCCCGCTTGCCCACTCGTTCCCAGTGGATCAGGTCACGGCTGACGGCGAGCTCCACCATGTTGAAGCCGTCAGAGTTGTACTCCGTAGTTTCCACTGTGGTTGAACACCGTGGGCATGCCGACGTAAAGGCCTTGGTAGCGAAAGACGGGCAGATTGTAGATGTCGGTAAGATAGTCATCCGGGTTGTGATAGACGGGTCTCCACAAATCGTGATTCTCCACCTGCATCCGAACCCGTTTGGCACCCAGCTCTTGATCCTTGCCGTCGGCGTGAAAGATGAGACAGTCTCGTAGATCCGTCCAATTCTCGAAATCTCTGCTCACCGACAGGTACACGGATCGGCCATAGGGCCCCCGGTGCTTGACTGTGGCCGCGTAGATGCCGTTGTCCTCATCGTGAAACAGATGCGATTCATCCGCGCTTGGAATGAAGGCGTCCAGTAGCTGCCAACTCTTTCCGTCGGAGGAGAGGGCGGGGTGGAAGCCGGGCCCTGGCTCTTTCGCAGGCAGCAGAGGGGTCCCTTGTAACCGATTCCCTTGTAGCGGCGGGCGGGATCCGGTTCGTTGGCATCATAGAAGACCTTCAAGATGATGGTCCCATCCCCCTTCACACTGGCGATCTCCTTGCCGCTGCCATCTGTGAACTCGTACTTGGTGACGGGGAGCATCAGGTTGTTTTGAGTGGAACCCTGATGCTCTCGCAGACCCAGGGTGGGCTTGTCCCAGTGTATTCCGTCCTGGGAAGTGGCGTAGGCGCCACCTGTATACCAGAGCATCCAGGCCTTCTTGTCCGGGTGCCAAGAGGGTCCGGTTCGGACCTGTAGGTATTGGTCCTCCCAGGGTCGATCGGGTCGGATCACGGCTCCGTGCTTGGTGGGCTGGTGGAGCTATATTTTCAGATTCTGGACTGTCGAGAGCCCACGATCGTCCAGAAAAAGCTGTTTCTTTCCCACTACAAGCGTCTCAATTTCAGGTTCTCCGGCCGTCTCCAGAACTTCTGCCAGAACTCCCCTGGCCTGGCTACAGAATCCCACTGGATCTGAGAAGAGCCGGGCTCTTGCCGACGGGGGTTCGGTAGCGATTGACTCAGCGCCAGCCTGGACGAAGTGAACCTGAAGAGAGACCAGAATGAGCACCAGAGTTGCGGACAAGGACTTCACGGGCGATGGCTCCTTTCTTGACGGTGTCATATCTTCAGCTAGTATCCACTGGAAAAACGGCACCGCGGAATGCCCTGGCCCTTTGACGCTGACCAGCGATTCGTCTGAACGTCCCACGTCTCCGCTCCCGGGAAAGCGCGGCGAACGTCGAGGCATCCATGGAGAATCTCCGGTTGACAGAAGCCGTGACCGTGAGAGGGTGTCGCAAAAGTCCGTTTTAGAGTCCGGACAGAGCCCTGCTGGTCGGAGCGGGCCCTGATCAGGGTCGAACCTGGCAGCTTCGCCTTAGAAGTCTCCCTGAATGATCCAGCTCTAGCTGGTGGCCCCGCTAACCCGGCCGCTGCGCTCCGGGCCACACCGCGACGATCCAAACCGTCTTGCCCTCAATGCGGTAGAAGAACCGGTATGGCTTAATGATGACTTCACGGTGAGGCAGCTCGGAAAACTCTGGAATCGTGCGCCCAGACTCGGGATGAGTCTCGAGGCGGCGAAGAACGCTCTCAGATCGATCACGGAGCCGACGAGTTCCGGGGATCTCGCTATTTTCTGATCAGTCCCGGATACCTCCACGAAGTAGCAGAACTCCCCCTGATTGTGGGGAAGAAAGTCTACGTGACCGGCTGGCATGACTTCGGCAGCGTCTTCGAACCAGCCGACCCCAGGGACTATCGCCACAGCGCGTCCCTGGGAGTGGTTGCTGAAACCCTGATCGGGCCCTTCTTCGTCGGCACCAGCTGGGTCGGCTCTTCTGATCACCAATAACATTTCTGGGCCCGGATCTGGAGCGTTTTCCATCACTTCAAGTCCTCTCTCCAAACGAGTCCCGTGTCATACAACCTCCCAAGGTGGGACATAGGGCGACTATGTGCTACATTGCCCACTTGTGAAGACGCTATCGATTCGTGAGATGCGAGGTGCACTGGGACGCCTCGACCAATTGCTGGAAGAGGAACAGGAGATCGTCATCACCCGCCGCCGAAGGGCCATCGCTCGCCTCCTACCCGTGAAGCCCAGTCGCAACATGCCCTCACACGCTAGTATCCGTTCCCAAACGCCCAAGTAACATTCTTCTCCGGTTAATGGCCACAGATCTTTGGATCGAAGGCGAGCCTCATCGGTTAGAATCCCGAATGTCCAAACTGCGACCATGAAACAGCTGATTCAAGAGATGAACAGTGGGGAGACCCGTGTCGTCGAGGTTCCCAGTCCTCAATTGGGCCCGGGCCGAGTCCTGGTAAGAGTTGAGGCCTCTCTGGTTTCCGCCGGGACTGAACGCACAACCGTACAGTTTGCCCAGAAGAACATCGTCTCCAAAGCGCGTTCTCGTCCGGATCTGGTACGCATGGTTCTGGACAAGGCTCGTCGGGATGGGCTTCTTTCGACTCTTGAAGCCGCCAGGAGCCGTCTAGACGAACCGATGGCACTGGGTTACTCCTGTGCCGGAACCGTGATTGAGGTTGCCGAGGACATCCAGGATATCCAGGTCGGCAGCCGAGTTGCCTGTGCTGGCGGGGGACACGCATCCCACGCCGAAATCGTCTCCGTTCCCCGGAACCTGGTTGCAGTTGTACCCAAGCACATAGGCGGTGATGAAGCCGCTTATACCACACTTGGAGCCATCGCTCTCCACGGCTTGCGTCTGGCCAAGATGCAGCTCGGCGAGAGTGTCGCGGTCATCGGCTTGGGACTGGTCGGCCTCCTGGCAGCGCAGCTGGCGAAATCAGCCGGGTGCCGGGTGATTGGCATGGATCCCGACCCAGATCGCAACCTCCTGGGCAGAAAGCTTGGGTGTGAGGCAACAGCCACCAGCAACAGCCAGATGGAAGCTCTTGCGAGAGCCCATACGGCAGGCTCAGGAGTCGACATCGTTCTCATCGCGGCTGCCACCTCGAGTAGTGCTCCGGTAGCGCTAGCGGGCGAGATAGCCCGCGACCGAGGGAGGGTGGTGGCCGTCGGGGCAGTGGGTCTGGACATCCCCCGTCGAGACTATTACGAAAAAGAATTGAGCTTTCGTATCTCTCGATCCTATGGGCCCGGGCGCTACGATCCCGAGTACGAGGAAGAGGGCCATGACTATCGGATCGGCTACGTCCGCTGGACCGAAAACAGAAATATGCTGGCGTTTGTGGACCTACTGGCTGCCGGAAAGGTCGACGTCCAGGCTCTGACCACCCACCGTTTCCCGATCGAAAACGCGCCGCAAGCTTACGAGTTGATCTCCGGGAAGAGCCCCGCAAAGTCTCTGGGTGTTTTACTGCAATATCCAGCAGACTCTCAACCCGCGATGCAGGTTGACCTCCCCACCGAGGCGGCGGCTTCGGCCCCAGGGGAGGCGACCCTGACACTCGGTCTGCTGGGTGCCGGAAACTTCGTGAAGGCGATGATCCTACCCACACTCAAGAAGATGGCGGATGTGCGTCTGGTTGGCGTCTGTACCTTGACCGGCAGCAGTTCTCGCCACACGGCAGATCGTTTCGGTTTTAACTATTGCACCAGTGAAGAGGAGAAGATTCTCTCCGATCCCAGCATCAATGTCATCCTGGTGGGGACCCGGCATCATCTACATGCCCGCCAGGTCAAGGACTCGCTCCGGGCGGGGAAACACGTTTTCTGCGAAAAACCCTTGTGCCTGAACGAAGCTGAGCTGAAGGAGATCATCCGCCTTAAGAACGACCAGAGTTCTGGCCACAGTCCGCAGGTGATGGTGGGCTTCAACCGACGCTTTGCCCCTCTCGCGAAGCGCCTGGAGGAGTTCGTGGGCGACATAGACGAACCACTGGCAGTGCACTATCGCGTGAACGCCGGCTATCTCGAGCGCGATCACTGGACGATTGATCCTCAGCAGGGGGGCGGTCGAATCATCGGAGAGGCCTGTCATTTCGTCGACTTCCTCATTCACCTGATGGGAGCACTCCCGGTAAAGGCCTGGGCGCGCGCCTTACCCGATGATGGTCGTTACAGCAAGGACAACGTTCTCATCACCCTGGACTTCTCAAATGGATCAGTCGGGACCATTTCCTACCTGGCCTGCGGGGATAAATCTTTCCCGAAAGAGCGAGTGGAAGTCTTCGGCGGAGGTAGTACCGCCGTCTTGGACAACTTCAGGAGACTGGAACTGAGGGGGCAGCGGAGTCGGAAGGTGCACCGGACGCGACTCCGTCAGGACAAGGGGTACAGGGGTGAATGGGAGGCCTTCCGCGAGGCCCTGGAGACGGGAGGCCCTTCGCCGATCCCGTTCGAGGAATCGGTCGCAACCACGCTCACCACCTTTTGCATCATGAGGGCTTTGAGCCTGGGGGAACCTGTGTCCATCGATACCGCGCAGTTCATCGCGAGTGCGCTGGAAACTGAGCCGACCGAAGATGGCTAGGCTGAAGCTTGATTCGGAACTCGCAGCTCCAGGTCGCCCATTAGTGCGAAATTTGAGGAAGCCTGAAGCGCGAGCGAGGGGTTGGAGGGCAGCGAAATGGGGGGACGGAGGGGCCTGAGGTTCGGCAAGCAGCCACGCCGGGGCGATTCGGGGTGTTTCCAACCCCTCGCTTGCGCTTCAGGCTTCTATGGCTCGGGAAGTTTCGCTCTCGAATGGGGTAGCATCGCTGGGGGTGAGATTGATCTTAATCAATAATTTGGCCCGAATCGGGTCTCTGGAGAGGGTTATGAAGCAAACCAGATGTCTGGGATTCCTTCTAGTTATGTCGGGGCTGATCCTCGGGCTCAAAGGGGCGGAGCCACCGGGACGTGTCCACCTGACCACAGGCCAGCACCAGCTCTTCCTGGACGACTACCTGGTGGGATCGCTCTATCGGGTCAAACGGCAGGTCAACCCGCCGGTGAAATACGAGGGTAACCCGGTAGTCTTTGCCGAGAAGCCTTGGGAAAGGCACCCGGGTCCCAAATGGAATCCGGCCGAGACCGAGGCCCTCCAGATTCGAAGCGCTCCCTGCTGGGATCCCCGGGAGCAGGTCTGGAAGATGTGGTACTACTCCGCCTCCCGGACCTTGTTTGCTCGTTCCAAAGACGGCATCAAGTGGGAAAAACCTTCTCTGGGAAAGCGGGAGTTTCAGGGCTCTAAGGACAACAATATGGTTCTGGTCAGGGGGGACCCCGAGTCCTTCATTCAGCATGTTCTTCTGGATCCAGACGGCACCCCAGAGCGGCGATACAAGGGCTTCATCGGCGGCAGGAACCGTCATCCGGTTGTCTCAGCCGATGGATATGTGTTCACCAAGCTGGACGTTCCTCTGATACCGAGCCAGGACGAATCCCATCTAAACTACGATGAGGTCAAGAAGCGCTTCATTGCCACCGTCAAGCATCGAGGACCTTTTGGTCGTGCGGTCTTCCTGTCTCTGAGTAAAGACTTCGAGCAGTGGACCGAACCCGAGCTGATTTTTCACGCCGACGCCTACGACCAGCTATTGGGCGAGCGGCGTGTTCAGGACCACCTCGCCAATCCGAGGCTCCGGCTGATGACGGTCAACCAACCGGAGCACTACAACACCGAGATCTACAACATGCCGGTCTTTCCCTACGAAGGGATCTACATCGGTCTGCCCAACTTCTTCGAATCCAGCGGGCATAGCCCCAACCGCAATCAGGAGGGCGTGAACTCGGTCAAGCTCTCCACCAGCCGGGATCCGAGCCTGAAAAAGTGGGTCAAGGTAGGAGACCGTGGATCCTTTATTCCGGTTTCAGAAGTAGGTGGCGGGGCCATCGATACCGGCCAGGTGCTGGCGGCATCCCGACCCCAGGTTCATGGGGACGAGCTCTGGTTCTACTATACCGGTTACAATCACCGCTTCCAGAAAGACGATCCCTACCAGGGAGCCATCCATCTAGCCAAGCTCAAACGGGACCGCTTCGCCTTTTTTGGCTCTGACAAGAAGGGTGGCTTTGTGGAGACGCGAGCGGTGAGCTTCGATGGCAGCCGCCTGTTCGTCAATGCCGACGCCAGCGATGGGGAGCTACGGGTGGAGGTGGTCAACGAACGGGGCCGCGAGGTCCTGGAAGGCTGGACCCGGGATCGCTGCCGATCCATACAAGGGGATCATCTGTCTGCAGAAGTCAAGTGGACCGGACAGCAGGATCTCAGTGCCCTACGGGGACAGCGCGTTCGTTTCCGGTTCCGCCTCTACAGCGCGCGTTTGTTCTCCTTCTGGGTACAGTAGAGATTTAAGGAGCGTTCTCATCTCCCTCAGATCATAGAAAGCAGGATCTCTGCGGCTCTCGCGGGCCCAAGATTTGCAAGCTCGGTGACGAAGGCTCCCACACCCGCGCCGGTGAGCAGTTCGCCGAGAATCTCATGATTGCGATGACTCGGCCAGATGGCGACCGGCACGCCTTGGAGAAGCGCCGCGTAGGTTGAGCCGGTTCCGCCCTGCGTGATGCCCAGGGCACTCCTCTGCAGAATCGGCCGTAGGGGAACTGCGGAGTAGATCGGGCCATGTTTCTGCGACTTTCGAGCCGATTCTCTGCCAGTCACCCAGACGCTCAAGTCGCAGTCGAGCGTATGCCGAAGCTTTCCCGCCATCTCGTCTGGGAATCGTCGGCTGCCGGTGGAGCCGAGCGAGACGAGCAGGATTCGACTCTTTTTCCTCAGCGGGCTTGGAAGTGATCCACGGGGTTGCCAGACACAAGGCCCGAAGAGGTGATAGGGGTTCGCCATGGTGACTGCAGACGATACCAGTTCGACCGGATCGCACAGTAGAACTGCATCGGAGTCATACAGAGTCTTCGCATCGCGCAGTTCCGGCAAGTCTCGGCCGAGGCGGCGGTGATTCCACTCCTTGAAGTTGTTGTTCAGATGACGAACCTGAAAAGTCTCTGTAGGAACGAGTGAGGTGAGGAAGAAATTGGTAATATAGGCCCTGGGTATTTCAGGGAATCTCACGAGGTAGAGCCAGGGAACGGGGCTCAAGTAGAGATAGGTCAGGGCCGGATCTACGGTTCTCATGGTGAGTTCGAGCCTATCGGAAAAGCGTTGGTCGCCTTTGGTTCGATACCGAATGCGAATGCTGTAGAATTCCGGCCGCAGTAGTCGGTCGCCGTGGCCAGGAACAATGTGCGCGAAAACAACACGGACGTTTGGGGTTGATTCGAGCACGGCACGGGCAATGACCAGGCTTCTCCCGACGTCACCGAGAGCCGGACCCACTACGAAGAGAATCGTCTTCATGGTTGACCGTCACTCAGGAGGAAAGGGCGCGCCTACGTCGAGTCCGTTTTGCCTATCGTCCGGACCGGGAGCTGTTCGGCGAAGTGAATCTGGTCATCCCCGCCCTGAGGACCGCGGCGCTTTTCGGCCCTTCGGGCGCTGGCAAGAGCACGATCGCCGATCTCTTAATGGGCCTGCTGCAACCGGAAAGCGGCGAAATAGAGGTAGACGGCCGTCCCCTGTCCAGTGCCGATCTCCCGGCCTGGCGCCTCGGAATAGGCTACGTACCGCAGGAGGTGTTTCTATTCCACGACACCGTCAGAGCGAATCTGCTGTGGGCCCGTCCTGAGGCGAAGGAGTCGGAGATCTGGCAGGCGTTGGGAAGAGCCGCCGCAAACTTCGTACGGTAGCTGCTACAAGGTTTGGAGACGGAAATAGGCGAGCGCGGAGTGCGCCTATCCGGTGGTGAGCGCCAGCGGCTTGCCTTGGCCTGTGCACTGTTGATCCGCCCCAAGCTGCTAATCCTGGACGAGGCGACCAGTAATCTAGACGTGGACAATGAGCGGCGGATTCAGGAGGCGCTCGCCGACTTGCGCGGTCAGATGACCATTGTCATCATCGCCCACCGGCCGAGTTCAATCCGCAACGCCGACCAGATTGTAGTAGTGGAAGACGGACGAATCGTCGAATGTGGTAGCTGGGAAGAGCTCCACGAGCGCACCGATAGCCGCCTTGCGGCGTTGACGTGGCGAAGAATGTTCTTCCCCCGGAAATCGCAGATTCTCCCTGATTTAGTTAATCGCTGAGAGTTCATGGGCTCGGTCATGGGACGCCACACCAAGGGCGGAGTTCCCAGTTAGCAAGAACGAGGATTCCGTGTTTGTCACTGACATCAGGATGCTATGTCTAGAATGACGGGTGCCCAGTCCCTGGTGCGTTCGATGAAGCGCGAGGGAATTCGGGTAGTGTTCGGCGTTCCTGGCGCTGGCCAGTATGAGGCGGTCGACGCGATCTGGGACACGCCGGACGTCCGCTACCTCAGTGTCCGCCATGAGCAGGCGACCACCTACATGGCTGATGGCTATGCCCGCGCCGGAGGAGGCATCGCTGGCGCTATCGTGGTGCCGGGACCGGGCCTTTTCAACGCCTTGGCGGGGATGGCGACTGCCTCCGATGCCTCTTCGCCAATGCTGGTAATCACGAGCGTCTGGCCCTTTGGAGACGATGCGCCCGAGGATGAGAGTTACGGGTCGATCGCGAGGTGGACAGCGCGGATCGACCGGCCCGCCCAGGCGCCTGAAATCGTACACGAGGCAATGAGACGGATGAAGACCGGCCGACCCGGCCCCGTCCTCCTGCAGGTGCCGTGGTCTACGCTAGCGGCCTCGGAGGAGGTCGATCTGCTCCAGCCCCAGGCGTACGAAGGTCCCGTAGGAGACCCGAATCGCATACGGCAGGCGGCGCAGATCCTTCTGGACTCCCGTGCTCCCCTGATCTTGGCCGGTGGTGGGATCCACTCAGCCAACGCAGCGGACGCCTTGCTGTCGGTGGCCGAGCATTTGCAGGCTCCCGTGGTGACATCCACTACAGGAAAGGGGGCGATTTCCGACGAACATCCCCTGGCGCTTGGCTATGCCGAGCTTGCCTACCCGCCGCTGCGTGAGTTCTTGTGGAAGCGGGACGTGGTGCTGGCGGTGGGGACCAGGACCAGATTCAAGGACCGGCCAGACGGCCAACGGTTCCTGAAAATCGACATTGATGAAGGGCGAGCTGCGGGTTCTAGTCCGCTAGACCTCGACATCATCGGTGACGCCAGGGCTGTGCTGGCTACTTTGTACCAGGCTCTTAGAAGCGCGTCTCCACTCGAGGATTCGGTTTCCCAGGAGATAGCGTCTCTTCAGCAGGAGCGGTTCGCCCCACACAACCAACTCGAACCTCAGCGGTCTCTCATGAACGCCGTCCGCCAAGCAGTGCCGCACGACGGTGTCGTGGTACAGGGTATGAACCAGATGGGCTATTACAGCCGCAACTACCTGCCCGTGCATGTCAGCAGGACCTACCTGACCGCCTCTTACCACGGAACGTTGGGGCACGCCTTCCCAGTCGGGTTGGGTGCCAAGATCGCCAGGCCCGACAGGGCCGTCGTCGTGCTCTCCGGTGACGGAGGATTTCTCTACAATTCGCAGGAGCTGGCGACAGCAGTTCAGCACCAGATCCCCGTGGTGGTCGTCGTTTTCAATGACAACGCCTACGGAAACGTCCTCCGTGCCCAGCTAGAAAAGTTCGATGGACACGTCCTGGGCAGCCGTCTGCACAATCCAGACTTCGCTGCATTGGCCCGCAGCTACGGTGCCCGGGGGGTAAGGGCGATGGGAGCGGCCGAGCTCAAGGCGGCGATCCAGGACGGACTACAGCAGAAGGTGCCCACACTGGTCGAGGTCCCCGTAGGCGAAATGGAGCGCGTCTACTGAGTGAATCGCAAGAAGCTGAAGTGGGCGTCCTGATTTACAGTAGCAACTTCCGTTCGTGAGTTCTGTTTTGGACCTTGCTATACTCTCTCCCTGATCGAGTGGACACACTAAGCTGAAACTTCAAGAATCCGTCGCACGTCCGAACGTCGCACGCCTCCTGTCCTCCGAAGGTGCCGCCAACAGGTGAACTACCAGCGTTACGAAGCTAAGTCCTACAGAGCCGCGAACGACTTGAGCCGTTAGCAAAATGAGCCCAGGTTCCGAGGAGAGAGCCGGAAAACAGCACAAATCTCCAGTAGCCGGAAGTTTCTTTCTCGAATGGGGCAGCACCGCTGGGGGGGCACTAAGCTGAAAGTCCCGACCTGTGGGAGGAATCATGACAGAGAATTCATGGCGGGTAGCGCCTCCGGGTTTCACTGTTGAGCAATGGACAGAGTTCATGGCGAACGGGATGCTCGTTTTCGAGAACGCCCTTTCCCGTGACGAGGTAGACCGATATGTCGAGGCTATTGATCGGGTCTGTGCTTTGGATCCCAAGTTCGTCTCAGGCCAGGACTATCGCCTTTCCCACGCCGTGGCAGCGGATCCAGTTCTGAGCGAGCTAATCGATCATCCCAGACACCTGGGGTTTGCCTATGACCTCTACGGTGAGCTGCTGAAAGTGCAGCGCTCGGATTGTTTTATCCGGGGCAGGAAGACCGATCGAAGCACCTGGCATCCTGATTCCCCTCGTGCCACCCCCTACGCCGTCTTTTCTCCCGAGCTTCCATTGCGCCTCTGCATCGGCTACTGGCTTACGGATCTACCCCACCCTGGGATGGCCAATTTCATCTACATGCCAGGCAGTCATCGAACCCAGGAGTTCGAGCACTACTATACCCATGAGACTGTGCCTGGCGAGGTGCCCCTTTGTGTCCCCGCCGGCACCATTACGGTGATGCACTGCGGGACCTGGCATCGGGTAGACGTCAACGAGACCGACGTTCTTCGAAAGAACATCTTCGTGAGCTATTGTCCCTCCTGGCTCTGGGAGGGAGATCGACGCCAGTCGGATCCCCAGTGGCTGGAGACCCTCAATCGCGAGCAGCGAATCATCATGCGCAGCTTCTCGACCGCCCATGACAGGACCAATCCCGAAGCGGATGACGTACCGCTTTTCCTGAGCCGGGAAACTGGCACCGATTCGGATGCCGATGCCAATTTCAGGGTGCCGCTCCGGATCAGGAAGCGCAAAACCATGGCCGAGAAGCTGTTACCTTAGGGGTGAGCAGTGAGAAGCAGTGAGCAGGGCTATATCAAGATCTAGAGCGAGCGCCACAACGCCAGCGGCGACGAGGGGATGCTGAACACTGGTTCGCGCTGCACTAGCCCTATGGCCAGTTCCGTTCTCGTCAACGACCACTCTTCTTTCGCTCGAAGAGGCGCAGGGTTCGATAGTCGTCGAAGGGGAACAGTTTCAGAAGTTGATAGTTCCGGCCAGCAGATCCGGACTCAGCAGCAGCCTCGAGTGGCCAGGCTGGCGTGTGAAGCAGAACCAGGTCTGGACGTCTCCGCATCCACCAGTCTAGTTTCCCGGCTCCCAACTGCTCGACCTCGTGGTGGAGCAACCCTCCCATATCGACCATGGTGAGCCTCGAATGATAGCCCAGGGTGCCGATCTCGGCGGCTGCCATGGTCCAGTGGTCAGGGGTTTCACTGACGATCCAATCGGCAACAGTTCGATAGGCTGCAACCCGAGGTTCCAGAGGGTCAAGAATCGTGTAGTGATATAGGTTCCAGCCGATCCCCAAGACAGCCACGAGACCCACCACGGGGGTGAGGACTCGCCTGGCCAGGACCGAACCATCCAGGCTCCACTGAAGTGTGCTGCCCAAACAGAAGATGATCGAGAGCACAACCGGTAGCGCGTACCAATGGTAAGCCGGAACCCCAAGACTCGAGTAGGCGGCCAGGTGCAGCGTGCCCCATATCGGAATCACGAGGGCCAGCCGGTATCCTTGAGTATCTGGCCATCTTCCCGCATCCCGAAGCCCTCGACCGGGTTGGGTGCGAGCAGCCATCAGGAAGAATCCGGCTAACGCAAACGGAAGACCGAGTCCCAGGAAAATCGGGTGGTAAGCATCCGAAAAGACCTGCATCATTCCTCTAATAAAAAGGGGCAACGGCGAAAAGACTCCCGGTAGGGTTGCCTCCCAGCCACCGGAGCTACCCTGGGCCATCTTGGCGGCAAGGGTGTTCGGCACGAAGGAGCCAAAGTAAAAGGAAGAGAAGAGCAGCCAGGGGCTGAAGAGGACCAGAGCCGTGAGGATCACGCGCCAAGGAAAGCCGTGGTTCTTGAGCCCGTGGTGAAACAAAAGCACTCCGCCAAGCAGGATCCCATCCGGACGAGTCAGCCCTATGAGTCCCAACATAGTACCCAGCAATATCGGCTGGTTCTTACTCTCCGCTCGGATCGCCAACAGGGCCCAGAAGATCAGGAGGTGTAGCTCCAACCCTGTGGAGAGCCCGAAGATCGGATCGGACACGAATAGCAGCGTGGTCACAAAGGCTACGGTCGAGGACATCCATTGACGGGCTAGCTCATACAGCAGCACTCCGCATCCCAGCCAAGCCGCTGCATCGAGAAGATGAGCTGTTGCTGGCGCCTTGCCAACCACCCAACTACCGGCCGCCAGGAGCAGCGTCCAAAGGGTCGACGTGGAGGCGTTGGTTCTCTCGCCCGGGTTATAGACCCAACCACGGCCTTCAGCTAGGTTTTCCGCAATCCGATAGACGATGGCAGGATCATCGAAGTCGAAGTGCCAGAGCCGCAGTGACAGCAAAGCAATCACGACCATCAGGATGGCAACCAACAGAGCTTCCCATCGGGGTGAGTGCCGCCCTGAGATCGGCTCGACTAGACTATGTCCCAACAGCGGCGAACGACTTACCTTCATGGTGTCCTGGTCACCCCTTCGGCTTGGTCCCCCATCTTAGGGTCTGCGTAAAAATAACTTGGCATTTTGGCATCTCATCTTTACACCATCTTCGGCCGCTCCTCAATCGCGAAATCCTCAACGTAGACCCGGCTACGCCTGCGGTTTCGCTCAATCGTTCGCGGCCAAATCTGGTGCAAATCTGAGCGCCAATTCTAGCAAGTTATTCTTGCGCAGACCTTAGCGATAATTCTTGTCGGAGTTTCGACGGGATCTGAGTGCATTCGGTGCGTTTCTGGCGAATCCCTTGGTTCTGGTAGACTCGGCTTCAAACGGAGAATCGATGACAGGGAAGGAATTCATGAAGGCCGTAGCCAATGGAAGGACAGATCCGCTGGAGATCCTTCTAGGGATACTGAAGGAGAACTCTTCGGAATACTGCGTAATCGGAGGGCTGGCGGTGAACGCCTACGCAGAGCCGGTTGTTAGTCTTGATTTGGATATTGTGGTCGTTGCAGAAGGTATCGACAAAGTCTGTGCAGCAGTCCAGGTCTGCGGCCTGTTGGTTCGGGAGTGCGACGACAGTATCAACCTTTCGACTACCGAGTCCGATCTCCGGATTCAACTGCGAACAGATCCGAGATATCAGGCCTTCCTATCTCGAGCCAGAAAGGATGAAGTACTGGGATATCAAATGTTCATCGCCAACCTCGAGGATGTTCTTCAAGGGAAGATTTGGGCATGGTCCGACGGAAAGAGGCGTCAGAGCAAGCGACAAAAGGACCTGGCCGACATCATGCGATTGGTTGAGGCGTATCCCTCCCTCAAGACCGGCCTCCCTGCTAAGATTCTCTCCCAAATCGAGTAGCGGGCGAAGCTGGCATTCCGCCCGCTGCTTCGGTACAGCTCCCAGATGATTTGTAGAATCTTTATACGAGCGTTGGTTCTAGGGTACCCTGTTCGTCTGAGAGATGCGTTTCCCGATTTCCTGAGGAGAAGGCCCCATGAAACTTGGATATTTCACTATGCCGCTGCACCCGCCAGGGTCGGACTTTACCTGGACATTGGAAAGCGACCTGGAGCAGCTCATCACCCTCGACGAACTGGGTTTTCATGAGGCCTGGCTGGGAGAGCACTTCACCAGTGTCTGGGAGAACATACCCGCTCCCGATCTGGTGCTCGCCAGCGCCATCCACCAAACTCAGAACATCATCCTGGGCATTGGCGTCAACTGCATGCCCAACCACAATCCCTTCGTCCTGGCCTGCCGCATCGCTCAATTGGATCACATGTGCCACGGGCGATTTCACTGGGGTATCGGATCGGGGGGGTTCCCGGGAGATTTTGAGGTCTTCGGCTTCGATCCCAAGGAGGGTGAGCAGCGGGGAATGACCCGAGACGCGGTCGACCTGATCCTGGAGTTATGGAAAGATCCCCGCCCCGGACTCTACAAGCACAAATACTGGGAGTTCACCGTCCCTGAACTGGATTCAGAGATCGGAGTGCGCTTCCATCTCTCGCCTTATCAGAAACCTCATCCTCCCATCGGCGTTGCCGGGGTCTCGGTCAAGTCAGGCACGCTGGTGCGGGCGGGGGAACGCGGCTGGATTCCGATGAGCATTAACATTGTCCCGACGCGAATCCTTAAATCCCATTGGGACGCGGTAGAAGAAGGGGCCAAGAAGACCGGCAGGACTGCCGACCGATCTCAATGGCGGATTGCCCGCAATGTTTTCGTGGCGGATTCAACCGAAGAGGCCAGAAGATACGCGCTCCAGGGGACACTGGGTCGAGACTTTCGGGACTACTTTCTGCACCTGCTGCCCAGGTGCAAGATGCTCGATCTGATGAAAACCGATCCTGACATGCCGGACTCTGATGTGACCCTCGAATACTTGATGGACAATGTTTGGATAGTAGGGGGGGCGGACGATGTGGCCGAGCAGTTGGAGCAACTCTACGACGACCTTGGTGGATTCGGAGTACTGTTGGCGATGGGACATGAATGGGAGCCAAAGCAGCGGTGGCTGAATTCCATGAAACTCTTGAAGGAAGAGGTCCTGCCCAGCCTGTCCTTCAACTCGACCAACTCGAGCAGTTGAATCAGGAGCGAGTACAGGAACCGATATGATCAAAGCCAAGCCCAAGGAGCTGAAGCAACTCGTCTCCGCCATTTTTGCGTCCACGGGCTCCGAGCCCGAAGAGGCCGACAGCCTGGGAGACCACCTGGTGGAGGCAAATCTGGCTGGACACGACTCTCATGGAGTCATCCGAACTCCGATCTACGTCGAGTGGCAGCGCGATGGGAAAGTCGTCCCCAATCGGAAGATTGAGGTCTACTTAGAAACCGAGACCATGGCTTTCGCGGACGGCGGACAGGGTTTTGGACAGGCATTGGGCAAGCAGGTCGTGGAGCTGGGAATCGAGAAATGCCGCCAACATGGCATAGCTATGATTGGTGTACGCAACTGCGCTCATCTCGGACGCATCGGACACTGGGCAGAGATGTCGGTGAAAGCCGGACTGATCTCGATGCACTTCGTCACCACAAGTGGTCTCGGGATGCATGTGGTGCCATTTGGTGGAATCGATCGCCGGCTCTCTGTGAACCCGGTAGTGGTGGGTATTCCCGTCGAAGGTGGCAGCCCAATTCTCTTCGACATCGCCGCCGCCGCCTCGGCAGAAGGGAAACTGAAGGTCGCCCGCAACAAAGGCTTACCGGTACCCGACAACACCATCATTGACGCCAAGGGCCAAGCCACCAACGATCCAAACGATTTCTACGGCCCGCCTTCGGGAGCGATCCTCCCTTTCGGAGGGCACAAAGGCTATGGGTTGTGCCTGGTAGCCGAACTTCTGGCCGGAGCCGTCACGGGGAATGGATGCAGCCGAGAAGGAGTCAAGCGACTGGAACAGGGCATGCTTTCGATTTTCCTGAATCCTACGGCTGCGCAATCCGCAGACTCGTTCGCTCAAGAGGTGCGTCGCTACATTGATTTCGTCAAGACATCTCGACCAACAGATCCCGAGGGCGAAGTCCTGGTGCCGGGAGAGGTAGAAGCACGCATGCGGGAAAAGCGAAAGTTGGAAGGCATCGATCTGGACGACAACACCTGGGGCCAGTTGGTGGGGACAGCCGTCGCTTGCGGTATTTCAGCAGGCTTGATTGAGGCGGTTACGGAGTGACCAATTCATTCTAGAGTTGAGATTGGTTCGTTCCGTGGACCGCCTTCTGGACGCCCTATTGGTTGTTGAAGTAAACTCCGCAAAAAGGGATCGTCATCTAGACTGTGCTGAAAAACTGCGCTCTCCTCGGTTCCCTGATTGTGGCTGGGGGATTCCCCACATCAAGTACTTGGGCAAAGGCATCAGTGGCCGAGAGGGCACCCCCAGCGCTCAAATCGGTTTTCCCCCTGGGGGGCAACCAAGGGTCTAACTTCGCTGCAACTGTGCGTGGTGAGAACCTTGATGCTGCCTATCATGTCTGGTTCGATTGTCAGGGTCTCTCGGCAGCGATCGAGGCTATTAGAGAAATCGATCCAGACGAGAGCGAGGAAAAACCGTACCCGCCGCCGGCGCCGGACGCCAAGAAGCTTGAAAGAAAACTCTATGAGCTGAGACTTCGAGTCGTCGTCGCTGCCAATGCACAGCTGGGAGCACACGAAATGCGGCTGGTCACTCCACTGGGAGTCACCGACGCCCTCTCAGTGCTGGTCGATTCCGTACGGGTTGTCCTGGAAACCGATCAGTCCCACTCGATCCAGGCTCAGGCCCAGCATCTAGCAATTCCAGCGGTAGTAAATGCCAGGCTGGCAGAGTCTGGGGAAGTCGACTACTACTCCTTCGATGTCGAGGCAGGGCAAGGGCTCCAACTGGAAGTACGAACCACCTATTTTCCGGATCTAACCGAATTGGGTGATCCTCAGTTGGTTCTCTTTAAGCCGGAGGGAAGTTGGTTCGACCCCCATCGGGGCGTTCGTCTTGAAGTGGCTGACCTCTGGCGTCCGCCACCCGGAGACTCCGATCAGATCACATATCATCGTCTGCCCCGAGTGCGCCGGGTGTTTGATGAGTCGGGTCGGTACCTGGCAAGGGTGGATACGGTCGGCGGCCAGAGCGGTCCAGACTATTCCTACCAGCTGAAAATCTTCGAGATTGATCGGACCAAGAGACCGAACCAGGAACGCTGGGGACCGCTTTTTTCGGCACACAAGGGTAGCAAGGGCGCATGGTCCGGACACGATTTCAGCGATCCACTGGGACCGGACTGGCTCGAGCTGCTCTGGGCTCGAAGTGGTTCGACTGCCCCTTCTCCGGGCCCGATCGAGGTCGCAAGCGAAACCGAGCCCAATGACCATGGGACACGGGCGCTGGAGATTCCCGTCCCCTCGATCCTACAGGGTGCGATCGACACGCCTCACGACGCCGACTGGTTCCAGTTTGAGGCCAAGGCCGGTGATCGGCTGGCGTTCGAGATTGAGACTCCCTACCTGCCACCGCCGTTCTTCAATCCGCGGTTCGCGCTGTTCGATTCTGACGGGAAGGAACTAGCCAGTAACGTCTATCGCGAACTCGGTGGCGATGGGGATGATTGGATCAAGACACTGGTGCCCAAGATTCTGTATACGTTCGACTCAGCAGGTGGCTTTCTCCTCCAGGTCCGTGACCTGACCTCACGTGTAGGAGGTGAAGCGTTTAGCTATCGACTTGTCGTCCGCCCCCAGATACCGAACGTAGGAACGGTGGCTGCCGAAAAGGTCGACCGCATTCATCTTGCATCGGGCGAGAGCGAAAGCATCGGCGTAACGGTAGAGCTGAAAGAGGGCTTTGAAGGTGACGTGGCGCTGAGTATCGAAGATCTGCCGCCCGGAGTGAGTGCTGCCCCTGCCTTGAGAGCAGGGGATAAGAGCCGACGCCCCTCGGGCAAGCGAGGCGGCCAACTTCACCGGGAGCGCCACTTCCCCCGACAGAGTTCTCTGGCCATCATGCTCATCGCGGATGGCGATGTTCCGGCCAGGATCTTCCCACAACCGGTAACTATCGTGGCGCGACCGATCTTGGAGGGAAAGATCGGCGATCCCCTTCCAGCCCAGAGTATTTTCTTGACGAGGGCAACAGAAGAGGCCCAGATGGTCAAGAAGGACAAGTCCAGATGATGTTCTGGATTGCTGTCTTGATCCTTCTGTCCGGCACCTCCCTTGCCCGTGAGTCTTTGCCCACGAAGTCCCCCAATTTCGAGCGCCACATCGTTAGCATTCTCACCAAACACGGCTGCAACGCCGGCAACTGCCACGGAGGGGTGAAGGGACGAGGAGGGATGAAGCTCTCTCTCGATGGCCTCGATCCGAAGGAAGACCATCGCTGGATCGTTGAAGGCGGAACCTATCAGGTCCTCAGTCCGGAGGCGCTTCTGCCCATTTCCCCCCGTGTCGACCTGAAGGAGCCGGAGCAGAGTTTACTGCTACTCAAGCCCACCGCAAGCCTACCTCATGGAGGCGGGCAGCGTTTCACCACAGACACCACCGACTACGAAATTCTCCTGCAGTGGGTCCGCGCGGGTGCACCCTATGGTGAGCCTGTCCTATCAAACCTGAAGGGGATCGAAGTCGCTTCTGCCGAGATCGTGATTGAGCCGGGGCAAACCCGCGCACTAGGGGTGATAGCCAGGTTCGCCGATCGGAGCGAAGATATCACTCGAGAAGTCCGCTACGAACCTCTGGACCCGACAATCGTCTCGGTGACTCCGGACGGCGTCGTCGAAGCGCGGCAGCAGGGTGAGACGGCTGTCCTGATTCGCTGGGTTGGCAGATTCGCTCACGTGCGGGTGGGGGTACGGGCACAGGCGGTTACCGAATATGCGCCGATCGCTCCCAACAATTTCATCGACGAATATGTTTTCGAAAAGCTGCAGCGACTCCGCATTCGTCCCTCTGAGAAATCGAGCGACAATGAGTTTCTGCGGCGCGTCTGCCTGGACCTGACCGGCACCCTGCCTCCACCCCGCCGGGTGCGCGAGTTCGTCGACAGCACCGACCCCAAGAAGCGTGAAAAGCTCATCGAGATGCTGCTGGACTCGCCCGAGTTCGTTGACTTTTGGGTCTTCCGCTTCTCCGATCTGTTTCGGGTGCAAGGCTCCTACGGTTGGATTCTGCCCTTCTGGGAGTGGGTCCGGCAGAGCGTTGCCACCAACAAACCTTACGATCAAATGGCCCGCGAGGCGATAGCAGTCCAGGGCTATGGTGGACCGGCGCACAAGCACATGGTGGGAACGAACAAACCCTACCCGGTGGAGCAGATCCTCAACGAGACGATCCGAGTCTATATGGGCCGGCGTCTGGACTGTGCGCAGTGTCACAACCATCCCTCGGATCGTTGGACGCAGAACCAGTACTGGGGACTCGCCGCCTTCTTTGGCCGCTTGACCAATACCGGATGGAACCACGACAACGTGGTCTTCGATGATGTCAACGGACACGAGGAGGACTACGTTGAAAACGATCCCAAGTTGAGATTCCGCAAGGTGATTCACCCCCGCAACAAGGAATCGGTTTTGCCGACTTTCCTGGACGGAACGCCCTGCCCAGCGATCGCGGTGAAGATCCGCGGATGGAGCTGGCCCGCTGGATGACATCCCATCCCTATTTCGCCGAGGCCGCGGCAAACCGTATCTGGAGCTACTTCTTTGGGCGCGGCCTGGTCGACCCGGTCGACGATTTTCGCCTCGGCAATCCGGCGACTCATCCCCAACTCCTGGAGGCGTTGGCCAGCAGCCTTCGAGAGCAGGACTACGACCTCAAGCATCTGATACGGTTGATAGTGACTTCGCGGACGTATCAGCTATCCAGTTGGACGAATCCCAGCAACCGTCTTGACCGGATCAACTACTCCCATGCACTGCCCCGTCCACTGGCGCCAGCCGTCCTGCTGGACGCGATTTCCCAGGTAACCAGGGTGCCCGAGGTCTTCGGCAAGATGCCGGTGGGAACCAAGGCCATAGAGCTGCGCTTTCCGAGCGAGTCCTCTTTCTTGGACATCTTCGGAACGCCCCAGCGAGACGTGGTTCCCGAGCCAGGCGGCAAGCCAAGTCTGGGGCAAGCGCTTCACATGTTCGCTGGGGAAACCTTCAACCAGAAGCTCTCAAAAGAGGGTGGATTTCTCGCGCGGATTGTAGAAAGCGATGTCAGCAATGGCGAGATCATCGAACAACTGCATCTGGCAGCTTTGGCACGGTTACCGACTCCTGGAGAGCTGGCCGGACACCAGGAAATGTTCCGTAGTCGGCCTCGGAAGGAGGCAGCTGAGGATCTGCTCTGGGCCCTCCTGACCGCCCGAGAGTTCTGTGAGAATCACTGAAAATGACGGCCAATCGGATGGGCTTGGATCACACTTCACCCCCCTGGACCCGGCGCACCCTCTTGAAGGTCGGTTCACTGGGGTTCCTGGGTCTGTCGCTGAGCAGGTATCTTCGGCTCCAGTACGCCTTGGCGGGGTCCGCCCAGAGAGCCGAGCCCAAGGCTCAGTCAGTCATCCTGCTGTGGCTCAATGGGGGTCCCAGCCAGGTCGATACCTGGGATCCCAAGAGTAACAGCTCCTTCAGGCCTATCTCGACCAACGTGCCCGGCATCCAGATTTCGGAGTTGTTGCCACGCATGTCCCGGCACATGGACAAGTTGTCCATCATCCGCAGCATGAAAACCGAGGAAAACAACCACGGACTCGCGCACCACTATTTCCACACCGGGCATCGTCCCAGCCCAGCGATGAACTTTCCTTCTCTCGGTTCCATAGTCTCGAGCGAACTGGCCCAGCGGAACGGAATCCCCCCTCACGTCATGGTGCCCAGCATCGGGCCGAGTTTCATAAGATACTTTCGGGCGCACATGCTGGGAGCCCGCTACGACCCGATGGAGCTGCCCGACCCCAGCCAGAAAGACTTCAAGGTGCCTGACCTGAGCCTGCCGCAATCGGTGAGCGTTGAGCGGCTTGGAAGTCGCCGTGACGCCGCCAGGCTGGTCGATTCTTTGTATCGGGAACAGGTCCGTAGCGCCGAGCATTCCGACCTGGATGAATTTCAGCGGCAGGCCCTGGAAATGATTCTTTCTCCCGCTGTGCGCGAGGCCTTCGATCTGTCTCGTGAACCCGAGAAGCTAAAGGATGCCTACGGCCGGGACAAGGTGGGACAGAGTGCCCTGATCGCCCGGCGACTCGTCGAGGCGGGCAGCCGTTTCGTCACGGTGGTTGACTACAAGCGAAAGGAAACTGGAAAGGACTGGGACACTCACGGGGACAATGATGAGCAGCATCGCGATGTACTGGTTCCAGGAACGGACCGGGTCCTTTCAACCTTGCTGGCGGATCTGGACGAACGGGGTCTACTCTCCTCTACCATTGTAATCGCGACCGGAGAGTTTGGCCGAACTCCCGACATCAATCCGGCGGGCGGGCGGGATCATTGGCCCCATTGCTGGTCGCTGGTATTGGGCGGAGGCGGAATTCCTGGCGGGTTGGTGGTAGGCGAAAGCGACGAGCGCGGAGCCTATGTAAAGGATCGGATGGTCACGATCGGCGACCTTTTTTCCACCCTCTACAAGGCCTTGGGAATCGATTGGACCAAAGAGATCATACACCCGGTCGGCCGTCCCCTGAAGATCGCCAACTCCATCGACGACACCACGGGCGTACCAATCAAAGAGCTGGTCTGAACGTAGCTTTGGTCTCCAGGCCGAAGTCCCTGAGGTGTAGAATAGGACCCTCGAATGAATGGACAGGACGTACCGGAGCGAAGCGTGAGGAACCCTGATTCCAAGTTACTTGGCTGGGGAGAGATGAAAGCCGAGTGTCAGCGGCTGCGTGAGGCAAACCAGACAGTGGTTTTCACCAACGGAACCTTCGACATTCTCCATGCCGGACATACGACCTATCTGGACCAGGCCCGACGTCTGGGAGACGTTCTCATCGTGGGGCTCAATTCCGACTCCTCGATACGCTCCATCAAGGGCAAGAATAGACCCATTATCAATGAAGTTCAGCGCTGCAGAATGTTAGCGGCGTTGGAGTGCGTAGACTACG
Organism: Acidobacteria bacterium UBA6911; assembly: GCA_963579905.1. Taxonomy (GTDB): domain Bacteria; phylum Acidobacteriota; class UBA6911; order RPQK01; family JAJDTT01; genus CAUZIZ01. The sequence continues at coordinate 16,915 of CAUZIZ010000015.1, read as the reverse complement.
TGGTCTTGTTCGACGAGGACGAGCCCAGGGACCTGATATCAGCTCTGCTGCCGGATGTCCTGGTAAAGGCCAAGGATTGGTCCCATTACGTCAGCGGACGCGATGTGGTCGAGGCCAACGGAGGACAGGTCGTATGGGCTCCGTTGGTGAAGGGCCTGTCTACCAGCGGCATCATCAAGAAGATTCTGGCTGTATTTCGAGAGGACAAAGGGTAATCCTGCGGGACCCCTTTCAGGGAAGCTGATATGTCCGTCCGATTCATCGTCACAGGAGGTGCTGGCTTCATCGGCAGAAATGTGGTGGCAGCCCTCAACCAGCGCGGCGTTGAAGATGTCCTGATCGTTGATGGCCTAGGATCAGGCGAGAAGTGGAAGAATCTGGTGGGCCTGGCATTCGAAGATGTCATGGGCATAGAGGACTTTCGCGATCTGATTGGCGAGTACACGTTTGATGAGCTGGAAACGGTGTTCCACCTGGGGGCCTGCAGCTCCACGACCGAGGAGGACGCAGACTATCTCCTCGACAACAACTACAGATACACACGAGAAATCTGCGAATGGTGTCTTTCCAATGACGTCCGCCTGATCTATGCCTCCAGTGCCGCTACTTATGGGGACGGTGCTCTAGGATACTCGGACAAGGATGAGCAGACGCCGGGATACAGGCCCTTGAATATGTACGGCTTCTCGAAGCAGCTATTCGATCTGTGGGCTCTCAGGAACGGCCTCTTCGATCGAATTGTTGGCCTCAAGTACTTCAATGTCTTCGGCCCCTTCGAGGACCACAAAGGCGACATGCGTTCGGTAGTCCATAAAGCCTACAGCCAGATTCTTTCCACTGGAACCGTAGAGCTGTTCAAGTCATATAGAGAGGACTACGCGGACGGAGAGCAGCGACGTGACTTTGTCTATGTGAAGGACGCCGTAGAGGCAACGCTCTTTTTTCACGACCAACAGGACGTCGCGGGTCTATTCAACTGCGGCACCGGAGAAGCCCGAACGTGGGTTGATCTGGTCACCGCCCTCTTTACCGCAATGGGTCGCAAACCCAACATCAAGTTCATCGACATGCCTAAAACTCTGAGAAGCCGGTACCAGTACTTCACCCAGGCTGACGACCGGAAGCTAAGGGCCGCCGGCTATGACCGCTCCTTCACACCCCTGGAGGAAGCGGTGAAGAACTATGTGGCCAGCCATCTCCAGCCTCTTCTAGGTGCCTGACTGGTCTGGATCCCGCCCCTGCAGACATCTTTCAATGAATTCTGGGTAATTCACGGCGGCATTGTATTTCGCTGCCCAAAACGACTTCACGCCGCTTCTGAAGGCCCTCTTGTCCGGATAATTCAGGTGGTAATCAGAAATCAACGCAGCCACCTCTGAGGCAGAGAAATCCAGTATTCTCCGTGACGATTTCAGGCACACCACAACGGTGTCGACATTCACGAGTTTGAGGGCATCCTTGAGGTAAGCAGCAGCGACTTCATGGCGCCCCTGGCGCTTCGCTCGGCGGGGGCCAAACTCACCTCCAAGCCGCCGTGTAATAAGCCAAAGTCTCGAAAAAAGAATACTTCGGCCCGGAGGCCAAAGCTACGTCCGTCAATACTGGCCCAGGTAGGTGTCGACCTCCCATTGGGAGACCGAGTCGTGGTAGGCCTTCCATTCGTCGCGCTTGACCTGGACGTAGTACTCGCCGTAGGAAAAGCCCAGGGCATCCATCAGAACCTGATCTTGTTCCAGTGCGTCGACTGCCTCGCTCAGGTTGGTGGGCAACAGATCGATTCCTGCGGCCTTGATTTCCTCCATCGGGACCTCGTAGAGGTTTCGGTCATTCCGCTCTCCCGCCGGCAGCTCGTTTTCGATTCCATCTAGCCCGGCAGCAAGTATGGCGGTGGCTGCCAGGTAGGGATTGACGGCACCATCCACGGTGCGAATCTCGACCCTGCCGGGACCGGGAATGCGCAGCATCTGGGTCCGGTTACTGCCTCCGTAGGTGACGAATACTGGCGCCCAGGTGGCACCCGATCGGGGGGCGCCTCGGATCAAACGCTTGTAGGAATTTACAATTGGCGAGGTGACCGCGGCCAGGGCCCGGGCGTGCTTCTTCAGTCCTCCGATGAAATGGTAGGCCTCTTTGGAAAGGCCGTTTTCGTCACTTTCGTCCAGGAACAGATTTGCATCCGAGTCGGGGTCCCAGAGACTGGTGTGGAAATGGGCGCCGTTTCCGGTCAGGTGGGCAAAGGGCTTGGGCATGAAGGTGGCTGCGAGGCCTCTTTCCTCGGCACAGGCCTTGACCATCCAGCGGTAGAAGGTATGACGGTCGGCGGTACGCAGCGCCGTGGAATAGGTCCAGTTGATCTCGAACTGGCAGTTGGCGTCTTCGTGGTCGTTGGCATAGGGTTCCCAGCCCAGTTCGTCCAAATAGGTGAGCAAGGTCGTCATCAGGTCCAGACTGCGATTCAGGGCGCTGAGGTCGTAGCAGGGTTTGCCCAGGGTGTCGAGAGGATCGTAGGGTTGGTACCCTCCGGTCTCGTCTCGCCGGAGCAGGAAGAACTCGGGCTCCACACCTGTCTTGAGGACGTAGCCCTTTCCCCGGGCACTTTCCAATTGGCGCTCGAGGATGGTCCGCGGACAGTAGGGCCAGGGGGCTTCCTCGACCTGGATATTGGACGCCACCCAGGCCACGTTCTGGCGCCAGGGGATCGGCGTCAGGCTGTCGAAATCGGGGATCGCGGCCATGTCAGTGTCGTGGGGACCCTGTCCCATATTGCCCGCTGCAAAGCCGGCGAATCCGGCGCTTCCCTCTGCCATGTCGCGCAAGAACTTTGCGGGGACCAGCTTGGCCTTGGGCATGCCACCCATTTCCACGAAAGAGCAGAGGAAGAACTCAATGCCCTTGTCCTCAACCAGCTTCTCAATTCGATCAATTGCAGTCATCTTCAACTCCTCGATCCAGTCAACCTAATGCGAAACTGCGGCCGATGCTTTCTCCCCTACCAGCTGATTCTCGTAGAATCGATTCAAGGTAAAAGGCTCGATCAGCTGGGGACGCTTTCCAGTAGCTATCAGTTCGGCTAGACATTTACCGGCGGCGGGCCCGGCCTTGAATCCATAAGTACCCCAACCTACATCCAGGTAGAAGCCATCGAGCCCTTGAACTGCACTGATGATGGGGCTGTAGTCGGGCGTCATATCGCAGATACCAGCCCATTGGCGCAGCACGTTCACATCCCTGAGACAGGGAAAGAGCTGCAGCGTGTGGGAGGCCATCGACTCCAATGTCGGCAAGGTCGAGCGCAGATTGTAGGACGGATAGGAATCGATCTCGGCACCCAGCACGAACTCGCCCCGCGGTGTCTGGTTGATGTAGACATGGAGGTTGGCTGAGACGATCACCTTGTCCAGGAGGGGCTGCATCGGTTCCGTCACGCAAGCCTGAAGGGGGTGACTGACGATGGGCAGCTCCAGTCCGACCATGCGGGCAATCAGCGAACACCATCCCGAGGTGGCGTTGACCACGGCCGCCGTCTTGATGTTACCTCGATTGGTTTGAACCGAAGTGATGCGTCCGCCTGCCTGATTTATCCCCTGAACCTCGGTGTGGGGATGGATCTCGACTCCCATCTTGCCAGCTTCGCGGGCGTAACCCCAGACCACGGCATCATGTCGAATGATACCTCCGGGGGGGTGATAGAGTGCTGCCTGAATCGGGTAGCGAGGTGCCGAGGAAATGTCGATGGCAGGAACCATCCGCTTGATCTCCTCGGGCCCGATCATACGGCTGTCCACACCCATCACCTTGTTGGCCTCGGCTCGAACCTGGAGGCCATTTATCGCGGAATCACTGTGAGCCAGCGTGAGATGGCCCTGCTGGGAAAACAGGAGATTGTATTGGAGTTCAGCGGAGAGTTCTTCATAGAGGCGGAGACTCTCAGCATAGAAGGGTATGGCCTCCGGTGTGCGATAGTTGGCTCGTAGAATCGCGGTGTTACGTCCGCTGTTTCCTGATCCCAGGTAGCCCTTTTCCAGAAGGGCCACATTGGTGACTCCCCGCTTGGCCAGATAGTAGGCGGTAGCCAATCCATGAATGCCGGCACCGACGATGACGACATCATAGGCCTCTTTCAGGGACTCCCGCTTCCACATGCGGTCGAAACGGAACAATCGAAGCACGCTTCAGTCCTCCAGGAGCTTTGTTGCGTCGCGTCCGTAGGGCCGGATCTGGAATTCCTTCCCGGCCTCAGCGATCGCGTCCAATAGGTAGGATCCGTATTCGCTGCTGAACAGGACCTCATACCCGGGCAGTTCATACTGATCCCGGCGCACCAGAAACGTCTGGATCCCGGCCATCGGTCCGCAAAGGCAGCGAAGATCCGGGAAGGCGGACTCTCTCAGGTCGAAGGCCCCCAGCTTTGAAAGCAACGGCGACGCTCTGGGGCCACTCAACCGCAGGTTTATGAGACCGTCAGTACGATCGAGTAGGTGGGTGCAGCTCTCGTCACTACACTGGTTCTTGATATGAGAAAGAATGGTCGGATCATCCTGACCCGAAACCAACAGGGCATGCTTGTGGCTGATTCGGCAGAGCCAACCGAAATCCGTGGACACGACATGGCCAGGAAGGGGAGCATCGACTGATGAGGAGCGGATGGAGGACTCGAGGTCCACGCCCTTGATCTCCCATTTTCTGTTGGCACTGACATCAGTCAGTCCCACTGACGAGCGTACGGTCTCTGATTCTTGCTTGGCATCGCCGAAGTGAAGCGGGAGGCGCCAGCCTTCCGAATCCGCCATCACAGCACCCAACTCGAGCAACTCGTGGTAGACGGACGTCCGCCGGATTGGATTCCAGGAATGCGTTGCGTTCATTCTCTGAGTCTGGCTCCTGTTGGATCGTAGAAGGGAGCCTGATGAACCTGGGCAGACACGAGACTGTCATGGTGGGAGATATCGAAGTTGGCGCCGTCCTCGGCCAGTTCTTCGGGTACCCAGGCCATACCGACACAGCGGTTCAGGATGGGACTCATCCGCGCGCTGGTCACCCGTCCGACTGGCGTCTGTGCTGTAACTACCGCGCTTCCCTCTTTCACCAGCTCGTCGGTGACAAAACCAACCAGGCGATTACGGCGACCTTCACTCTGGACAAGATCCAAGAAATGTTTTCCTATGAAGTCTTCCTTTTCGAACTTCACGACCCACTGCATGCCGGCCTCCAGCGGATTACTGAGGGCATCGGTGTCCTGACCCACGATCAAGTGCTGCTTCTCCAGACGGAGGATCCTCTGCGTCTCCACGCCGAAGGGCAGGATTCCGAATTCTTCCCCGGCCTCCATCAGGGTGTCCCAGAGATACTCCCCGTAACTGGACGGGACATGGATCTCCCAGCCGGTCTCACCCACGAATCCAATTCGCAGCAGGCGTGATGGGATGCCGGCCACCTCCCCCTGCTCGAAGCGCATGTACTTGAAGGCATCCGAGGAGATGTCGATGTCGGTCAGCTTGCTCAGCACGTCTCGTGCATTCGGTCCGGCCAGATTGACGGCCGCGAAATCGCCGGTCACGTTGGTGACATGGGCACAATAGCCGTAGACGACCGCCCACCATTCCATCCAGCTTTCGATGAAGGAGATATTGCCGGTGGTAGTGGTAATGTAGTAGTGATCTTCGGCGATCCGGCTCACGGTGCCATCGTCGACGATGATCCCATCCTCACCACAGATGACGCCGTAACGAATCCTGCCCACCTTCAACGTAGAGAAGATATGGGTATAGATCAGGTCCAGCAACTGGGGCGCGTCCCGGCCCTGAACCTCGAGCTTCCCCAGGGTGGTGACGTCTATGATTCCGACCCTCTTTCGAACCGCCTCCCATTCGTTTTCAGAGCTGGTGTAGGTATGAGGACGTTTCCATTCCCCTAAATCCATCTGGTGAGCTCCGGCCTCCAGGTGCCTATGGTGCATCGGAGTCAGCTTGACCGGATAATGGTGCGGACCGGCTAGGACCCCCAGGGGAACGGGGTGAACCGGAGGCCGGGAGGTGGTGGTTCCGGGAGTAGTCAGATCCCGATCAAGTGCCTGGGCGCAGCTCCCGGCCACCAGCATCGAGCACATTCGTCCCTGACAGGGACCCATAGAAGAGGTCGTGTAGCGCTTCAGGAGCTCCATCTCGTCGAAACCTTCGGCGATGGCATTGTCGATGTCTTTCCGAGTGACGTCTTCACAGAGGCAGACCAGCTGCTTCACGGCGCTCGAGGTGGTGAACAGGACGGACGGAACAACGGTTTCTCGCCAGTCCGACCTTCCCTGATCCAGGTTATCCCTCAGCTTCTGAAGTTGTTCCTTTAAGTCAACCCCAAGCGGATGCATGGATTCCGCCGCCTCCAGTCCAGCTATTCGCCCCTGTAGGAGGATGAGGGCCGGGTCCTTGAGACCATTGATGTGTCCGGCGGCGCTGAAGTCCGAGGGGATGCTGTCGAGAACATTCTGATTCAAGTTGGGATCGAAGCGAACCTTCCCTCCATTCTGCCGGAGGAGCTCCACGGAAGGAGACCGCCCGGTGGAGATACAGACCAGATCACAAGGAAAGCTCCTCGACTTGTCCAGTTCCAGGCAGCCCTCAGCATCGACGGGAGCCACTTCCAGGGCGCGTACATCGGAACGACCTCTGGCCGCCACCGGAGCGAAGCAAGGCAGATGGGGGATCTGGAGCTGCTTCAACTGCCGGATGAGCGCCGAGTCCGACGACTCGAGGCGCTGATCGACGGCAGCCACCACCGAAATTCCAGCCTCATGGAGTTCTAGCGCCAAGGCCAGGTCCTCGTCATTGGAGGCAACCACCACGGCGCGCTTCCCCGGTTTGAGCCGGTACAGATTGAGCAGTTTACGGACTCCGCTGCCCAACATGATGCCAGGGAGATCGTTGTTCTTGAATAGGCCAGGAAACTCGAAGCTTCCGGTTGCGACAATCAACCGATCGGCTCGAAGGTGAACCAATCGATCGGCGAGGGCTACACCGATAAGGTTTCCTTCATAGCCGCCGAAGGCCCGGGCCGGACTCAGCACCCGGATACGCTCATTGTTCTTCACCTTCTCGGCCAGAGACCGAGCGAGTTCAAAGCCCTCCCCTGTCTCGCCGCTGATCGGATCTTCCAACTTCGCCCGTTCAAATCGAAGATGTCCCCCCAGTTCCGGCTGCTCGTCGACCAACACTACCTCGGCACCGGCCTCCGCAGCCGCCTGCGCCGCAGCCAGCCCAGCGGGACCGCCGCCGACGACGGCTACCTCGGCAAAAAGGTGCTCCCGCTCGTAATGGCCGGCGGGGGATCGGGACGAGTCCACTCTACCCAGGCCGGCGACCCGGCGGACGATTGGTTCGGCCAGCTTCCAAAGCCATCGGGCCCGGTAGAGGGTCTTGTAATAGAATCCCACCGGCAGCAGGAAATCCACCTTCTCGATCAGCGCCATAGCGTCCCAGCGCAGCGAGGGCCAACAGTGCTGGGGCACGACCTGATCCCCTTCCTCAACTGGCCGGGTGCAGACCCTGACGTTGGGGACCCCGTTGACGTTCATGAGGCAATTGGGACAGTTCCCGGAGACGCAGAGCAGACCCCTGGGTCGATGGTATTTGAAGCTGCGCGAGAAGATGCGCAAGCCGGAGGCTAGAAGGGCGGAACCGACGGTGTCTCCGGGATGAGCCTGGACGGTTCTCCCGTCGAACTGGAAGGAAACGCGTCCACTGCGATCGATGACTTCAACCGGGTGAGAATCGAGCCTGTCCATGTTCCTGCGCTACTTTGGCGACTCGGCGTCCGGGGACGGGCCTCTCTTCTTCAGCTCTTCGGGCCAGAAGGTCCCGGTCACCCGGTTAGTCGATGTATCTCGACTGGCCAGAAACCAGAGCCGGCAGCCGCTGGAATGGTACCACCACTCGATGTGCTCCTCTGCCGAGTTTTTCCGGAAGTACAAGTAGCCGGCCCAGGCCCTGTCGGGAGCATCCCCGCTGGGGCGCCTCTGGTACTCACCACCGGACCGAAATTCGTAGGCCGATCTGGGGCCGCAGTTGGGGCAGGCAATTAGGAACGACACAATCTCGTCCTCAGCGGTTGGGAGTAGTAGGACGAGCACTCTTGTCCGTCTGTGATTTTGACGGGCAGGAATGCCCGTCCTACCCCAATCAGCACCCTCGTTGGGGATAGGAGAGATTCTTCTGTTGTCCAGCTCTCTCCACGGAAGTTGGGCTCATATCGTTGACATGTCATGTCGTTCGCGGCTCTGTTAGCTGCAGCTGTTTCCAGTACTGCTTACTTCTCACTACTGCTCACTGCTCACTCTTGCCCAGGGGGGCTAACATGGGACTCCTTCCAACCGGGGCCTCCACCGAAGACGTGACGAGTACCCACCAGCGGAACGCCGGCGATCATCGAGGACTCCAGCGTGAGCGCCCGCAGATCTTCGGGCTCCAGATCGTGCACATCCGACTTGCCGCAAGAGCGAGCCAACATCTGTATCTCGGACGTCATGGCGTGAAAGAAATTGGTGACTCGGTCCGCGGCTTCTTCGATGGGCAGTCTGGCCATCAGCTCCGGATCCTGGGTGGTGATTCCGACAGGACACCGTCCTGTGTGGCAATGGTGACAAGAGTAGGGCTCGGTCTCCAGCTTGTGGTAGTCCTCGATGTAAATAGGCCTGTTGCAGTTGAGCGCGATCAGGGCCGCCGTCCCCAGATAGATGGCATCGGCACCAAGGGCGAGGGCCTTGGCCGCATCTGCTCCGTTACGGATGCCCCCGGCCATGATCAACTGGACTTCGCCATACAGACCCACATCCTCGAGAGCCGCACGCGCCTCGCCAACGGCTGCTAGTGTAGGGATTCCAGTGTGATCGAGCAGTATGTCGGGTGAGGCGCCTGTTCCGCCCTCCATTCCGTCGACTACCACCACATCGGCTCCTGCCTTGGCCGCCAGCTTGACGTCGTCGTAGACTCGCGTAGCTCCCATCTTTACGAAGATGGGCACCTGCCAATCTGTCGCCTCCCTGAGCTCCTCGATCTTGATAATCATGTCATCGGGGCCGAGGAAGTCCGGATGGCGACAGGGGCTTCGTTGGTCGACTCCTGCGGGAAGATCCCTGGAGCCGGCAACCTCTTCGGAGACTTTCGATCCTAGCAGGAGGCCCCCGGTCCCAGGCTTGGCACCCTGGCCGATGGTGAGCTCAATGGCGTCGACCATCTTCATGTGCTGAATGTTGATTCCATAGCGGCTGGGGAGGACCTCGTAGATCAAGGTCTTCGAGTGCTCACGCTCGGCCATGAGCATCCCTCCGTCGCCGGTGGTAGTCGAAGTCCCCGCTCGCGTGGCTCCCTGGGCGAGCGCCACCTTGGCGTTATAGGAGAGCGCGCCGTAGCTCATGCCCGTGACCATGATGGGTATGTCCAGCTTGATCGGCTTCTTGGCGTATCGCGTTCCCAGGAAGGTCGTGGTGGTGCACTTTTCCCGGTACCCTTCCAAGGGAATTCGGGTGAGGGTGCAGGGGATGAAGACGAGGTCATCGAAAGAGGGAAGGGGACGGCTCCGCAGGGCGCTGAAACCGCGGATCCGGTAGCGACCCAATTCTGCTTTCGCCTGGATGTCCTGGATGGTCTCAGGGCGCCAAATCGGACTCTGACGAAGAACGGGCTTTTCCTTTACAACGCTTCCTTCCATATCCCGATCTCCTGTTTGTCAAAGTTCCACAAGCGACGTCCAGAAACCACCTTCCGGAAGGAATTGTCGGTGCCTATTCCCCAGCTCGCCAGGTTATCGTCCAGAAATCTCCGATCTTCCTCGTCTGAATCCGAGACGACGGTATCGTTGCCCAGCTCTTCGATCTCTCCACCGACGAAAATACAGCCCTCGTACATGGAATCAGCCAGAGCGGGACCAGCGTCCCCGCAAACCACAATGACGCCCTTCTGCATCATGAATCCGGTCATATAGCCGCAGTCGCCGGCAATGATGAGCAAGCCTCCCTTCATGCTGACTCCTGCCCGCGCACCTGCATTCCCGTGAATCACCAACGTGCCTCCGCGGATGGAGGCGGCGCAGCTATTACCAACGTTCCCATGAACCTCGATGGTCCCCGAATTCATCGACTCGCCCAGCCCCCAGCCGGCGCTACCCTGAATCTCGAGTTTCGGTCCGTCAATCAATCCACCGCAGTAGTATCCAACGCTTCCCTCGAAGCGGATCGAAACGGGTTCGACGATGCCCACGCCAAGATTGTGCTGAGCGGAGGCTCCGATGACCCGAATGCGGGTCTCGCCCGCTCCGATGAGCTCCTTGATCTGGCGGTTGATATCTCTCGGCGTCTTGCCCTGTGCGTCGACGACGCTGCCCTTCTCTTGATCGTCCATCACGTCGTCTCGACCGCAAGGCCAGGTACTGACCAGAGTGCAACTTCCCGAGCACCTGGTTCGTGGACTTCGAAGTCTCCGGGAAGAGAGGTGCGAAGCGCGATTTCCTCGGTAGCGATAGCAACCCAGTTCGCCGATTCGGCAACCGTCAAAGGCTTAAGAGCGAAGCGATCCTTGACGTACGCCAGTGAGTCTCGGGTAGCGGCGAGATAGCAAAAGGAGCCATCAAAATCGTCGAGAGAATTCGAAAGAGCTTTTTCCAGCGTGTGTCCGCGGGACAGCTGATCGCGCAGGTAGATGCCGATGATCTCCGAATCATTCTCGGTGAAGAATCGTACTCCCCTCTGCTCATATTGGCGTCGCAGCTTATGGTAGTTAGTGATGTGACCGTTGTGTGCGGTGGCCAGGTCGGGGACGCCCTGTGCCCAAAAGGGTTGAGAGTGGCTCAAATCGACTCGGCTTTCCGTGGAAAGGCGCGTGTGTCCAAGACCATGAGTCCCCTTGAGGGAGCTCACGGAATAGCTGCGATCCAGGTTCGCCGGGGAACCCACCTGCTTGATAATCTCCATCTGCCTGCCTGCGCTCACCAGCTCGAGGTCCAGGGACAGGCGCTGGATCCTATCAATCAGCACTTCAGCGTCGGTCAAGGGCCCCAGCACCAGGCGTAGATACCCGGGAAAAACATCCTGCTCGACTATCGGCGCAATGCCACCGATTCGATCGGCCAGCTCCGCTCCTTCCTCCCGGAAGTCCCCCTGCTCGCCCAGCTTGATCCGCAGCAGCAGGTTGGGCTCCTGTGACTCGCCATAAATCGCAACGCCAGCAGAGTCAGGACCACGGCAGGAAAGGGTGGACAACATCTGAACCAGGATGTCTCCGATGGGAGCCTGATCGCCCCCGCTTCGATCCAGGTACCCGACAATCCCACACATGGCGCTTAGTCTAACCAAATTGTGATCGGAAGTCTGCCGGGATTTTTCCTACTGCGGTTCGAGCTTATCCCGAGGTCGGAACCCTAAACTGAAACTTCATTTGGTTCCAGGTTCAGGATTCCCAACTGTGGCACGGCCTTCCAGGCCGTGATTGTCGAGCCCTTGGCTCGACGGATCGGTCATCATGGGCAGGGATGCCCGTGCCACTGGAGGACACTGAGGTTTCTTTCTCGAATGGGGCCAGAGCTTCTTGGGGGCGGGACCAACCTGAAACTTGAATCACGAGGAAGAGAAGCAACCTTCGCCAGTTGACAGAGCCGTGACTGTCAGGGAGCGGGGCCCGACAGGGACCATACCCCCAGGCACTTCTAGGTTGCAGGGGTGCGTTCAGATGTCAATCAGGGTGTGCCCCTTGCGCACGGGCCTCAATCCTTCTTATTGGAATCGCTCCCCTTCAGGAACTCATCAATGTTGCTGCGAGCATCCCCGTCTGGATCCTCCGCACCATCATCCAGGATTGGATCAAGACCGTGCGCGTATTCCCAGGAGGTGGACATGGCGTCCTGGTCGAGGTCGCCGTGGCCGTCGATTGTGGCGTTGACCCTACGGCTCAGTTCTGCCACGATTGCGATAGCCTCTGACTCTCGCTCCTGAGTGAGCATCAACCTGGCCCTCTGAATCGCCGTAACCAGTTCCTTCCTGAAGGAGACTACCTCTTCATCGGTCTCCATCCTCAGGGTGTGCACTACCATCCCGAATCGTTGCATCAGTCGATCGGAGACCTGTTTCGAAGATTGGCCCTTGTCGGATCGAATCGAAACGATGTCTTCCATGAGCTGACGATTCCATTTGTCCAGCTTGGCCAGCGTCGCAACGACGCGAGTGCCCAGGGCAAACATGCCCCAGCCGTGCAGCACTTCCTTGATACGATCCTTAACGCGAGCGTCGGCTGTACGGTCAAACGCGACCAAAAGGGCCAAAAGGGGGCCCACCTCGTCCTTGTCCCTCGCGGTCAGCTCCTCGGCCGCCTTTTTCCGGGTTCTCCAGTTCGGGCTTCTCAACACTTCGATCAGCTCTTCCACCGACCGATCTCCAGCCTTATCCGGCACAGTGCAGGATGCCAGCAGCAACACAATGATCACGTAGCCAATCCGAACTCTGGCCATTGTCTCCCTCACCCTTGAATTCAAGCTTCGGCGGGCGGACCAATCTTGTTGAACCCATCCAGCCCGGCTACCTTGTAGCACTCGGCAAACGTCGGATAGTTGAAGGCAGTATCAACGAAGTAGTCGATCGAGCCACCCAGGGCAAATACAGCTTGCCCGATGTGGATGAGCTCGGTGGCACCGGTGCCGATGATGTGTACCCCCAGAATTTTGCGCGTCTCGCGATGAAAAAGTAGTTTGAGCAGACCGGAGTCGTCCCCGAGCATGACGCCCCGGGCAATCTCCCGATACCGTGCGACTCCTACCTCATAGGGGACGGCTGCCTCGGTCAGCTCCTCCTCTGTCTTTCCCACCATCGAGATTTCGGGAATTGAATAGATGCCATAGGGGAAGAGATCCGGGTTCGATTCGGCTTTCATTCCGAAAGCATGACAGGCCGCCATCCGACCCTGCTCCATCGAGGTGGACGCCAAAGCCGGAAATCCAATGACGTCGCCGGCAGCGTAGATATGAGGTTGTGCCGTCTGGCAGTTCGAGTTGACCTGAATACGACCTCGTCCATCGGCCTCGAGTCCTGCAGCCTCCAGGTTCAGGGATGCGGAAGCGCCGATTCTTCCTATGGAATAGAAGATCACATCGGAGACGACTTTCTTTCCCGACTTCAGCAATGCCTCGGCGTGTCCGGGCCCTCCGATGTGGATCGCACTCACCTCTTCACCCATACGAAAGGTGCAGTCCATGCTGCGCATCTGGTACATCAAGTCGTCAACGATTTCCGAGTCGACGAATTCCAGTGGACGCGGCCGCTTGTCGATGATGGTGACCTCGGTGTCCAGCCCGGCGAACATGGAAGCATATTCGACTCCGATGACGCCCGCTCCCACCACAGTCATGGTATTGGGAATGGACTTCATTTTGAGAATCCCATCGGAGGTGAACACGGTCCGGCCGTCCACCTCCACATCTTCAGGAACGGCTGGTTCGGTTCCGGTGGCGACCAGGATGTAGGACGTCCTGATCTCCGTGATTCCCTTGGGTCCCTCGACCTGAAGAGTATGCGCATCTACAAAGCTGGCGACCCCTCCAAACAGCGTCACATCGTTGCGGCGCAACTGCTGCCGGATGACGTGGGCCTCCCGTTCGATCACATGCTGGCAGCGGTAGACCAGATCTCCCATCGTGATGTCTTCTTTGACGGTGTAGGAAGATCCGTAGAGTTCTTTCTGTCGATGTCCGGTCAGATATAGGACTGCCTCCCGAAAAGTCTTGGAGGGGATGGTTCCGGTGTTGACGCACACACCGCCCAATACCGTCCTGCGGTCACAGATTCCGACCGTTCGTCCCAGCTTGGCCGCTTGAATAGCTGCCCTCTGGCCAGCTGGCCCGGTACCGATCACGAATAGATCAAACTCTATCATTCCTCTATTGTGCCACGGTCACACGGTCATTGGCAGACACAGGGGCAAGTGCCACAATCATCTGCGCTGGCTGTGTTATGCTCGGTTGCAGCCCTTATCGAGACGGGGCCCAAGCTCTTTTGGAAGCTCAAGCACTCGATCTTGGGGATGGACCTTCAGGTATGAGAGGTGAATGGTATCGCAGCTATGGCAAGCGAATCCTGGACTCCGCTGTTGCTATTTCGGGGCTGCTTCTGTTCTCGTCGCTGCTGGTGCTGGTAGCGGTTCTGGTGCGCTTGAAGCTGGGTTCTCCCGTTCTTTTTCGGCACCAGCGTGCCGGGCTCCAAGGCCGCCCCTTCACTCTGTACAAGTTCCGCAGCATGACAAATCAGCGGGACGCCGTGGGCAGGTGTCTGCTGCCCGATGCCCAGCGCCTTACCCCTTTCGGCAGGTTGCTCCGAAGTAGTAGTTTGGATGAGCTGTCCGAGTTGATTCAACGTAGTGTTGGGAAACATGAGTATGGTGGGCCCACGACCGCTTCTTCTGGAATACCTTATAGTATCTCTCACATCGAAGCGAACCCTCAAATAATAGAACCTTACGATGCGAACCTTGGATACAGCGAAGCGACCATTTCCGTCTTAGTAAGGACTTGAGGAAAAGAGGGCAACGTATTAATCAAAGGCAATGGCGCTGAAAAGCATGTGTATGAACGACGGATTATCGAGAGACTATCTTATCTTTCGATATGGGTGATCCCTTTGACCTTGGTGCTCCCGTTTGGAATTCGCTATGCAATTAAATTTGTCGTCTTGAAATCATCCAACGAAATATAGAGTCGCAGCGAATTATGCGAATCGTGAGGTTCGTGTCGCCGGCGTGGCGAGCGACTGTTTCTGTCGAGAACATCCTAGTCACTGGGACCAGCTCCGGAAGGAGGTGGGTGAGTCCTTGATCTGACGCAGTGACCGCCTATGAGCCCAACTTTCGCGACGCCATTGAGGAGGTAACGGATTCGTACCTAGCCAATGTCGGCAAGGAAGTCATAAGACCTCAGTCAGTTCCAGGGCCTCATGTTGCTCGCGTCCCGGGGTTGTCGGGAATCTGCCTTGAGTCGGATTCATCTAGTTCCCATCCGGCCGGATGAAATAGACATACTCGTTGGTGTCCCGCCCCTTGTAGATGATGCTGTACACCGCCACCAGCTCATTGGGAACGTCGTCGTCGTACTTGTTGATGATGCAGTTCTGACTGTACCCTTCGGGGTGCTCCGCATCGCCACTGACAATGACTCCCTGCCCCGATCTCGCACCGGCATCCGACTGATAGAGAACGAAGCGATAGTCCCCGTCTTTGCCGTGGCCTGATCTTCCCTGCAGGTAGTACTTGCCCCTGAGCTAGGCGAGCTCCGGGTCCCGGACCATCCTGTACACGTAGGCCTTCTGCTGCGAACCCAGGTGTGGCCTTCGTCCTTGCTGATACAGTAGTAGAAATGGTGCTCGTCCTTCTCTGTGTAGGCGCCGGCCAGCAATCGGCCGTCCGCCATGATCGTCATGGTGCCATACCACTTGTCGTCGTCCAGACTCATGGCGCTGCGCTTGCTCCAGCTGCGTCCGTCGTTTCTGCTGACGTACAGGACGTATGGGGACCAGCGCTGCTGTCGACCATGACGTAGTTGGTCTCACCCGCCACCGCCGCGGAACAGGGATATCCGGTGAAATCTCCATCCAGGGTGGGGAACAATTCTCCCAACATAACGGATGGGTAAGATCACTCCCCCGTTGGCTCTGGAAAATCGCCATTTCAAGAAGTGCTTGGGCAAGGCTAGATCGCGCGACAAAGGTTCCACGATCTAAGACATTCGTGCGCCAGTCTCCTTCTCACACCGACGCGTTCCGATTGCTTGTTTGGGTGAACAACTAGGCCATTCAAGCATCGAGCTCACTGTGAAGAGATGCGGCCCTCTCATTCCCGGTGCTAACCGCGGATTCGCGAAATAACCTGCCTGGTACAACGAACCTCGATTGGCTGGATTCTGCACCCTATCTGCACCCAGCATCAGACGAGTGGGGCCAGCCGACCGAAGACAAGACCTGCTAGTCCAATGGAATCAATAAGAAGGGCTGGAGCGGGAAACGGGATTCGAACCCGCGACTTCGACCTTGGCAAGGTCGCACTCTACCACTGAGTTATTCCCGCGCCAGAGAGCTTTTATCTTAAGAACTGCCTACCCTGACTGTCAAGAGAAGGGTGTCCGCGACTGCCGGCTGCCGCAAGTGGAACTCGGTGGTTCAATTTAGCTCGTTCCTTGCTCAAGTTCACCGTTGTTTCTAGGAAGAGAAGTAGATGCTGGAGCGGCTGCCTGATGATGCCGGGTGGATGTGTGCCGAGAAGCTAGGGCGAGGGTCGCGTTGGCTTTGGGGCGTAAGCCACGGTCACTCCACCCGGGCGCTTGGGCAATGGGGAGAGTGGATCGAGCTGAGACACCTGCTCCGGCTGAGATGGGACGTGCTGGTGAGGAATTGGAAGGGCAGGACGGGTGAGGTGGACCTCATTGCCTACGACGGGCCCTGGCTGGTCCTGGTTGAGGTCAAGACCCGGCGCGTTCCCTCTCGCCTGCCTACCGGAGGTGAACGTCGACTTCAGAAAGAAAAGGAAGCTGGAGCGACTGGCCTACGAATTCACGAGTCGCCATGCGCTCTCAGAGGTCGCGATACGATTCGATGTGATCGGGGTGGAGACCCGAGATCAATTACACTATTGTCGCGCCATTACATTCGCTGATTGTCTCTGGTACGGTCCCGTTCGGGAAAGAAACTTCCAATCAGGGCCAAGAGGGACCCACAGCTGGCGCTGGATCATCCGGGGAGACAACTTTGAGGGAACATCCCTACACCAAAGGTGTTATTGCGGCTAGCCCAGACATCTGAGGTTTGAAGTCAAGTCTTTTTTCACTATTTTGTCTCTGAATCAGCTGGTTGCGTTTTTTCTACAGCTTGATTGCTCTCTACAAGAAGGCCAGCAAAGGGGCGTTG
>CAUZIZ010000014.1:0-51810 GCA_963579905.1 Acidobacteria bacterium UBA6911 | reverse complement strand
CCGGTCGAACGAGAAAACCCTTCCCGCCGACTCGGGTGGATGGAGCTGCAACTCGAGCCCTTGAAATTGATCAATCAGAAAGTCATCCACGAAGAGCTCCAGTCGCCAGCCGATGTCGAGAGGCTGCATCTCCCTCTCGGAACTACCGACGCCGAAAGCAGCTGTCAGCACGATAAAAGACAAGAACGTGAGTCGTTTAGACATCGCTAAACTCCCGAATTGACGAATCTCAAGTCCCCAGTCGTGAGCCTTGGAATTTAGTCGTCAGCCATTTTACCTGAAGCTTATTCGAGACCTGTCACCTGGTCTGAAGGTGTCACTTCTCGGCCCCAGCTTCAGTGAGAAGGCCGATGACTTCCTCGTGGCCTCCCTCGGCTGCTGCCATCAAGGCCGTCGTTCCCAAACGGTCCGACAGGTGCACGTCTGCCCCATATCGCAACAGCACCCGAACCGTTTCGACGTGACCCTCAAGCGCAGCACCGATCAGTGCGGTCCGATCATCGTCCTTCTCCCGCGTATTCACCTTCGCCCCGTTCTCGAGGAACAGTTCGGTGGTATCGGTGCGACCCTTCCAAGCTGCCCACATCAAGGGCGTAGCACCGGTATAATCGGGGACATTGACCTCTGCTCCACGCTCCAGAAGGACTCTTGCAATATCGGTATGCCCCTCCTAGGCTGAACCCATCAGCGCGGTTCTAGCATTCTTGTCAGCGACCCTCACGCTAGCGCCGTTCTCGAGTAGAGTCTCGACGGTTTCGGAGTACCCCTTCCATACCGCCCACATGGTTGCGGTCATGTCGGCGCGATCATCTTTAGCATCAGGATCGGCACCGCTCACCAACAAGATCCTGACGATCTCGCTGTGTCCTCCCCATGCAGCCTGAGTCAGGGCGGTGACACCAGTAGAATCCTTGGCATTCACATTGACACCCGTCCACTATCATCGCCAAATGGAGCAAGCCGAGGTCGTCCTGGTAGGAAGGGCAATCTGGGAGGTTGGAGAATTCGAGCGAGAGGTGGGCCCCGGGGACGTGATCTTCTGCCCCAGAAACGTAAAACATGGGTACAAGGTTCTGGGGGACTCGCCCTTCAGATTCCTTCAGCTGGAGTGGCGCAATCTGGGGAAATAGAGCTGTCCCCTACTACCCACCAGGACCGTAGTGGCAGCAATTACCAGCGATCGGCGCTACTGCAGTTCCGGATCGACGAGTACGGATCCGACCTCAAGATCACCTGGGTGACGTATGCGAAGCAACGCTACCCTCGAGCTTGTCTTCTGCCAGCCTGAGCCGACGCACTCGGGTTGTGCAAAGTGCTGAAGCCCGGCTACTCTCTCTCCCTCCTCAGGCCCATCCACACCCTTTCCACACTCCCTGTGAAATCCGCCCCCGGGCCAGCCCGGTAAATAGCCACAACGTGGGGAGCTGACCATTTCCGGTACTGCTCACTACTCACCATTCAAGTCCCACCTTAATGGGCGACCTGGAGGGGCAAGTTCCAAATGAAGTTTCAGGTTAGTGCCGCCCCCAGGAAGCCCTGGCCCCATTCGAGAACGAAACTTCGGTTACGTCTGCCGTGATTGTCGCTACCGCCAATGACAGAGCCGTGACTGCAAAGAAGCGGCCCCGATCACCGATCGGGAGATGCCACAAAAGGGGATGCAATCGGCCACCGTCTGTTTGGTCGGTTGTTTCCGGCATCCGTATGCCGGGACCGCTCCTTCGCAGTCACGACTCTGTCATTGGCGACTCTTGGACGATCTCCTACCCAATGAAGTTTCAGCTTAGTCCCGCCCCCGCTGCGCTGCCCCATTCGGGAAAGAAACTTCGGTCGAGGATAGGCAATATAGTGCGTCACTGCGTGGGGAAGAGTTGTCCAGCTCTCTCCTCGGAACCTGGCCTTATGTTGCTAACGGGTCAAGTCGTTCGCGACCAAATTTAGCGCAAAGCTGCACACTAACGCTGCGAAGCTACTCCTGAACGAACCCTTAACTATCCTGCCCGCGCCGGAGAAAGGCGGGGATCTCTGCCTCGCGCTCGATCTTGGAAGCGTAGGCTACTGTTTCCGCCGCTTCGCGGCCTGGAAGTGCTCTGGGACGCGGGACCTCCTGGCTCTCGGAAGTGCCTCCCTGGCCATCGAGACGCGATTGTGGTGAATTGCCAAATCCAGTGGCAATGACCGTGATCTTGACCTTTTCGCCCATGGTCTCGTCAAAGACGGATCCGAAGATAATATTGGCATGAGTGTCGACCGAATCCTGAATTACATAGTTTGCCTCACTTACCTCGTGAAGCGTTAGATTGTGACTGCCTGTGACGTTGATCAAGACACCCTGGGCTCCCTTGATTGTCGCGTCATCCAGGAGCGGGCTGTGGATTGCTTTGCGCGCCGCCGACACTGCCCTGTCCTCCCCTTCTGCGGTACCCGTGCCCATCCGCGCCATTCCCATGCCTGACATGACGGTCTTGATATCAGCAAAATCGAGGTTGATCACCCCGGGAACATTGATGAGATCACTAATGCCTTGGACTGCCTGACATAGAACCTCATCCGCAAACTTGAAGGCATTCATGAGCGAGGTCCCGGGAGGCAATGCACTGAGGAGTTTTTCATTCGGGATCGTAATGACCGTGTCCGCGCTATTCTTCAGTTCCGACAACCCCTGATCGGCCTGGTGCATGCGCCTCTTGCCCTCAAAATTGAACGGCTTGGTCACTACGGCAACGGTCAGAGCTCCGAGTTCCGCAGCCAGACTGGCGGCGATGGGAGCACCTCCGGTGCCGGTACCGCCTCCTAGGCCACCGGTCACGAAGACCATGTCGGCCCCTTCCAACAGCTCGATAATCCTCTCGGTATCTTCCAGGGCAGCCTTGCGGCCGATCTCAGGATCCGAACCCGCCCCCAGGCCTTTCGTCAACAGGGTACCAAGTTGCAGCTTGACGGGAGCACGCGAGTGACGCAGTGCCTGCAGATCGGTATTGCCAGCGATGAAATCAACGCCCTCGATCCCGGCCTCAATCATCCGGTTAATCGCGTTACAACCCCCTCCACCAATGCCTACTACTTTGATTCTGGCGCCCTCTCTGGTCCCCTCTTCCAAAGCCCAACTAGTCTTTTGCTCTTCTTCAAAAATGAGCTGGCTCATCAAATGCCTCCACTACTAGTGTTTCCTCTCCATTCCGGAGAGGCGCCTAGGGTTCGTCTGCGACGTTACTCTGCACGAACCCTCAGCCGATCCTTCCCAGCACCCAATCTTTCAACCGCTCGGTCGTCGCCTTGGGTCGGCGAGCCAAAACACTCCTGGAGCCGTTGGATCCCATTCCATTTTGCATCTCTTTGCCGTACCTCAATAAACCGAGTGCAGTGGCGTAGGCCGGATCGAACGGTCGCTCCTCAGTCGAGTCCGGATTGATGGGGTATCCCATTCGCACTGGCATTGCCAGCATCTGCTCGGCCCGATCCAGCAGTCCATCGAGCTGAGAGCCTCCCCCGGTGATAACCACACCGGTCATGAGATCCTTCCTCATCCTCACTTCTTCCACAATTTCCCCGATTGCGTTGAGGATCTCCTCAGAGCGGGCTTGGATGATCTGGCATAGCAGCCGACGCGAGATGGTGCTCCGCCGGCCGGTCCCGACCTCGCTGATCTCGAGCATCTCTTCGTCCGCGATGCTCTCAGGAAACATGTTCCCCGTGTCCTTCTTCAGCTGCTCTGCTTCCTGGAGAGGGACCTTCAATCCGATCGCAATGTCTTTGGTAATGAGATCACCACCAATCGGCAGCACCGCCGAGTGCCAGATGCTGGAGCGACGGTAGAAAGCCACATCGGTCGTTCCTCCACCGATGTCAACAACGATGACTCCCAACTCCTTTTCGTCCTCGGTCAGTACGGCTTCGGCAGAAGCCAACTGCTGCATGACGACCCCGTTTACAACGACTCCCGCTTTGTTGACCGCGTTCACAATGTTCTGGACCGCGGCCGCGGCATTAAGGACCAGATGAAGGTTGACGGAGAGGCTTTGCCCGGTCAGACCAAGAGGATTGAGGATGTCTCCCTGTCCGTCTACGGTGAAATCCTGCGTCAAGGCGTGGATCACCTCGTAATGCTCGGGTATCTCCAACGACTTCGCCTCATCAATGACCCGGGCGATATCTTCCTCTGTAATTTCGCTGTTTTGGTCTCGCAGTTCGGTCCGACCCGATGCGTTCAACCCCTGAATATGGATCCCACCCACGCTGACAAAGGCTGAATCCACCACGGCACGGGCCTCGGTCTCAGCCTGGTCTAGAGATTTCCTTACGCTGTCTACAGTCTCGGTCAAGTTGACTACGATTCCCTTCTTCAGCCCTTTGGAGTCGCTCCACCCGATTCCAGGGATTCGCACCTTCCCCTCTTCGATCGATGCGATCACGCTACAAATCTTCGTCGTACCGACGTCAATTCCCGCCAGAAGGTGTCTTTTCCTCGCCATAACAATCGCTACAGAGGGTGGTCGTCTGCTCCACCCGTGATGCGCTCGGTTTGCTCATAGGGAGTGTGAAATATAATCTTGTTGTCGTAGGACACATCGATGTATTCGATCAGCCCATGTTCCTGCTTAAGCTCACGGTATAGGCTCCGCTGCGAGAGGAAGCGCTGATAGCGTTCCAGAAACCTTGTTCCACCCAAGTAGATCGGCACTGGATCATGATCCAAAACGATGCCGATCCGTTCCGGATTCTCCACGTCCACTTCCGAGACCGAAGCTGCATAGTCCTGCTCTCCCGAAGATAGCTCGGCGAGCAGACTCGTGTAGGCCAGCATTCTAGCGCTGTTGTGGGTTTGAGCCCCCTCGTGGGTAAGGTTTCTAAGACCCTTGACGACAGGGCGGTCCAAGAGGTCATCGGATTTCTGACGATCGAGGATGGTTCCCTCTTCATCCACAACGTAGAGCTCTCGATCGATGGCTGCGACTGCGGCCGGCTGCCTCTCGTCGACATAAATAACAAGCTCATCAGGAAGCTTCCGCCGAACCACAGCGGACTTCACCCAGGCCTCAGTCTCGACGATCCCGCGGACGTGCTCGAGGTCAATCTGGAGGAGATTCGGAGGGGAGGATTTTTGGATTAGCAGTCGGAGACTCTCCTCCGATACATGGGTGGTTCCCTTAAAGTGGATTTCTCGAAGCTGGAAATACTTCAGCGCCTGGGGCGAGTTCCAGGCGTAGTACAGGCCCCAAGAGAGACTACCGAAAACAAGCAGCAGTATCAGGAACCGACCCAGAAGGCCTACTGACACCACTACGATCTGTTTGAATCCACTAATCTTCAAGATATGCTTCTCCAATCTGCCACACGTCCCCTGCACCCAGGGTAAGGAGCAGATCTCCAGGCCTCGTCGCCCGCTTCAGTTCCTCGACAAGCTTCTGAGAATCGTCTGCATAGGTCACCTGACGATAGCGGCTGATCTCCTCCACCAGATGTCTACTCGACACGCCGGGAATCGGCTCTTCCCCGGCCGCATAAATGTCCGTCACAAAGAGCCTATCTGCATCTACGAAGCACTTTGCCAAATCTGCCATCAAGTGGTGAGTTCGAGAAAAACGATGGGGCTGAAAGACGACCAGCAGCCTCTTTCCCATTCCTGCACAGGCCTGAAGAGTCGCTTGGATTTCCGAGGGGTGGTGGCCGTAGTCGTCCAGGACCCACACACTCGCCTTCTCCCCTTTCCGTTCCAATCTCCGCTCGACGCCAGAAAAGGCGTTCAGCCCGCGCTGGCAAGCCGAGAAAGGGATACCGAGCAGAAGGCCAACAGCGACCGCAGCCAGGGAATTAACCACATTGTGCCGCCCGGGAACTCCCAACTGGATCCGCCCCAGGGACTGGCCCTGGTGCAGACAGCTATAGGCCGATCCGCGGGCACTCCCGACAACGTCCTGGGCTGACACACTCGCCCCCGGTTCTGAGCCGTAAGTTATCACGGGCCGGTGAACTTTTTTCAATATCTGCCTGAGGTTGGAATCATCCCAACAGGCGATCACGCTTCCCTGCCGAGGGACTCGGAAGATATGCTCCAGAAATGCTTCCTGGATGTGCGCCAAGTCACCGTAGTAGTCGAGGTGATCGGTATCGATGTTGGTTACAACCACATATCGCGGCGACAGTTTCAGGAAGGTGCCGTCGCTTTCGTCCGCCTCCGCGACCAAATAGGGGCTCCGGCCCACCCGAGCGTTACCTCCCAACTGCTTCACCTGTGCCCCCACCAGCACGGTCGGGTCGAGTCCCCCTTCCAGCAGTAGGGCCGCGATCATGGCAGTCGTGGTCGTCTTGCCATGAGTGCCTGCAATCGAGATCGATTCCTTTGACCGCATCAGATGGGCCAACATGTCGGCCCGGTGTAGGACCAGAAGGTTTCTCCTGCGGGCCGCTTCCAGCTCCGGATTTCCCGTCGAAACCGCGCTGCTGAACACGACAGCCTCGGCACTGCCAATATTCGAGGACCGATGCCCTACGAACACTCTTCCCCCTAGGGAGCGGATATGTTGAAGGGTAGGACTCTCCACTACGTCGGAACCGGACACGTCATAGTTCGACTGCAGCAAGACCTGGGCGATCGCGCTCATGCCCGCCCCCCCAATCCCCACGAAGTGGAACCTGCGAACTTTTTCCAGCTCAGTCCCCATCGCCATGCCTTCCCGGAAATTCCCCTTCACTTTGTGCTCCCAGCAGAGTTATCCCCATTGGAGAACGAAACTTTGGTCGGGGCAAGCGTTTGTGGGTCATGGGGAGCCTTGTCCAGGAGTCCGCTTCAGCGGGCTGGCGCGAAGCGTAATAGACGGGTCCTTCAGGGCCGGATCTCCGCGCGATGTGAGGGGCAGAGCCTGCTTCAGCAGGCTTCTCGGGAAAGGCTTTAGCCAGAATCCGTTCCGATCTCCACTACCAAGGCTCGATTCGGCTCTCAAAGGCACCCAAGATTCCCTGGGGGTCGTCATCGGACGTACAAAGGAGCATCGGGCCGGACTTTGGCTGAAGCCCTCGCTCGAGAAGCCCGCTGAAGCGAGCTCAAGTTGCACCTCACCCCAATACCCGGCCCTGAAGGACCGGTCTAATACGCTTCGCTCCAGCCTGCTGAAGCAGGCTCCGAGAGCGGTCAGATGTCCAAACCAAGCGACTGCTGCGAGCTGGATTATTCGAGAAAGAGTCGGCCTCCGAAGCCAGGTTTCGACGCAATCGGCTGTCGCACGCCGCAACCATATCGAAATCATTGAGTTAGGTTCTTTTTCCATCCGAATCTGCAAATGAAGTTTCAGGTTAGCCTCGCCTCCGGCTGCGCCGGATCGTACAGGAAAGAAACTCCGGGTCCGGCGTAGCGGTGGGCTCCAGGCCGCCGTCCGAGCCAAAGGCTCGAAGGAATACTTCGGCCTGGAGGCCAAAGCTACGTTTGCCAATGAAGTTTCAGGTTAGCCCGCATTTCTCATCGCTTGTCGTAGCGAGGCGCCGCAAGGGCCGTCCTGGCAAAGGCTGCTTCGCTTCCCGTGGTTCAAGCCTCAGCTCAGTTCTCCCTTGTCGGCAGTTCATCCATTACTTGGGCAATTCGATTGACACTATCGGGTCGAGAGACACGTCTGCTGGCAGCGGCCATGGCGCGTAGGCGCTCTCTGTCCTCGCCGAGCGCAGTCAGCATCGTGGCTAGATCCCGCCCGGTAGCCTTGGCCTGTTCGATAACCAGAGCTGCATTCTGCCTTTCCAGAGCGAGGGCGTTCTTTCTCTGGTGATCATCAGCCGCGTAGGGAAAGGGGATCAAGATCGAGGGTCGCCCGGCTGCTGCGATCTCGGCAACGGTGGAAGCACCAGACCGAGAGACGATCAGATCCGCACGGCTAAAATAGCCTGGCATGGCGCTGATAAACGGCACTACTGCGCCCGGAAAACCGCGGGAATCGTAACATCGCTTCACTCGAGAATAGTCAGCGGGTCCGGTCTGATGGACAAACCTCACCGATTCGGCTGAAAGGAAGGGCAGCGCCTCGCAAACCAGGCTATTGATTGCCTGACTGCCCTGACTTCCTCCGAATACGAGCACCTGCAACGGTCCCGATGTCAAGCCCATCTCAGGCACCTGATAGAACTCCTTGCGAACGGGAATCCCAGTCAGGCGCGCCTTCGAGCCGAACCATCGGACACTTTCCTCGAAGGCGACGGCTGCCCTATCCACCCAGCGGGAAAGCAGCCGATTGGTCAATCCCGGCTGTGAGTTGGGTTCGATCAGAAGACAGGGAATCCCCATCCAGGCCGCCGCCAGTACAACCGGACCGGAGGAGTATCCCCCCAGTCCAACTACCAATGAAGGCGAGAAAGACTTCAAGATCCGTCGAGCCTTCAGCAGGGATCCCGGCAGATGAAGTAACGTCGAAACTCCCTTCAATAGGCCCACTCTCTTCAGCTTTCCGACCTCAAGGGTATCCAGGTCGATACCCAGGGCCGGCAGGATCCGATTCTCCATCCCTCCGGGAGTACCCACGAAGCGAATACCCACCCCGGGGTCCTGATCTCTGAGATATTGGGTGATAGCCACCGCCATGAAGACGTGCCCGCCGGTTCCACCCCCCGCGAAAATAATGCGTTTCCCCTTTTTCCTACCCACCACAGTCCCGGGATTCCTAGCCCTGACGACAGCGTCTTGAAATATTCAACAGAATTCCGACACCTGCCATCATCACCAACATGGAGGAGCCTCCAACCGATATGAAGGGAAGTGGAATTCCCTTAGTAGGAACAAGACTCACAACGACACTCATGTTGATAAGCCCCTGGAGCACGATCATGGAGACGATACCCAGGGCTAGATAGGAGCCAAAGGATGTATCCGCTCGAAGCGCGATACGCACTCCCCTCCAGAAAAGAAGCGCAAAAAGGACGAGCAGAAAAACACAGCCGAGCAGCCCAAGTTCCTCCCCAACGACGGCGAATATGAAGTCGGTATGGGACTCTGGAAGAAAAGAAAGTTTCTGTTTCCCGTTGGCAAAGCCCTGCCCCGTCCATCCCCCAGAGCCAACCGCGATCAGACTCTGTCGCACCTGATAGCCGATTCCATAGGGGTCCGCAGAGGGATTCCAGAATGCAAGAAGCCGGTTTCGTCGGTATTCCACGTCGAACACCAGGAAATAGAAGATCGGGATGGATGCCAACAAGAGGCCCAGCAGGTATTTCAGGGGCCCACCTCCCAGGTAGAGCAACAAACACGCTGTAAAAGCAATCGCCGCCGCGGTACCCAGATCTCGCCCCATGAGAATCAGCACCAGCGGCAGAGCTACGAGTCCGAGATAGGGAATCAGACCCTTGATCGATGGAATCGACTCGCGGTAGCGCACCAGGTAGTAGGCAGAGCACAGCACCAGAACGAGCTTTGCTAGTTCCGAAGGCTGAAAGTTCAACGGTCCCAGAGAGATCCAGCGTCGGACCCCGGCGTCACCGGGCCGAACCAGGGGAATGATGAGGAGGAGGACGGCCCCAACGAATAGACTGATCATAACGGCTGCATGCTCATAACGACGATAGTCGGTTGTCATACCCAGACGGAGCAGCACGAGCCCAATCACGACGGCGATCAGCTGCCGCACAAAAATATCGGTGTTCGATCCGTAGAGTTCCTGGGAGATGTGGCCAGAGGCGCTCCCTACCATTATAAGCCCGAATCCGACCAGAACCAACACAATTAGCAAGACGCCCTCATCGTAGGGCATTCTCTGACTCACGCTCTCTCCTCCAAGCCCATCTGTGCCACGGCTTCCTTGAAAGCGCGGCCTCTATGTTCGAAGTCATCGAACATGTCGAAACTGGCACAGGCCGGCGCCAGCAGCACCGTGTCTCCCGGTTGGGCCCCATCAGACGCCAGCGCAACCGCCTCTGCCATGTCCCGAGCATCCAGGGTCTCGACGCGGTCCTGTAGGGCACCGCGAATCTTGCTACGAGCTTCTCCCAACAAAACCAGCAGTTTGACCTTGTCCTTCATCAAGTGCTTCACCTGTCCGAAATCTGCCCCCTTGTCCCTTCCCCCCATGATGACGATCAAGGGTCCTTCGAGAGCCTCCAAAGCCCGGGCTGCGGCTTCTACATTAGTGGCCTTGGAGTCGTTGTAGAATCGAACTCCGGCTCGACTACCGATTTGCTCCAGTCGATGTTCCACGCCCGCGAAGTCACGGAAGACCTGTGCCATCAGAATGGGGTCCAATCCTTTCAGAAAGCCCGAGGCAACAGCGGCCAGGACATTCTGGAGGTTGTGGCGTCCCGGCATCCGGATCTCCTCCACGGGCATGACCAGATATTCGCTACCTTCCCATCGGATCCAGATCTGTCCCTCCTCTACGGAAACTCCCTCGTGTAGTGACTGCCGCTCGCTGAAGAGAAAGACTCGAGCCGCGCAATGCTCACCCATCGCCTTGGAATTTGGATCGTCTGCATTCAGCACGGCGAAGTCTTCGGCGGTCTGGTTGAGAAGGATGCGCCGCTTGGCCTGGACGTATTGCTCGAAGCTCTGGTGTCGATCCAGATGATCCGGCGTCAAGTTCAATACCAGAGCGATGCTGCACCTGAAACTCTGGATCGTCTCCAACTGGAAGGACGAAAGCTCGACGATGAAGACCCGGTCGTCGCTCCCCTGGTCGACCAACCCGGTAAGGGGAGTTCCGATGTTGCCGGCAACTGCGTGGGAAACTCCAGCCCGCTCGAACAGAGCCCCCGTGAGCGCGGTTGTCGTTGTCTTGCCGTTAGTGCCGGTAACTCCGATGAAGGAACCCTTGAGAAAGCGATAGGCAAGTTCCACCTCACTCCAGATCGGAATCCCTGCCTCCGCCGCCTGCTGCAGCAGGCCTTGACGACTTGGAACACCGGGACTCGTGACGATCAGATCAGCCTCCATGAAATCTTGCTGTTGGTGCCGGCCGAAGACCATTTGGACGGGCCCGGCAAGTCCTTCAATCTGCCCTTGCAATGCTTCCTGTCGCCTCAAATCGGTGACCGTGACTTTCGCGTCTTTTCGAAGAAGAAGATTGGTTGACGCTAGCCCGCTGCGAGCAAATCCGACTACCAAAACCCTTCGTCCTTGTAACTCTGGAACACGCCCCTCCAAGTGCCTTTCCTTACCTCAGCTTCAATGTCGTCAGGCTGAATAGAGCAAAAATCAAGCCCACCAGCCAGAAGCGCACAACCACCTTCGGCTCCTCCCAGCCCAGCAGCTCGAAGTGATGGTGCAGTGGAGCCATTCGTAACAGCCGCTTGCCGCTTAGCTTGAAGTACCCGACCTGCAGAATGACCGAGAGGGCCTCTAGCACAAAGATTCCTCCGATCGAGAAAAGCAACAGCTCTTGTTTGATCAGAACAGCGACAGTCCCAATCGCGCCACCCAAGGACATCGAGCCCACGTCACCCATGAAGATCTGAGCCGGATGCGTGTTGTACCAAAGGAACCCCAGGCTGGCTCCTACCATCGCTCCGCAGAAAATCGTCAGCTCACTGGCATAGGTGTTCTTGATGAGGCCTAGATACGTCGCGAATGTCGCATGCCCTGTGACGTAGGTAAGAACCGTGAGGGCCGAAGCTGCGATCACGACCAGTCCCGCGGCAAGACCGTCCAGCCCGTCGGTCAGGTTCACCGCGTTGGAACTTCCAACGATCACGAGGGAGGCGAAGATGATCAGGGGTATAAAGGTTGAGACACCGAGAACAATCCAGTCCATTTCGGGCGTAAAACGTTTAAAGACAGGCACACTCAGCTGGGTGCTATAGAGCCCCCAGTCGTGTAGGGCGATTAAGGTCAGGCCGACACCACCTGCGATAAGGACCTGCATCACAACCTTCCAACGGCCACGCAGACCCAGAGATCTCTTGTTGGCAATTTTCAGATAGTCATCGATCAGCCCCACAGCAGCGAAGAGCAGGAGGGAGGCCATGGCGATCCAGACGTAGAAATTGGTCAGATCAGCCCAAAGAAGGGTGGGCAGGAGAATGCTTATCACGATCAAGAGACCACCCATGGTGGGAGTGCCCGCCTTTTCGTAGTGGCTAGCCGGACCCTCTTGCCTGATGTATTGGCCGATCTGAAACGACTTTAACTTTCTGATCAACCAGGGCCCCAACAGCATGCTGATGAGCAGAGCGGTGAGGGAAGCATAGGCCGTTCGGAAGGTGATATACCTCACCACATTCAGCACCGAGAACTCATCGTGGAACGCATATAAGATGTGGTAGATCAACCTGCCTCCTCCTCCAAGAACTGAACGACGCGATCCATTCGGACGCCTCGAGAACCCTTGATCAGCAGAAAGTCTCCGCCGTGGACCACACTGCCAAGATACCGTGCCGCAGCTTCCGAGCTCTCAAACTGCACCACGTTATGGGCTGACAATCCTGCCCGGATCGCTCCCTCCGCAATGTGGCTACCATTCCCTCCCACCGCAATCAGCAGGTCGGGTCTGGTTTTTGCCGCAGCCCGTCCCACCCTTCGGTGCAACTGGGGTGACTCGGGTCCCAATTCGAGCATCTCACCGAGAACCAGGATCTTGCGCCGAAACTCCCGAAGATGGGAAACCGCCTCCAGCACGATCTCAACCGCGCTGGGACTGGAGTTGTAGGAGTCATCCCAGATCGTGAGTGGGTCCCCGTTGCGCCGATCGAGTTGAAGGATCTTCCCGCGCATTGACGGTGGAGTGAGCCTGGAAACTCCCTCGCAGACTTGCTCCGGCGTTAAGTCGAAAGCCGATGCTACGGCGATCGCAGCCACCAGGTCATAGAGGAAGTGGCGACCAACACAGGGAGCCGATGTCGCATGACGCCGTCCAGCGGTCTCAAACTCGAACACGGTCTTGGATAGGGCTTCGGATCGGGCATTCACGATACGGACATCGGCACGGTTCTCCAGTGCGAAAGAGACCTTCCGACCTGAATAACGCGCGGCCAGAGCGGAGACACGGGAATCGTCCGCGTTGAAAAAGAGGATCCCGTCGTGTGGAAGCGCTTCTAGAATCTCTCCCTTCGCAGCTGCAATAGCGTCGAGACCAGGAAAAAACTCGAGGTGCACCGCCGCCACATTGGTAATCACGGCCACATCGGGACAGCAGATTCCTGCCAGGGACCGAATTTCACCTGGGCGATTCATCCCCAGTTCCAAGACCGCGAGTTCGTGTTCCTGCTTCAACCGAAGCAACGACAGAGGGACCCCTATTTCGTTATTGAAATTCGCGGGCGACTGGAGCGTTCGAAATCTTCGGCCCAGTAGCTCTGTGATGAAAACCCGCGTGGTGGTCTTACCAATGCTTCCGGTGACTCCAATGATGGAGCGGGACCACTTCTTCCGGACGTACCGGGCAAGTTCCTGAAGGGCCTGAGTGGTATCCGGAACCCGAAGAAAAATCCGGTCCTCCCAATGGGAACGTTCTGCTACCGACGCCGAAGAGACAATGATCGCAGCACCCCTTTGGAGAGCCTCGGGAATGAATTTGTGCCCGTCATGTCGCTTGCCCTGAACAGCAATGAAACACACCCCAGGCTCTGCCTGGCGAGTATCGATAGTCACTGCTGGGAACGGGACCTGGTCGACTCGATGCGAGCCCTTCTGATCCGCCCAGGAAGCCCCCATGGCCTCCACGGCCTGTTCCAGTGTCAATTCGATCATGCCAATTCCCGCACGACTTCTCTGTCGTCGAAAGGGATCTGCTCACCCTGGATTTCCTGGTAGGTCTCGTGTCCCTTCCCCGCCACCAGAACGATGTCTCCCGAGCTGGCAACCTCCAAGGCCCGTTCGATCGCAGCCCTCCGATCCGTAATGGTTTCGTGGTTCGTAGATCCTTCGGGAATGCCGAAACAGATCTCTCGGATGATCTCGCTCGGATCCTCGCTTCGTGGGTTGTCCGAAGTGATGAAAACCCGGTCGGCTCCTTCTACCGCGATGGCGCCCATCTGGGGGCGCTTGCCACGGTCCCGGTTCCCTCCGCAACCAAAGACACAGAGGACGCGCTTCTGAGTCAGTTGGCGACAAAAGTCGAGAACCTTCTTCAGAGCGATGGGAGTGTGGGCAAAATCGACGAGAACGGCGTAATCGCGGTTCACGCCCACTCTCTCGAACCTTCCAGGAACACACTTCAAGCTGGCCACACCTCGACGAATATGGTCGTCGGAGACACCGATCAGGTGGCCGGCAGCGGCGGCGGACATGAGATTGTAGAGGTTGTGTTCACCCAGGAGTGAACTGCGGAGCGAGAGTCGACGATCGAAAAAGCTGAGATCCACTTCGGTCGCATCCACCGTGGTTTGTTGCGCCAACGGAAAGACATCGGCATTTCGATCGAGGCCAAAGGTGACAACGCGCGTACCTGGGGGCGGCTCGATTCTTCGGGCGTAACAGTCATCCCCATTGATAACGGCAGAGCGGAGTCCCGGGTTGTAGCAAGGACGGAAGAGAAGGTGCTTTGCCTGGAAATATTCCTCCAGAGTCTGATGGAAGTCCAGATGGTCCTGACTCAGGTTCGTAAAGACCCCTACCGGGAAAGAACACTTGTAAACCCGGTGAAATGCGAGCGCGTGAGAGGAAACCTCCACGGCGCCCCAACGACAACCCTCCCGAATGGCTTCGGATAGGATCCTCTGAACATCGATTGCCTCGGGTGTGGTTCGCTCAGTTTCCCAACGCTTGCTGTGAAGAGAGGCGTGGACAGTGCCGAGCAGAAGACCTGGGGCTTCCTGCTCCATCATGGCGTGAATCAGGAAGGCCGTCGTGGTCTTCCCATTGGTGCCCGTGATCCCGACTAGTTGGAGGCGCTCGGAAGGCTGATAGTAGAAGGCGTTGGCGACGCAGGCCATGAAGGGTCGGATGTCGGAGACTCGAATCCAGGCCAGAGGAAAGCCCTTCGGTTTTTCCCGCTCCGATACAACTGCTACGGCTCCCTTCTGTAGAGCCTGGTCGAGGTGCATATGACCGTCCGTGACCAGTCCTTTGAGCGCAAAGAACAGACTATTCTTGACGACCCGACGTGAATCATATTCCAGAGCTCCGATCTCAGGATCTCTTTGGTCATTGCCGTTCTGAGGCAACACCCCGACTTGTGCCCTGGAGAGCAATCTGCTTAGTCGCATGAATGGACGATCCTCTATTGCCGAAAAACACCTCGCTGACCGTCTCCTTGAAGACTCGGGATCCGGATGGTGGCCGCTGCCCTACAGCGTCACCACTTCCGTGGACCTGCAATCGCAGGCCCAGACGAGAGCATTCTCGAGCCACCTCTCGTAGGCTGAGACCCGTGAAATCCGGCATTCGAAAGGAATCGGTTGCCACCGTAACCGTTCGATTGGAATGAAGAAGAGGACTCTCACCCATCAGGCCCAGGACCGTCCGCTCCAGCTGTTCGGCAGGCAGCCCTTCCTTGTCCCTGGAATCTCCACGGTCGACCTGGAACTGCGCAGGAACTTGACCCGGACCAGATCCCTTGGCCAATTGCCTGTTGGACAGATCAGGCCGATCGCGCGGGACCTTCAAGTGGATCAGGGCTCGCTCCATGATCTGTTTAAAGGCCGGTGCCGCCACGACACCGCCGTATGTCGCTCCCTTCGGTTCATCGATGACTACGATGGCTGCCAATACCGGATCGTCCAGAGGAGCAAACCCCGTAAAGGAAGCCACATACTTGGTTCGAGAGTATGCTCCGTCGACGAACTTCTGCGCTGTTCCCGTCTTACCGGCAGAGGAATAGCCACTCAGGCGAGCCCGCCTCCCCGTTCCCGCCGCCACTGCGAGGGCCAGGGCTTGCCTCATCTGGAGGGCAGTGGCAGGGGATAAGATCAGCTCCCGCTCCGGTTTCGACTCGTCAAGCACATCTCCCCGAGCCGAGAGAATCTTATCCACTATTCGAGGCTTCACCAGATAGCCACCGTTGGCGAGAGCCGCTATGGCTCGCACTACCTGCAGGGGCGTGACAGCAAGCTCCTGCCCGATTGACAATGCACCGATTGAAACCTTGGACCAGCGGGAGGGTGGGGCAAGGAGCCCCACTTCCTCTCCCGGCAGTTCGATTCCCGTCTTCGCGCCAAAACCGAACCTTCGGATGTAGGAATACAGGCGCTCATCCCCCAAACGCAGTCCAAGCTTGATAGTGCCCACGTTGCTCGACTTGGCCAACACCTCCTTGAAAGTGAGGGTCTGGTAACTCCTCGAGGCCTCGCGGTAGACTTTCCCCCCCAGACTCACCGTGCCGACGCGACAATCAATCGACTCTTCGAGAGTCGATAATCCCTCATTGAGAACAGCGGCCAGGGTGACAATCTTGAAGGTCGATCCAGGTTCGTAGACGTCGAGAATTGCTCGATTTCGAAAGCTCTC
Source organism: Acidobacteria bacterium UBA6911 (assembly GCA_963579905.1). GTDB lineage: Bacteria > Acidobacteriota > UBA6911 > RPQK01 > JAJDTT01 > CAUZIZ01. The sequence goes on along the minus strand of CAUZIZ010000014.1, from coordinate 35,465 downwards.
CAGCTTGGATCTATTGTAGCTATTGGGATTGAATCCAGGATAGGAAGCCATGGCCAGGACTTCGCCGCTTTGGACGTTCATGACAATGGCGGATCCACTCTTGGCCTGGTAGGTCTCTACTGTGCGGTTCAAGACCTGCTCTACAGCATGCTGAATGGACTGGTCCAGGTAGAGCACCATGACGTTACCACCAGTGGGCGGCTCATCGGACTCTCGACCATAGCGGCGACGCTTGGCATCGAAACGGAAGTTGACCCGCCCCTCACGCCCCTTGATCTGGTTATCGTAGACAAACTCGAGGCCGCTGAGCCCCTTGCCGTCGGTACCGACAAACCCGAGAACGTGGGCGGCCAGTTCACGGTTGGGATAGACCCGTTTGCTGTCCTTCGCCACCTCGATACCTGTTAGCCCCAGCTGCCTGACCTCGACCATCTGACGTGGAGAGACCTCTCTGGCAAGGTATCGGAACTGAGTTTCTGAAATGAGCTTGTCGTAGATTTCCTGCTCCGTCCGCCCCAGAATAGGCGCCAGCTGCCGTGCGGCTCCCGCCGGATCGACTACCTTGTTCGGATGAGCCTGCACAACACCCGCCTCTACGCTGATAGCAAATTCCTCCAGATGACAATCCAGGATCTCGCCTCGACGCGAGTGAAGATCGACGTAGCCCTTCCGCTGCCGCAGCGCTTTCTCCTGATAGTCGCCGCTCTCAACTACCTGGAGCTGGACCAGTCGCACCGACACCGCCACGAACCAAAGCACGACTGCCAGATAGAAGATCAGAAGCCGGCTGGTCGTGGGTACTGCGGTTCCCCGGTTTGCCCGCTCATTCATTGACGACCTTGCGCACGGGAATGGACTCCGCCAGCAGATTCTCGGTCGATTCCGACTGGGGAACCCCCTCCACGATCCTCACCCCGACCTGGTTGGAGCGAACCAGGCCCAGCTCTGCAGCGAGTCGATCAATCTTCTCCGGATTGAGCAGGGATGATTGCTCCGCGCGAAGGGCACCAATGGCGTCGGACAATTGCGCATTCGCCTGTCTGAGCTCTTCTATTCGATAGGAACTACCGGTAATGGCATCCTGCGACCAGACATACCCCAGGATCAGGCCGGTCATCAGCCCGGCCAGAGCGATGCGTCGCGGCATCCACAGATAGGACGGTTCGTTCTTGCCCCTGAACGACTGGTTTTGAAACCTCTGGACGCCTAGATCTACCATGTTATCGGTCCTCCTTTGGCGACAAGCACGCCGACTCGGTAAGTCTCTGAACTGCTCTCAGCTTCGCACTGCGGGATCGAGGGTTGCGCTGCACTTCCGGTGACGATGGGGTCATCGGCTTCTTGGTGAGAATCCGGACACGTTTTAGCCGAGGACAGTCGCAGAGGTCCGGGCGACGGCGACAGATACACTTTCCGGCCTCTCGCTGGAATGTCCGCTTTACGATTCTGTCCTCGAGGCTGTGAAAAGCGATGACAACCAGACACCCGTCCGGCTTCAAAAACTGGACAACCTCGGTCAGGATCTCCTCCAGACCCGTGAGCTCCTGATTGACTGCAATCCGGAGTGCTTGAAACACCTGGGTGGCGGGGTGGAGACGGGATCCCCGGGGCCGACCCTTGACCCGCTCCACCAAATCCGCCAGCTCCGTGGTGGTACCCAACTTCGTCCGTCGCCGAGATGCAACGATGGCTGCGGCAAGCTTTCGCGCCATCTTCTCTTCGCCATAGCGCCATATAATCTCCGCCAGCCGCTCTTCAGAAAGCTCGTTCACCAACTGACTTGCCGTCAGTTCCTGATCTCGGTCCATCCTCATGTCCAGAGGGCCTTCTAGCTGGAAGCTAAAACCACGTTCCCCTGAGTCAAGTTGGAAGGACGACATGCCGAGGTCGAGCAGACAACCATCGATCGATTGGATCTCCAGAGTGGCCAAAACCGACGGTAGGTTCTTGAAATTCTCGTGATGAACACTGAAATTCTCAAACTCCTCGCCAAGGTGTCTTCTGGCTCGTTCAAGAGATCCTGAGTCCCGATCCAAAGCGACCAGCCGCCCCGACCCTCGAAGGCCCTTGAGGATGCCTTCGGAGTGTCCGCCCAGCCCGGTGGTGCAATCGACGTAAACCCCTCCGGGCCTGACCCGGAAGAATTCAAGGACCTCGTGGTATAGAACCGGATCGTGACGCAAGTTAGCCCCCATTCCCAAGGCGTCTCTCATACCGGTTTGAGCTGGCACGCTCTCTCCGACAGAGAGGGCTGCCGGTCCCCATCCACCGCGACGGCGTTCGCCACTACAGACCACCCCACGTCGTGAAGAATCAGCAATGCCAGAGCGATGTCTTTTTGCGGTATCCCCGGCAACCGCCAGCGCCGTCATAATCCCAACTCCGCCAGCACTCTTGCATCGCTCTCTGTATATGGATCCGATTCCAACAGGCTCGTGAAGCGTTCCCTGTTCCAAACCTGCAGATAATTGAGGTACCCCATAACGGCTACCTCTCCGCTGATCGACGCCTCCTTACGCAAATGAGGAGGAATCACGACCCGTCCCTGCTTGTCCATCGAGACTACTTGCCCGTAGTAATTCGTGTTGCGAAGAAACTTCAGCTTCTCAGGGCGCATCTTCGGGGGCTCCAGGAGTTTCGCTTCGATCTGTTCCCACTCGCTTAGGGGATATACGAGCACGTTCTCTCCGGTCGTGCTGGTCACATACAGATCTACTCCGTACTCCTCGTCGATGAGCCTTCGATACGAGACGGGAATCTTGATCCGCCCCTGTGTATCGACCTTGGTGGGAAAGTTGCCTCGGAACACGATGCGTCACACGCCTCATTGGATCCTAAACGACCCTAAATTCACTAATTCATGCCAAAATAATCCATAATTCTCCATCTGTCAACAAGAAAAAGGCATCTGCTCCTAAGGTGCGCCCAGAAAATGTCAGATGGGCGTGGTAGCCGAACTAAACTTCAGTAAAAAGGCTCTGTTGCTACTATCCGACAGATGGGACTAAAAAGCTGAAACTGCATCGGAAGGAAGAAGGTCCAAGGCCCAACATCTGACAGGGCAGTGACCCGTAGGATGGGCACTCTTGCCCGTCGTGTCGTCGACGGGCAGGAGTGCCCGTCCTACAACGGACACGGTGCTATCGATGTTCGTCGTTCGAGACGAGCAAAGTTGCTGTCTCGAATGGGATCAGCGTGTCTGGAGGCGGGACTAAGCTGAAACTTCATTTGTAGATTCGGATGGGACAAGGACGTAACCCATTGATCTAGGAATGGATCGGGCGCATCTCACGCGATTGTCTAACCTCGCACTGAAGTGAAATTGGAATGCAGTTATGAGTTCCTGGGAGCACGTCCTTACGCCAACGGCGTTGTTGCGGGTAGCCCAGGGTTGGCGCTGCGGACCGAAGCGAGCTACCCTGGGTCAAGGTCGTTCAAGAAAATACGCTACCCAAAAGGGGTTATTGCCGACCGGAAACGCGTTGACAATAACGCTTTCAGCGTAGAAGAGGCAGGGCGACTTGAACCCAGTGTAGCTCGCTTCGCTCCGCAGCGCCAACTGGGGAAATTCAGATGGGATAAGTCTCGAGGAACTCCAAAGTCCGTTCCACCGCCTCTTCGGCGGCAACTTCTACAACCGCCGCCTCTTTGCGAGAAAAGACTTCGACCTTGCCTTCTCGAAGCTTGTTACCGACCGTGATTCGCACCGGAATCCCGATGAGCTCTGCGTCCTTGAACTTAACCCCTGGACGCTCATCCCGATCGTCCAACAGGCAGTCGACACCTTTTTCTTCCAGGACTTCACAGAAACCTTCAGCCGCCTTCATCTGATCGCTGTCGCCGACGCGAACCACGGTAACAACGGCCTGAAAGGGGGCGATGTTGCGGGGCCACACGATCCCTTTATCGTCATGGTAGAGCTCAACGGCAGCCGCCATGATTCGTTCGACTCCGATCCCGTAACTGCCCATGGTCACTGGAACTTCGCGACCCTCCTGATCCAGGACAGTTGCTCCCATGGATTCGCTGTACTTGCGGCCTAACTTGAAAATATGGCCGATCTCCAGCGCCTTGGCGACTTCCAGGGGTTTTCCACACAACGAACAGTTATCGCCTGACACTATCTCTCGCAGTTCGACAAAGGGACAATCGAAGTCTCTCCCGGGAGAGACATGAAGAAGGTGGTAGTCATCCTTGTTGGCTCCACACACCAGGTCGCGGCGTCCCTGAAGCGCCTGATCCGCCCAGATGGGCATATCCCTGACACCGACCGGCCCCAGACTTCCTGGATCTGCGCCAAAGGCTTCGACAATCTCTTCGGGATGGGCCGGACGAAAGTTCTCGGTCCCCACCAGGCTACCCAATTTGGCCTCGTTCAGTTGGTGATCTCCACGCAGCAACGCCAGGTGAGTCTTGCCCTCGACCATGTAGACGAGCGACTTGATCTGGCGCGACTCGGGGACGCCCAGAAAATCGCTAACCTCGCGTATCGTCTTGCGACCGAGCGTGTGCACTTCCTGGGGTAGGTCCCCGCCCTCAGGATCTTTCTCGGATTCGACCCCGGCCCGCGCCCTGTCTCGGTTGGACGCGTAGCCGCAAGAGCAGGTGACGACGTAGTCTTCTCCGGCATCAGTACGCACCATGAACTCATGAGACTCGCTGCCTCCCATGGCTCCTGATTCGGCCTCGACCACCAGATACTCCAGTCCGCAACGATCGAAGATGGTACGGTAGGCTTCCTCGTGAAGCTTGTAACTAGCGTCGAGTCCCTCCTGGTCCAGGTCAAAGCTATAGGAATCCTTCATCAGGAACTGCCGCACTCGCAAGAGTCCAGACTTGGGCCGGGGCTCGTCCCGAAATTTGGTTTGGATCTGGTACCAGATCTGGGGAAGCTGCCGATAGGAGCGGACTGCGTCACGGGATAGGGAGGTGAATACTTCTTCGTGGGTCATGCCCAGGCACATATCACGACCGCCCCGATCTCGCAGTCGAAACATGCTCTCTCCCATGACCTCCCATCGACCCGATTCCTTCCACAGCTCGGCCGGATGAAGCGCCGGCAAATGGAACTCCTGGGCTCCCATCTGATTCATTTCCTGGCGCACGATCGCTTCAATCTTCAGCAGCGTGCGTCGGGCCAGAGGTAGATGCGAATAAATACCTGCACTCAGCTGGCGAATCAGTCCAGCCCTGAGAAGCAGCTTGTGGGAGGCGACTTCGGCTTCGGAGGGAACATCGCGAAGAGTGGGAATGAAGAAACGAGACCAGCGCATAAGGACGCTCCTTTTATCTGTTTGACCGCATCAAGTCAAGTGAGCTACGATCGAAGTTGCTCACCACGATGAAGTAAGGACCCTAAGAAATGCGCATCTCGATCGGCGGCGACCACGCCGGCTTTGAGCTCAAGGAGCGGATCAAAACAGTGCTGGAACAGGGCCAACACCGGGTCACCGACATGGGGACCTTCAGTGCTGAGAGTGTCGATTACCCAGACTATGCGGCGGCCGTCGCGCGAGCGGTATCATCGGGCGAGGCGGACAGGGGCGTCCTGGTCTGTGGGACCGGCATCGGCATGTCAATCGCTGCCAACAAGTTCGCCAATGTACGCGCTTCGTTGTGCCACGACGTGGAAACCGCCCGCCTAAGTCGGCAACACAACGACGCCAACGTGCTGGCCATCGGCTCTCGAGTCTTGGATCCGGAGCTGGCCCTGGCGGTCGTCCAGGAGTGGATGGGCACAACTTTCGAGGGGGGTAGACACTCGCGTCGCCTCCAAAAGATCACGGCTCTGGAAGGGGCTGACTGACTCCCCTTCAGAAATAATTGAGAAGGGCTGATCAGGAGAACATATCGAAGATGCAGAAGATGCATCGGTCATTGGCTGAGACAGACCCGCAGGTGGCCGAGTCCATACAGCTGGAAACCCTGAGGCAGACCCAGACCCTGGAGCTGATCGCCTCCGAGAACTTTGTTAGCGAGGCCGTCCTCGAAGCGCTGGGTTCGGTCTTCACCAACAAATACGCGGAAGGCTATCCGGGGCGACGTTATTACGGCGGCTGCGAGAATGCCGATGTGGTAGAGAGCCTCGCCATCGAACGGGCCAAGAACCTGTTTGGCGCGGATCACGCCAATGTCCAGCCTCACTCGGGCACTCAGGCCAACATCGCAGTCTACCTCACAGTTCTGGAGCCGGGAGACAAGATCCTGGGGATGAACTTATCCGATGGCGGCCATTTGAGTCATGGCCACCCGCTGAACTTTTCAGGCAAGTATTTCGAGGTGGCCTCCTACGGCGTCACTCGGGAGACCGAGCAAATCGACTACGATGCGTTGGCGGACCTGGCCGAAAAGGAAAAGCCCAAGATGATCGTGGCCGGTGCCAGTGCCTACAGCCGCATCATCCATTTCGATCGGCTGTCTCAGATTGCCAAGAGGGTTGGCGCCTTTCTCCTGGCCGACATCGCCCATATTGCGGGAGCCGTGGCCACGGGCCTACATCCCAGTCCAGTTCCTTGGGCGGACTTCGTAACCACGACGACCCACAAGACACTACGTGGCCCTCGCGGCGGAATCATCCTCTGCAAAGAGGAACACAAAAAGGCTCTGGATCGGCTCATATTCCCCGGACTCCAGGGAGGACCGCTGGTTCATGTCATCGCGAGTAAAGCGGTCTGTCTGAAGGAAGCGATGGGCAATGAGTTCAAGCTCTACCAGCAACAGGTCCTCAGGAACGCTGCGGCGCTTGCCCAGGCTGTCGCCAACGAGGGATTCCGAATCGTGTCGGGCGGAACCGATAATCATCTCTTTCTGGTGGACGTGTTCTCCCAAGACCTCACCGGTAAACAGGCGGAAGAGTCCCTGGGGCAGGCATCGATCACCGTCAACAAGAACACCATTCCCTTCGATACCCACCGTCCTTTGGTAACCAGCGGCATCCGAATCGGAACACCTGCGGTTACGACCAGCGGGATGAAGGAAGCGGAGATGAAACGGATCGGCGGATGGATCGGTCACGCTCTGAAAAACATTGAAGACACAGTTGTCCTGCGCCAGGTGGGACAAGAAGTGCGGTCTCTGACCGACCGCTTTCAGTACTACAGGCACCGCCTCGCTGAGCCTGCGCCGGCGTCCGTTGACTAAAAACTCAAGCCACCAGACAACCCAACTGGACGAGATCTTCGGACCTTCTGGTCTACTTCATCAGCACCTATCTCATTACGAGTACCGGCCTTCTCAGCAGGTGATGGCGGAGGCGATCTCCCAGGCTATCGAAGAACGGAATCATCTATGTCTCGAGGCGGCAACCGGAACCGGAAAAACACTGGCGTACCTGATCCCCGCCCTTGCCAGCGACCGCCGCGTGATCATCTCAACCGCAACCAAGAACCTCCAGGAACAACTCTTTCTTCGAGACATTCCGTTCCTTCAGAAATACCTGTTCCCCGAGGTCGAAGTCACCTATATGAAGGGACGTCAAAACTATATTTGTCTCAAGAAGTTCGCGGAAGCGACCCGGCAGAAGGCTCTTTCCAGCGAGCTTGCCGAACGTCAAGAGGCACTCTCGGATTGGATCGCCACGACGGAAACTGGTGACCGCGCCGAATTGAGCTGGATAAGCGATCGGGATCCCCTATGGCAGCAGCTGGACGCGCGCAGTGAAACCTGCACGGGACAGAAGTGTGACTTTTTCGAGGAGTGTCCTATCACTCGGATGCGCCAGAAGGCGTTGGAATCCGATGTCATCGTAGTGAACCACGCCCTGCTCTTCGCCAATCTCGCGCTGGAAAGCGACGAGATCGGTCGAATTCTTCCAGACTTTTCCATCCTGGTCCTTGACGAGGCGCACGAGGTCGAGGATGCCGCCTGCACGTACTTCGGGAAGCAGGCCAGTAGCCACCAGATTGAGGAGCTATGCCGCGACTTCATCAAGACGTTCCAGGATGGTCTTTACGACCGCGAAGTGGGGGAACTCGAAACCCGAGCCCGGGTCTTCTGCGACTCCTTTCCACCCCAGGAGGGAAGATACCCACTGATCTTCTTCGACCGCGACACTGGGGAGACCAAGGATCTACGAGAAGGTGCCTCCACCGCCTATCTGCGACTGAAGGCGAGCCTCCAGAAGCTTTACCATTCAATACAACGCCAGGGGAACCGTCCCCCCGAAGCGGATGCCTTGATCCGTCGCTTGGAACAACTGCTCACTTGCCTTGAGGAAGTCTTCGACCACCACGATCCCAACAGCGTCTACTGGCTGGAAAGACGGGGACGGGGCGTTTTCCTGAACCTGAGGCCTATCGATGTGTCGGGCATTCTGCAGGAGAACCTGTTTGCCCGAACCGACACCACCATCCTGACCTCTGCAACTTTGAGTACCAACGCAAATTTCGAGTACCTAAAGGAGCGGCTCGGAGTGCCTGAACCCGCTGAGCTGATCGTTCCCAGCGAATTCGACTATACCCAGCAAGCGATCCTCTACCTTCCTCGAGATTTTCCGGAGCCACGTGCTCCCCACTATCTCGACCGATTCCTCGAGGAAGTCGGCCAGATACTCTCTATCACCGAGGGACACGCCTTCCTACTCTTCACCAGCTTTCAGCAGATGAACCGTGTTCACGACGCCCTCTCGAAAACCTCTTCCTACCCCTTGCTCCGACAGGGCGATAGGCCCAAGAGTCAACTGCTTGAAGCCTTCAAACAGACTCCCCATGCCGTGCTCCTGGCAACCGCCAGCTTCTGGCAGGGAGTCGATGTCCAGGGGGACGCTTTGCGCGCCGTCCTCATCGACAAGCTCCCCTTCCAGGTACCCACGGAGCCGGTAGTGGCGGCCCGAATCGAGAGACTGGAAAAACAAGGGGTTAATTCCTTCCTTCGCTACTCGGTGCCGGAAGCAATTATCACGCTGAGGCAGGGTCTCGGACGACTGATTCGATCTCGTCAAGACCGCGGGGTCCTGGCTATTTTCGACAGCCGCCTGCGTACTCGGAGCTACGGTTCGCTGTTCCTACAGAGCTTGCCAAACTGCCCTATCACCGATAATATGAACTCTATCAAACAGTTTTTCAGCAAAGACGCCGGAGGCCGGGACGCTGAGAACCCAGCCTGACAGGTGACTACCAGCAGGAAGAGGAAAGCGATGAGACAAAAGATTGCTCTGACTTGCATCGCCCTTTTTGTAGTGGGCGCATCTCTGGAATGGACTCAGGCTCAAAGTGTCGGCCCGATTCGAGGTTCGGTGAAAGATGAAAAGGGGAACCCGATCGAAGGTGTTGAGATCAGGATCCAGGCGCAGAAAAGCAAGCGCAAATACAAGACGAAGACCGACAAGAAGGGCGAGTATTACTATGGGTCGGTGAACCTACAGTTCACATATCGGGTTATCGCCGAAAAGGAAGGATACAGAACCGATTTCAAACAGCACGTAAAGGGCGGCTTCGGCAGCGGGGACAGCTTCGGCGATCGACACCAGGGACTGCGGGAAGTGGTCGATTTCGTCTTGAAAGAAGGCAAGTCAGGGAAGCTCGACTTTGAAATGAGCCCTGAGGAGCGAGAAAGGATCCTCAAACAGCAGACCGTCCAAAAGGATGTTCAAAAGGACTACCAGGAGGGCTCGATGGCCTTCAATCTGGGACAGTTTGAGGACGCTGCCGCGGCTTTCAAGAAGGCCCTGGAAAAGGACCCCGAGAGGGCGAATATCTGGGCCAGACTGGGCAACACTCACCTGGAACTCAAGAAATACGATCTCGCCATCCAGAACTATGAAAAGGCTCTCGAGTCGGATCCCCAGAATGGGGGCTTCTATCAGAATCTGGGCGGCATCTACACCAAGAAGGGTGACACCGCCAAAGCAGAGGAGATGTACCAGAAGTCAGCGAGCTTCGCGACAAGTCCCAAGGCCGCTGCCACTAACCATTACAACGCAGCTGTCGTCAACATCAATTCCGGGAATAGTAAGGGAGCGAGAGCCGCGCTCGAAAAGGCGGTCGAAGCCGACCCGACCCATGAAGAGGCGCACTATCAACTGGGAATTATCCTGCTGGGAATGAACTTGATCGACGACGCCATCAAGCACTTGCGGGAATACGGAAACCTGGCGCCGCAAGGTCCGAATGCCGAAGTCGCGGCCTCCCTGGTAGAGCAGCTTAGTCAGAAGTAGCCAGCGCACTGGCGGATGTAGTTAATTTTCGGAAAACAATTCTTCGGCTTCCCTACAACCGAGATTGGCCAGCGTTGAAAGAGAGGAGAGGGCCGCTCTTTGGACTTCTTTCGGTTGAGACTGGGCCAGCGAGACCAGCTGATCCAGGACCGTACTGGGAACCTCTGTGGCGCGGTGCCAATAGGCGGCTGCAATCTCGGTGACAGCCAGCACTCGAATGGCCACATCCCCTTGCCTGGTAAAGCCACCTATCTCGCCCTGAGCCAGCTCGCTGCCCTGCTGAGCCAGACTGCCCAAGGACGACAACACACAGCACTGTCGCTCCAGACGCGATTCATTGGGACGCAGCCGAATCTGATAGATTCTCAAGAGGGGCTCTACAGCCCGCTCATCCCCGATTTCTCCCAGAGCGAAGATTATGGCAGTCTCCAGCAACTCAGAGCTGGGATCGTGGAAGGTCTCGGGATCATCGAAAAGACTCGCGAGAGGCTCGATCGCCTGGGGATCGCCAAGGCTGGCGAGCGCCAACGCTGCAAACTCCTTCTCAACGGAATCGGAGGACTGCAGGAGTTTCAGCAGAGGGGGCAGGTAGCGTTTGGAGCGGATCACGCTAATGTGAGGAAGGATAAGGTTGCGTTCCTCCTCCGTCCCCGTCTCCACAATCCGTAAACAGGTCTGGATCAGCTGTTCCCGGCTTCCGATATCCTTTCCGCGATACAAGGTCTGGGGCAAACTGGACCGCCTTTTCGCCACGATCATTTCAACCGCGCAGACTCCTAGCGCCTAGAAAAACCGAGGTTTATGATAACATACCCCCTTCAATGAAGAACAGGCTGTACGCTGCGGGGGCCGCCGGAATCGTCGTCGGTTTCATCCTTGGTTTCTTTACCGCTCAGTTCCAGAAGCAAGCGTCGGCGGTGGCTCCACTCCAGCAAAGCGGAGCCCCTCAGAACTCTCAATCTGGACTCCCCCAGGATCATCCTCCAGCTGAAGTCCTGGAAGAATTGGGAAAACTCCAGAAACGGGCCGAAGAGCACCCTGAGGACAAGCAAGTCCGGATCGTTCTAGGCAACTCATACTACGATATGGGAAGGTTCGATGCGGCCGTTTCCTGGTACCATCAGGCCTTGGAGCTAGACCCTGAAAACCTCAACGTCAGGACCGATCTGGGAACTGCCCAGCTGTATCAGGGTAAGGTCTCCGAGGCAATCGAGACCTACCAGCACTGCCTGAAGGTCGCCCCCAACCACCCTCAGACCCTGCAAAACCTTGGGATAGCCTATTTTTCTAGCGGAAATTTTGCTTCCGCGATCTATACTTGGGAACAATTGTTGAGCGGCCACCCTCAATACCCTCATAAAGAGAAGATCAAAAAACAGCTTGAGAACGCTAAGAAACACCTACAAGAGGGACCTTCCTGAACCATGGGTTGGCTCATTCGACTCGTCCTTTTTCTGATCGTATTGACCCTGGTGAGAAGTCTGGTCGCCAGGCTTTTCAACCCACAAGGCACCCAGCGCCGGTCCCGACCTTCCAGACGCCCGGCCAGGACGAAACGCACAATCGAGGGACATATGGTAAAGGATCCCCAGTGCGGCATATATGTCGCCACCGACCTTGCCATTACTGCTAAGAGTAAGAATCAGACTCTGCATTTTTGCTCCGAGGACTGCCGAGATAAGTTCCTCCAGACAGCCAAGTCTTGAGTGCTCTCTTCCATAGATACGATAAGGAATCTCGAATCCCAAACAACCCAGGCATCTTCCTTTGAACATTGGAATCATCGTAAAACCCCATCGCACCGAGTTTTCCCCAGCTCTCCAGGATACGCTCGACTGGCTGAAGTCCCGCGGCTGCTCCCTCCTGATCGAAGAGAGCCTCCTGCAAACCTTCCAAGTATCCGGCTACCAGGGGATACCGAGAGAGAAAATCCCTCCGCTGGCGGACGCAATTGTGGTTTTCGGGGGGGACGGAACCATTCTGTCGGTCGCCCGCATCATCGGTCAGAATAGGGCTCCCATTCTTGGCGTCAACCTGGGATCTCTGGGCTTCTTGACCGGGGTCACTCTGGACGAACTTCAGGGTGCCCTGGAATGCCTGCTCGAGGGCCGATATCGCATCGATCGACGTCACTTGCTGAAAGCGGAGGTCCGCCACATCTCAGGCGAGGTTGCCACTCATCACGCCCTGAACGACGTCGTCATCAACAAGGGAGCACTTGCACGAATCATCCGGCTGGATACATTCATCGACGAAGACTTCATGGCCACCTTCCTGGCAGACGGGATGATTGTTGCGACTCCAACGGGTTCGACCGCCTACTCCCTCGCCGCGGGTGGACCGGTCATCTATCCCTCTCTGGAATCAACGGTCTTGACCCCTATCTGCCCACACACTTTAACCAATAGACCGGTGGTCATCCCCGCCAATAGCAAGATACGGATCTCTCTTAAGGTCGGCGAAGACGTCACGCTGACGGTCGACGGACAGATTGGTGTGGCGCTCCAAGAGGAAGACGAAATCGTCTGCACCCGCTCAAGGCGTCAGATCGAGCTGATCCAGCCCAGCGACAAGAGCTTCTTTGACGTGCTGCGTGAAAAGTTGAAGTGGGCGGAGAGGGGAAAACAAGGGAGCGGGGAATATGGACCAGACACGACTTGAACGACTTTCAGAACTGGCCCGCAAGAACCCCGGGGACCCCTTTGCAAGCTATGGCCTGGCCATGGAATACGGACGACAGGAGCAAAACCAGGAGGCGATCAACACCTTCGACGGACTGATGCAGGAGCGTCCTGACTACCTCCCTACCTACTTCCAGTACGGCACACTGCTTCAGCAGATGGGAGAGAGCTCTCAAGCTGAGGCAGTCTTCACTCAGGGAATCGCTACCGCCCAGGAACAGGGAGATCAGCACACCCGCGACGAGCTGAGTCAAGCCTTGGAACAGCTGCGAGAAGAGTAGCTATTCCGAACCAAGGTCTTCCTCCGTTGAGGGTTGGGCCGAGTCACTTGCGCTTCCTTCTGCATTCTCATCCTCGAAGGACACCGGTCGGTTGGCAGAGCGATTCACCTGCAGGTTGAAGATGTCGAAACGGTTGTAGTGTCCCACAACATCGTGGAAGTGCTTCTGGACAACACATTTCGATAGATCGATCTCACCGTAGAGAATGCCCTCATCTTCACACTTGCTGTCACCAGTCACTCTTCCATCTGGTCCCACCAGCATAGAGACAGCCCTGGGGCTCCCTTCCAAGATCCGTTCCGCCTCAGAACCGAGCGATGCCAGACGGTCGCGCATAGCCGCATCCATGAACGCTGAAACCACCAGGGTAAAGGCCTTGGCCTCGAAGGAATGGGCACCAGCTCGAAGCTTGATCGCTTCGGCAAGATCGTAGTTCGTATCTTCCTCGGGATCGCTTGTAGGCCAAATCGGGGGATAGCTGGCGACGTGAACCTGTTCTCCTTGAGCCATGAGGGTGTAGCAGGCCAGCGAGTTTGTGTTTTCTCCGCAGATAAGCATGCCCAGTCGCCCCAAGGGTGTCTTACAAACCCGCAGCCCGGCGCCGTCCCCGTTAGCCCAAACCAGCTTCTCGTAAAACGTCGGACCGATCTTTCGATGATGGTTCAGGATCGTCCCTTCGTCTCCGATCAATACGTTGGAGTTTCAGATCAAACCCACGCTAGCCTCGCTGCGTTCATTGAATCCGAGAGACACGAACACGCCGTACTCGCGGGCCGCCTCACCAATCCGCCCCATCTCGGGACCATCCACCAGAATCGAACCTTGCGCCAGAAGGCAGAACAGATCGTGGTTGTAGATCGGAGCCCGCAGGGCGCACCAGACCGGGAAGGCAGGTATGAATGCTTCAGGAAACGCGATCAGTCGAGCCCCATTTCGAGCTGCTTCCCCAATGAGGCTGCGCACCTTATCAACAGTCCCGGACAGGTTCAGAAACACGGGTGCCACGTGCGCCGCAGCTACTTTGTAAGGAGGACAAATAGAGGTCACGCTCTTGCCTCAGTTGCGATACAGAGGAACAAGCAGTACGGGAGGTAGTCAGCCTTCAAGATGGAGACTACTGTAATGGTCGCATCGAAAACCCGCAGTATAACTTATCTGACGTGGTCCTGGGCTTGACGGGGATGGTCTGGAACGATACAAAATCACGCTGGCATGTTCTCCTTGGAAGAGGCGTCGAATCAACTATGAATTGGAAAGAGTTCCTGGATTCAATCGAAAGCGAGAAGAGGCCACGCGAAACCCTTTCCAGAACGCTTCAAGCGCTGTGGTATGAGCGCAGGGGACAGTGGGAAGAAGCCCATCAGACGGCACAGGCCGAAGAGAATTCCGACGGAGCCTGGGTTCACGCCTACCTGCATCGCAGGGAGGGGGACAGGAGCAACGCCCGCTATTGGTATCATCGAGCCGGTCGCCCTGAGTCAAAGGAAACCCTGGATCAGGAATGGGAAAGCATCACTCGCCAGCTTCTGGAGCTGAACTGCTCGAGCGAGCCATAGCAAAAAAAGTCACTGGGAGCCGTGTTTTCGATCCCGAGGGACTTAGCCATGAAACGACTCTATCTCGGCCTTGGTTTCGGCATTGCCTGCGGATTGTTCACTATCTTGGGCGTATCCGCTCATCGCTTCAGCTACTTCCAGTGGGATGTTTCCATAGCCCAATGGATTCAGGCCACCACTCTTGTCGGCTTTCACAGCTTGATGCTTGCAACCTCGTGGATGGGAACGGGAGGGACAGCCTGGTGGATTACCATCTCGGCGGGAGTCGCCCTGCTGGCTTTCAAGCGGGTTCCCGCAGGAGTCACCTGCCTCGTGGGGGTTGGAGTTGGGAGCCTCCTGAATCGGGTGCTGAAGTACCTGATCGGACGGCCGAGACCAACCGACGAATTGATCGAAGTCTTGATCGAATATCCGAACCTGAGCTTTCCTTCCGGACACGTCGTCTTCTACGTGCAGTTCTTCGGCTTTCTTTTCTACTTCATGGCGAGGCGAAAGAAACCGGGTTGGCAGCGTTTCGCTGCCATGTTTCTGGTAGGCTGTCCAATCGCGCTGGTCGGAGTTTCACGGGTCTACCTGGGTGCTCATTGGCCCAGTGACGTCCTGGGCGGATATCTGGTCGGTGGAATTGCGCTTTTCTTGATGGCGGTCAACTACGCACGATTCAACCGGACTGGAAACCTGTAACCTTCAGCCTGGAACCAAATGAGGTTTCAGGTTAGTCCCGCCCCCAGGAAGCGCTGGCCCCATTCGAGAAAGAAACTTCGAAGGATCCAGAATAGAGGGTGTCGCGAAAGTCCTTGGAGATTGGAAGGGTTAGGATCCCGGCTCGCTGTTGCTTCGGCGTGCTTAGAGAGCCGTGACCGTGAGGGAGTGGGATCCGGTGGTTCAGGTTTCAGCATAGAGCACCGTGAATTCACTCACATCATAAGGAACGAACATGAGCGAACTCGAAGGAAAAGTAGCAATTGTCACTGGGGCTGGGCGACTCCGCAGCATTGGATACTCCACCGCCATGTCCTTGGCAGGTCTGGGCGCGAACGTCGTAGTGACCGGAACTGGCCGAGATCCAAGCACCTTTCCACCCGACGAAAAGGCAGCCGGTTGGAAGGACGTGGAGAGCACCGCGGAACATGTTCGCAAGCTCGGTCCAGGAGCTCTGGCTCTGGTTGCCGACGTCACCGACGTGCAGCAGGTAGAGCAGATGATGAGCCAAACACTGGAGGAGTTCGGCAGGGTCGACATCCTGGTCAACAACGCCGCCATGCCGATCGGCAAAGACAGGGTTCCGACAACCGAACTCGAATCGGAAGTCTTTCAGCGTGTGGTCGACGTCAAGGTTCGAGGCACCTTTCTCTGCAGCAAGGTGGTGGCGAGAACTCTGGTGGCACAGAAGCAGGGAGGAAAGATCGTCAACATAGCCTCCTCTGCGGGCAAGCGAGGGGCGGCCAATGCCCTTGCCTATAACGCTGCAAACTTCGCGCAGGTGGGAATGACCCAATCCTTGGCCATGGAACTGGGGCCCCACGGAATCAACGTCAACTGCATCTGTCCAGCCGCCGTCGATACCGCGCGGATGGATATGTTCGGCCGGGGAGAAAGATGGGAAAAGATTGGGGCAAGCACACCCATCGGACGGACAGGGACACCCGAGGAAATCGGGAATTTCATCACTTTCCTGTGTACGAAAGCAGCCTCCTGGATCCACGGCCAGTCAATCAACATCGACGGCGGTGCCGTCATCGAGCACTAAGCTGCGCAGCCGCGGGATCGGTGCCTATCAGCCAGAGATCGTTCCCCTGAGGGGTATTCACGGTCAATCGGCAGGTACCCCCGTCCATCTCCCAGCCAGGTGGACCCAGTATCCGCGATACACCTCCTACCTGCCCGGGGACAAACAGACCCAGGAATCTTGACCTGGAGGACGTCAGCCGACGAATCAAAACCGACAGTGTCTCTGACGCCGGATTCGATGGCGCCCTACCCACCATCACCTCGGCATCCTCCTGCTGCGGCCAGTAGAACTCGAGTCGGGCCTTTCCCATTTCCCAGACCAGACGGTTGCCCCCATTCTGCTCCAGACGGACGAGCTCGTCGAAATGACCATATCCACCCTCACCACTAAGTCCTTCTCGTTGGGGCTGCCCCGCGGACACCTCTACCAGACTGCCACGATTGTGATAAATCCAGTCAGCGCAGCGCGAGTCGGCACACTCGACGTCGAAGACATCGACAAAGTAGGGCTCTCGCCACAAGAGGACGCGGCGCAAGCGGACTCCGGCGTAGTCGCCCTCGTCCCAGGTTACGGTCCCATCTACGACTCCAAATTCAGGACCCGTCCAAAAAGTGCGGACCTGGCCCACTCCCGGAGGCTGAGAGCGGCCATCGAGGGTCACGGTGCTGTGGCTCGCGGTCTGGCGATACCAGGACTCGTTGAGGTCGATGCCATAGCCGGGAGTCCCCAGATCGGAGGTGAGACGTTCCCCTTGGACGAAGAGCTGAATGCCCAGTTGATCGGGATGGCCATGGACACCTCCATCGGGGCCGGCCTTCAGGAGAAGATAGCTCTGCTGCTCTCGCGGTCCGCTGCTGCGGAAAATCGCCACTCCCGAGTCAACCATATGAGACCCTTCAAAAACCGGCTCGGCCGCTTCTGATATCTCCTCGACTCCATCAAGCAGCACCTCCAGCCCAGTGCGTTCCTGCAGAGGGACGTTCTGGTTCAGGACCCAAGCAAACTCCGGCTCGCCGTACCAGGCCCAGGCGGTTTCGTAGAACTCAGGTGACGAAGGGATGCCGTGCCCGACCCTCCCGGTCAGTTTTATGAAGCTCCAGCAATCGTTGATCGCGGGAAGAGTCAGATCCGGAAAAGCCTGATAAATCGGGGCTCGAAACATGTTGGGCAAGGTCCCGTCGTCTTCGAAACTGTGGCCACTCGAGCGCAGAGCACGCACCGTCCAGACCAGGGCGGCAAGGGTGTAGTAGTGGTAACTGAGCGACCCCTCCCACCAGAATCCGTCCGATCCCACACCCTCTCTCAGTTGCGCATACAGGCCGTTGGGACCCTGCAGCACCTGCTGGAGTCGCTCAGCATCCTCCAGCGCCAACGACAGCGTGATGATGGCGGCATTGTTCCAGTTCGTCGCATTGTGGATTCCCGGGTACAGAACACGGAAAAGATGATCCGAGGCCGGCCTTAACAGATCCTCCCGAATGTGCTGATTGAGTTCGGCCGAAAGCGAATCCTCAACGATCGAATGCGCCCAGGCCAAACGAATAATCCAGACCGACTCATCGAGTCCTGACCAGGTCACGACTCCCGGATGGTGACCATGCTCCTCGAATGCAGGCGGCATAGTCCGGTAACGGTCTGCATAGCCTTCCAGGATATGCCGAACGATTCCGCGGTCGCCGGAAGCCTTCTCCGGCGCCCCTGGATCATCCCCGGCAGGGAGAATCGAGTGGACTGCCAATCTCAAGGCAGCATCACTCAACCTGTCATTGACCGACCAGCGCCAGGCGCTATCGAAGGGCTCTCCTGAGAAAACAGCGCCGTCCTGAGGACAAACGTGGTGTGAAGGCTCGCGCGGATCGAAGATTAGTTCGACGGCGTGATCGGGACAGAAGAATTCGTGATAGTAACCCGCCTGCCTCTCCGGGAGGTCGGGAAGAAAAGCACGGAAACCCTCGGCTTCCTTTGCCAACGAGCTTCTCGCCTGGGCAAAGACAGCACTCCCCACACGTGATTGAAATTCAGCAAGCCAGTCCGGAGTCAGCAACATATGCGTTTCACCTCAAAGCGTGTATTGGGTTCTCAAGCATCCCCGACGAGGTTCGCGGGGATCAGATTTCCACCCTGATTTCCTACTGAAGCCGTACGACCCTCCCGCTGCGCGAGCTCTCATAGACCGCCTCTACCACTCGCTGAGCCGCAATGCCGTCCTCTATGCCGACGGCCGGAAGTCGGCCTTCGGCCACCGTAGCAGCAAACTCCTCGAGCATGTTTACGTGGGTGCTTTCCTCGAAACTGTAGGTTTGCTCCCCCGATCCCGTCGCAACGACCAGGCGTCCTCGAGAAAACTTCTCATGCTGGGGTGAGGACAGAATAGCCCCCTCGGTACCCAGAATCTCCATGATCGCGTTGCGGTCGTCATCCGGATCCCCGGTGCTCCAGTGACAGGTGACAACCGCCTGCGCACCATTGGAGAGTCTCAATATCGAAGACACCGTATCCTCCACAGAATAGCTTTCCACCAGGGTGTCCACAAATGCCGTGACCGCTGTGATCTCGCCGAAGAAGAACCGCAACAGGTCAATGCAATGGCTCCCGTTATCGATGTAGACCCCGCCTCCCGACTTGGAGCGGTCCTGCCGCCAGGCACCGGGGCACTGGGGCGAGCGACCCGAAAAATTCATCCGGACCGAGGTTACCTGCCCGATCTCTCCGGCCGCCAGGAGCTCCTTGATTCGGCGATGGCGCGCGTTGAAACGCTGGTAGTAGCAGGTCATGAACAAGACATCTGCCAGCTCGCAAGCCACCCGCATCCTTTCACCCTCGAGGACACTAAGCGCGAGGGGCTTCTCGCACAGTATGTGCTTCCCACTGGTTGCAGCTGCCAGCACATCCGGGCAGTGCCGCTCCACCGGAGTGGCAACATAGACGGCGTCTATTTCGGGGTCTCCGAGCAGTCCCTCGACCCGATCGTAAGCACGAGATGCTCCATGGCGCCCCGCGAATTCTTCTGCAGCGGTTCGATCGCGGCGCATCACAGCAACCAACTCACTGTGGGCTGCGGACGCCATCGCAGGAGCAGTTACCCGTTCAGCGATATCTCCAGCACCGATAATTCCCCATCGAATGATTGACTTGTCCCTCACGCGTTCGCCTCCGGCCAAGAGAATATTCGAATCTGTCCGCAAAAGGTAGAGAATCGACAAGTCGAGTTCTATCCTCGTGCTAGTATGCCCTCGTCGGCTTCTAGGCGGCTGTGCCTTTTAGAACTGCCGATTTGCCAAAGAGGACACCGTGAATCTGAGTGCAGAGCTGAAGCAGCGTGCCGAGACTGGGAACCCGCTACGGGTGGCATTGATCGGAGCGGGAAAATTTGGCTCGATGTACCTGGCACAGGCTCGTTTCACCGAGGGCATCCAGCTGGTGGGAGTAGCGGACCTGCACTTCGAACATGCCCGCAACGCCTTGCTCCGAGTCGGCTGGCCCGCAGAGCAGATTCAGCCGGCCCAGACCAGCCAAGAGATCAATGACCTCGCCTCCAGCGGCAGGGTCGCCCTTACCGAGTCGTCCGAGGAGCTCATTCGGGCCGAAGTCGATGTGGTCGTCGAATCTACCGGAAGTCCTGGAGCGGCCACAAAACATGCATTGTGTGCGATCGATTCGGGACGACATGTGGTGCTCGTTACAGTCGAAGCCGACGTCTTGGTTGGACCGATCTTGAGCAAGCGGGCCAAGCAAGCGGGGGTGGTTTACAGCATGGCCTACGGAGATCAGCCGGCCCTGATCTGCGAGCTGGTTGACTGGGCCCGCACCTGCGGATTCGAGGTAGCTGCCGCAGGCAAGGGGACCAAGCACCTGGATCGATACCCCTATTCGACTCCAGATACCGTCTTCCAAAACTACGGCTTCACCCCGGAGCAGGTGAGAAGCGGGGGCTTCAACGCCAAGATGTACAATTCCTTTTTGGATGGAACCAAGTCGGCAATCGAGATGGCCGCCGTCGCCAACGGCACCGGACTGAAACCTCAAACAGGCGGGTTGCGCTTCCCACCCGTTTCGGTGGACCGCCTGGCCGATGTCCTGAAACCCGAATCCGACGGGGGTATCCTGACCCACAGCGGCACGGTCGAGGTGGTGGCTTCTACCAATCGCGACGGATCCTCCCTGGGACAGGATCTGAGATGGGGAGTCTATGTGACCTTCAAAGCTCCCAACGATTATGTAAAAGCCTGCTTTGGACAGTATGGCCTGCTTCGGGACCAAACCGGCCAATATGCGTCTCTCTATCGTCCCCACCACCTGATCGGCCTGGAACTGGGAATAAGCGTTGCTTCGGCTGGATTGCGCCAAGAGCCCACCGGCTCTCCCAAGACCTTTCTGGCAGACGTGGCAGCCTGCGCCAAACGCGATCTGAAGGCGGGCGAGGTATTGGATGGGGAGGGCGGTTATACCGTCTTCGGCAAGCTGGTGCCAGCCCCCGAGAGTCTATCAGCCGAATTTCTTCCGATAGGACTGGCCTCAGAAGCGACGGTTGTCCACCCAGTATCCAAGGATCAGTTCCTGACTTATGCCGATGTAAAACTACCCGCCGACAGCGCCGTAGCCCAGCTTCGCCGGGATCTGGAAAACGAGTTTCGCCACGGCTAAGTGCTTCCCGACTGCATGCCAGATCATTCGAGAAAGAAACCTTTCGGGGTTAGCGAAGATCTTGCTGTTGTCCGGCTCTCTCCTCGGAACTTGGGCTCATAGTGCTAACCGGTCAAGTCGTTCGCGGCTCTGTTGGATCCCCAGTGGTTAGGGATGATAGTCGCTCGCTTGGAACTTGGTGCTTGTGATTTGGAGCTTGTTTGTATCTTGTATCTTGGATTTTGAATTCTCGAAATATCGGCGTTCTACGACACTGATCCTCGGCGCTTCCCTGGCTCACGCAGGAGAATTCTAATCGGGGTTGCGTAGAAACCGTAGGCCCGGCGCAGGCGGTTCTTCAAGAACCGAAGGGCTGAAAAATGAAGCTTGCGAGTACGGGTAAAGAGGACAAAGGTAGGAGGTGCCACCGAAACCTGGCAAGCGTACTTGAGAGGATGTCGCCTGGAGCTTCCTTCCGGCAGCAGTTCAGATCGGACCTCCCGCTCCAGGTACTGATTCAACTCTGACGTAGGGACTCGGACCATCCTGCCCTCGTGGGCCTTCTGGACCAGCTGAAATATCTCCGGGATCCTCTTATTGGTCTTGGCCGACACGAAGACCATCGGCGCATAGGCCAGATAGCGAAATCGTGCCCTGAAGGCCCGCTCCATTGCGGATCTGGTGGCCGTATCCGAGGGAACAAGGTCACACTTGTTTGCCACCACGATGATGGAAACGCCGGCCTCCTCGGCGTAGCCTCCGATGGTGGCATCCAGCTTCTGAGGCCCTTCTGACGCCTCCACCACCAGCATCACAACATCCGAGCGCTCCAGGGCCTTGCGGGCCATGATCACACTCAGTTTCTCCTCCATCTCGACGGTCTTGCCCTTGCGTCTGATTCCAGCCGTGTCGATCAAGCGATAGGGACAACCTTCAATCGTCACATCTGTGTCGATGGCATCCCTGGTGGTACCCGGCGTGGCGGTCACGATGACCCGTTCCTGGCCGGTAATGCGATTCAGAAGCGACGACTTTCCGACGTTCGGACGACCGATAATGGCAACCCGAATCGCCTTGTCTTCAGGGTTTTCCTGGGACGCGGGCACCTGCGGCAGAATCTCATCCAAGAGAGGCCCCAACCCCAGATTGTGATCGGCGGAAATCAGATAGAGATGCTCCAGACCCAAAGCATGAAACTGGAGAGCATCCCCTTCAAGACGGGGGACATCGACCTTGTTGACCACCAGTAGAGGATCTCTTCCCCGAGTTCGTAGAAGAGTGCTCAGCTCCTGGTCCAGAGGAGTCATACCCTGGCGGGCATCGACTACGAGAAGGATGAGGTTCGCTTCTTCAATCGCGATTTCCGCCTGCTGCAGGACTTTCTCTGGAATCTCCTGCTTCTCATCCGGGATGATTCCTCCCGTATCAATCACCTCGAACTGCTTCTCGTCCCAGGTGGCTATCTCGGAGAGACGATCTCGAGTAAGGCCAGGTCTACTGCCAACCAACGCCTTACGGGTTCGAGTCAACCGATTGAACAAGGTTGACTTGCCTACATTCGGTCTTCCTACGATTGCGACTCGAAACATGGGGCCGGCCTTCGCACTGATTCCTAGAGATTCCAATGCTGAAAGATCTGCGATCCGTGGAAACGGCCGTTCTCGATGAAGATGCGATTGGTCATCTTTCCCGCAACAATCGATCCGGCCAGGTAGATACCCTTTACGTTCGTCTCCAGGGTCTCGGGATCGTGCTGGGGAATGAAGTTCTCCGGATCGGTCTGAATCCCCATCTTTTGCAGGAAGTCCGAATCCGGATGATATCCGGTCATTGCCAAGACGAAATCATTCTCAATCGTCTTGATGCCTTCCGGAGTGTCCACTTCGATGTCCCGTGGTCGGATCTCCACGATGCGACTCGAAAAGAGAGCCTGAATCTCTCCCCTCTGGATCCGATTGTTGATATCGGGAAGCACCCAATACTTGATTGCCTTGCCCATCGCCTCACCACGATGGATCACGGTTACCTCGGCTCCGCTTCGGAAGAGCTCGAGGGCCGACTCGGCAGCGGAATTGTTCCCACCGACGACGGCAACCTTCTTGCCGAAATAGGGATGCGCCTCGGAATAGTAGTGGCTCACCTTGTCCAGGTCCTCCCCTGGGACATCCAGAAAATTCGGATTGTCGTAATACCCTGTGGCTACAACTACCTTGCTGCAGGAATACTCGCGCTCCTGCTCCAGCCGGTCTCTGCTGAGCACTCGAAAATCGCCGTTCCTTCCTGTCACCGAAAGCACCGGTTCGTAGTCCCTGATTGGGAGATCATAGTGCTCCACCACTCGCCGGTAGTACTTGAGCCCGTCCAGACGGCTCGGCTTTTCCGCGGATACGATCATGGGAATGTCACCGACCTCGAGCAAATCAGCCGTGGTGAAAAAGGTCATGTTGGTGGGATAGCGATAGATCGAGTGAACCACACAGCCCTTTTCGAGGACCCAGAATTTGAGCTTTCTTTTCTTCGCTTCGATCGCACAGGCCAGGCCCGAAGGCCCAGCGCCCACAACGATAAGATCCAGATGTTCCTTCATTGACACGAGCTCTTTGGCTTCTCTACAATTGGTGCTCTTTTTGGGCGATTAGCTCAGCTGGTTAGAGCGCCGTCCTCACACGGCGGAGGTCACTGGTTCGAATCCAGTATCGCCCACCATTTCGAGCGGCTCCAAAAAGAACCAACTTTTGAAGATACCGGCTTGGATGCCGCCGCAACCTCACATCCGCTCCGATAGACGCCCAGTTTATCAGAATCGAGGGCGGCCTGAGTCCGTACGCACCGATTGCACCAGCACCTTCATGGTGTCAGAGACGCCACCGGGGAGAAGCAGCCTCTTGAGGCCCAGGAGCTCTTCCAGCTGGGCTGCCTTCAAGACCTCACGATTCTCCTTCTCCATCAATCTCGCCTCCAGCCCCCACTCTCGGAGAAACTGACGCTGGCTCTTCAAGTCGGAGCCGCGCCAGCCCAGCCTCTCACCCGTCTTTCCCAGAACCTCGAAGTTGACATGGGCCGTGATGTCTTGCTGTCCGATATTAATATAGGGGTCCGGGTGGGCAGTGTGACGGTGATAGCACATCAGAGTCCCCTCCGGCCTCTCCGAAGCAGCGTAGTCTTTCCATTGATATCCGTAGTCAATTGTCACTACAAACCCGCTCTCGAATTGCCGATCGAGGTCCTCAATGGTCTCCATCATGTTCAGATTGACCTCGTAATCATAGCCCTCACGCCACTCGGCAAAACCTGATCGCATGTATTCGAGGATCCGTGGGTCGGATAGCTCTCCCTCCACCTCCTCAAGCTCAGATTCGAAGCGGACATAGACTTCCCGGAGCTCGCCACCCCTCACGCGCACGCGGTGCACCGGGAGCGCGTCGAAAAATTCATTGGAAAACACGACCCCTCGGAACTCCTGTGGAAGCGGAGAACGTCCTACTTCCACTGGCAGATACGTGAGCCGCGCAAAGATCTCTGGATGATGATTCTCGAGACGACCCAGAACATCCCCACCCAGTTTTCCCTCCCCCGAACCCAGCTCCACCAGGTGAAGCTCTGCTTCTCCGCCCACGGCAGCCAGATAGCTGCCAAGAGCATCTCCCAGCACTTCGGCGAACAGCGGATGGGTGTACGGCGATGTGTAAAAGTCACCCTCTGGACCGAAGACCTTGGCCTTGGTCGTGTAGTAGCCACAGAGGGGATCGTAGAGGCAGTACTCCATGAAGCGTTTGAAGGTAACCCGTTCTTGACCCCATGGAAGCACTGACTATCTACGAAAAAGGTTGATGATCCAGAAATGCAGCGTCAGAGTGAGATTGAGCATAACGCTGGTTGCGAGCGGAACTACTTGATTGGTTCAGATCAGTCCCACCCCCAGGAAGCCCTGGCCCCATCCGAGAACGAAACTTCGGTTACGTCTGCCGCGATTGTCGCTACCGCCAATGACAGAGCCGTGACTGCAAAGAAGCAGTCCCGATCACCGATCGGGACATGCCACAAAAGGGGATGCAATTGGCCACCGTCTGTTTGGTCGGTTGTTTCCGGAATCCGTATGCCGGGACCGCTCCTTCGCAGTCACGACTCTGTCATTGGCGACTCTTGGATGATCTCCTACCCAATGAAGTTTCAGCTTAGCTCCAGGGCAGCGAAAACATAGCCGATTTCAAAGCTCGCGGATTCGGGGCTGTCGCTTCCGTGAACCGCATTTCTCTCGATACTCTCTCCGAAGAGTTTCCGGAGGGTACCCTCCTCTGCCTGGGCGGGATTGGTAGCGCCCATGATTTCCCGCCACCGCACGATAGCATTCTCCCCACGCATCGCCATGATAACACTTGGGCCCTCCGACATGAAGTCGGTCAAACTCCCGAAGAAGGGCTTATAGCGGTGGACGTAGTAGAAACCCTCTGCTTGCGGCCGGCTCATATGGAACATTCTCAGGGCCACGACCGTCAGGCCCCCTGTCTCGGCCTTCTGTATGATACTTCCGAGGTGTTGCTTGCCTACTGCATCTGGTTTGACAATTCCCAGGGTCACTTGCTCCATTTGAATCTCCTATCTGCTATTCGCTCGCGCGCACACGTCCTGTTTCTTACGTCAAAACCGCTTCCACGGCGGCTCCGATCTCGGCAGGACTGCTCAGCACGTGAATGCCGCACTCTGTCATCTTTTCCATCTTTTCAGCCGCCGTCCCAGTTCCCTGAGAAATGATCGCGCCGGCGTGTCCCATGCGGCGACCTGGGGGCGCCGTCTGTCCGGCAATGAAACCGACCACAGGCTTCTGAAAATGTTGCTTTATATATTCGGCAGCCTCTTCCTCGGCTGAGCCTCCGATCTCGCCGATAATCACCACCGCCTCGGTGTCAGCATCCTGGTTGAAGGCAGCCAATGCGTCGACGAAACCGGTTCCCACAATGGGGTCTCCGCCGATACCGATACAGGTGCTCTGGCCAATCCCGCGAGAGGTAAGCTGGCCTACGGCCTCATAGGTCAGGGTACCGCTTCGCGAAATGCAGCCGACGGATCCGGGCAAATGGATGGGGGCGGGCATGATCCCGATCTTGCAACTACCTGGCGAAATGATTCCGGGGCAATTTGGCCCGATCAGCCGGCTTTTCCCCCCACTCATGAACTGGTTGACCTTGAGCATATCGAGGATCGGTATGCCCTCCGTGATGCAGACGACCAGCTCTATCCCGGCATCGACTGCTTCCATGACGGCATCCGCCGCGAAGGGTGGAGGCACGAAGATCATAGAGGCATTCGCACCCTCCTGGGCTACCGCTTGAGCTACCCCATCGTAGACAGGAATACCCTCGTGCGTCGTTCCACCCTTTCCGGGGGTGACACCGGCAACGATCTGCGTGCCATACGCCCGGCACTGAGCCGCATGGAAACTTCCTTCCCTACCCGTAATGCCTTGAACCAAAACCCTGGTTTCAGCGTTTACCCAGATCGCCATCTTGTCCCTTTCGCTAGCCGCAGCTGGACCGCTCCGGTCGAAGAATTCAGTCCCGCTCGGCCAACTGGTACGGCGGAATATTTAAGTACTTGCCACCTGCCACGCCGAATGATTGAGGTGAAAACCTCAGTCCCACTTACTCCTCGGAACTGGGTTTGATGTTGCTGACATTCGGCCCCGTGCGCGGCTGTGTTTTGCTCTTACGTCAATAGATACTTTCCCTAGCAACGTTCAGACGTTCGACTGATTGTTCAAGTTTCATGCCAACGCCGACCTACACACCTTCTCCGCGGCATCCGCCATTCCCAGTGCAACCTCAAACTCAAGATCCGAATTCTGGAGAATCTCTCTTCCCTGCTCTACATTCGTGCCTTCTAAGCGCACTACGACCGGGATTGAGACTCCCAGATCCTTGGCAGCCTGAACCACGCCCTCCGCCACGATGTCGCAGCGCATGATACCTCCAAAAATATTGATTAGCACCGCTTTGACGTTCTCGTCCGAAACCAGGATCTTGAAGGCGTTCCGGACCTGCTCCACGCTGGCGCTCCCACCCACGTCGAGAAAGTTGGCGGGGCTGCCTCCCGATAGTTTGATGATGTCCATGGTGGCCATGGCCAGACCAGCTCCGTTGACCATACATCCCACGTTTCCGTCCAGCTTGATGTAGTTGAGATTCGAGCGCGAGGCCTGGATCTCCAGTGGCTCCTCTTCCTGAAAGTCGCGATAAGCCTGAAGCTCAGGGTGGCGATAGAGGGCGTTGTCGTCGAAGTTCATCTTGGCATCGAGCGCATAAAGGTTCCCCTCCTCGGTCAAAACCAGAGGGTTGATCTCAACCAGGGACGCATCCGTCTGCAGAAACGCGTCATACAAGGCCGCCATGACCTTGCCCATCTTGCGTGTCACGGCTGATTCCAAACCCAATCCGTAGGAGAGATTTCGGCCTTGGAAGGGTTGGAGACCTACTGCCGGGTCGACGTGCTCCTTCAATATCAACTCGGGAGTCCTGCTCGCCACCTCTTCGATCTCGACACCCCCTTCGGTGCTGACCATCACTACGGGCTTGTTCTCAGCCCGATCGAGAATGATGCCCAGATAGAATTCGCGGGCCAGGTTCAGCCCTTCTTCAACCAGGATCTGCCGGACCAGGCTGCCCGACGGTCCGGTCTGCGGAGTGACCAGGCGGCTGCCGAGTATCCGACGCGCATGATCCTCTGCCTCCTCGGGTGAACGGGCGATCTTGATGCCTCCGCCCTTGCCGCGTCCACCGGCATGAATCTGAGCCTTGACCGCAACAACGCCCCCGAGGCGCCTGGCAATTTCATAGGCCTCTTCGGCGCTCTGTGTGACCTGTCCGGTAGGAACCGGAACGCCGAAGCGCCTCAGGATCTCCTTGCTCTGGAACTCATGAATTTTCATCGCCCTTATCAAACACGATATACTCGGCCTTTTCAAGAGTTCCCGACTGCTTTCGTACCCAAAACGGGCTGGCTTGTGAATCGATGAGACTAGGACCCCAGAGAGCACCCTTTGGGCACTGGAAAAGCCCACTTACCCCTGAGCAAGGTGCCGACGCACTGCGCTTTAGCAACGTCTTCTGGGACAGCAGAGACAACTCGCTCGTATGGTGGGAAGGCCGATCCGGGAAGGGAGCTCTCGCCTGGCAGTCGTCGTCCCAGGAGGGTCCAAAGGATCTCGTCGTCGAGCCGGAAGTTCGGGCGAGAGTGGGCTATGGGGGAGGCGACTTTACCCTTTCCGGCGGCTTCGTTTTCTACGCCGCGGGGGGTCGCCTCTATCGTTGCGATCTCCAGAAGGGGGACCCGATAGCCCTCACCCCGGCGTGGGGACAGCCCTCCAGTCCCGCTGTCTCTCCTGATGGTAACCAGGTAATCTTTGTCCACGCCGCCGATGGAGAAGATCTCATCGCGCTGGTGGATACCGAAGGCAAGTACTGGCCCCAAAAAGTGGCCACCGGCTGTGACTTCTACATGCAGCCCACCTGGCATCCGAGCGGGACTCGAATCGCTTGGATTTGTTGGAACCATCCCAACATGCCCTGGGATGGTACGGCTCTATACTTGGCGGACTTGTCCCTCGAGGGAGCTCAGCCAACCCTCGAGATCGCTGCTGCAATTGCCGGAAGTCCTTCTGGAAAAACGGCCATCTTTCAACCCGCTTTCTCTCCGGACGGCCGCTATCTCAGCTATATCTCCAACCAGACGGGTTGGTCCAACCTCTGTTTTTTCGACCTGAACTCAGAAAATAGCGAGCCTGCCATCCAGAGGAAAGCCGAATACGGGATACCCGCCTGGGTTCAAGGTCTTCGAACCTATGTGTGGACACCCGACTCAAAGTCACTCTACCTCATCTGCCATAAAGACGGTTTCGCTTCGCTGGAGCGTTTCGATCTCAGGGATCGGAAACTCACAACCATCAGGGGTGAGCTCGAGCAGTACACGGCGTTGCGACAGGTTGCTATCTCACCTGACGGGGACCAGATCGCCCTGATCGCGTCTTCCTCGACTCAACCTGAGAGTGTGATTCGCGTATCTCCCGATGAGGGGAAGGTTGTGGTCGTCAAGGCGAGTGCTCCCAGGAGCTATGACAGCGGCTATTTGAGGACTCCCAGACCTCTCACCTGGGCAATTTCCCCGACACAATTGCATGTCGATTCCGGAACCGGGAACGGCTCTTCGCCGGATCCGGACGACTGCCACGGGCTCTACTATGCTCCGGCAAACCTCGACTTTCACGATTCTGGCTTTCCTCCTACGATAATCAAAATCCACGGCGGACCAACATCTCAGTTTCTTGCCGAGTTCAGCTACGACACCCAGTTTCTGACAAGCCGAGGATACGCCGTGCTCGAACTGAACTACCGGGGAAGCTCAGGCTACGGAAGATCGTACGCAGAAGCCCTGAAATGTCAGTGGGGAATCACCGATGTGGAAGACGCCCGCTTTGCTGCCGACTATCTGATCGAGAGCCATCTGGCAGACCCTAGCCGGCTGGTTGTCATGGGTGGAAGTGCCGGAGGATACACGGTACTGCTCTGTCTGATTCGCTATCCGGGCTTTTTCAAAGCGGGAATCTGTCTCTACGGCGTTTCTGACCTTCTGGCACTAACTCAACAGACCCACAAATTCGAGGCGCACTACCTTGAGTCCCTGGTGGGCACACTGCCAGAGAATACCGACCGCTATCGGGAGCGGTCCCCGGTCTCAGCTGCCGACCGGATCCAGGATCCGCTGGCCTTGTTCCAGGGCGAGGAAGATCAGGTGGTTCCGCCCAGTCAGTCAGATCAGATCGCAGAGTCTCTTTCAAGCAGAGGGGTCCCTTTGCTTTACGAACGGTACCCAGGTGAGGGCCATGGCTGGCGGCAGCCACAGACGATTGCAGCCTACTACCGATCACTGGAGTCATTTCTCAGCACCTACGTTGCCAAAACTTAGTGCTCCCCGATTGAGTCCGCTTGCTCACAGTTCGGCTTCAGGACACAGAAGGAACACCTGGGACGCTTTTGACAGACTCCCTTCGCATGTTCGACCAGAAAAGCATGGAATCTTCTGTACCTTGTCACGTTCTTCGGAAGATGTCGTTCGAAGAAGGCCTTTACCTCCTCGTAACTTAAACCCTCGGCAAGAAGACCATAGCGGTTGCAGATTCTCCGGGTATAGGCGTCAACCACGAAGTGGGGACGACTACAGGCGAAGAGTAAGATCGAATCCGCCGTTTCGGGTCCGATTCCTGAAAGCGAAAGCAGCTGTTCGCGGCTCACTTCGGCATAAAAATCTCCCGGGAAATCAATGATCTGGCGAGCTAGCCGCTTGAGTCGAACACTCTTCTGACGGTAGAAACCAGAAGGCCGGATGGCTTCCTCCAAGTCTCCCGGGGAACAAGTGGCGATTGCCTCGGCGCTCGTCAGAGAGGCGCCGACCAGCCCGTCCAAAGCCTTCTCTACATTCGTCCAGCTTGTATTCTGAGTTAGAACGGCCCCCGTCGACACCTCGAATTGGCGAGGGTCAAACCTTCGGCTAGCCGGCCAGTTCCCGTCCGGCCAGTCCTGAGAGGAGCGATAGGCACGATCGAGCGCGGAGTAGATCTCTATCAGCAGGCTCCTGGGTGTCGGATCGATAGCCGAATTGGTCATGGGGCCAGGCTGGTCCGAGTCAGAGTGCTATCGGGCTGCTTTTTCAACCATCCGAACCAGCGTGCTTACCTGATCCTGAAGCGTCCGCGAAAACTCTTCCAACTGGCGGGCATAGGCCCTGATAACGTCCAGATCGTCTGGTGTGTGGTGGGTCTCGGCTGCGGGTGTGGCCTCCACGGTGGGCTGACGGTCTTCCGATGCCCGAGCCACCAGATCGCGTCCGTCGCGCCGTAATTCGAGCGCGCCCTCGCGGGACAGTTGATCAAGCTGCCGCTTGACCAGATTTTTATCACTTGCGGTGTTCCGCACGTTGATCTCAGAACCATACTTGGCGACCAGTTCCGTAAGCGAAATCTTCCCTTCCCCAAGGACGGCCCCCAGAAAATGGTCCCGAACCTTTTCAATCTCGCTCCCGCTTCTCCGCCTTCTCTTCTTCATCTTGCCCATTTCTCCCTCCAGTCCCATCAGATTCCCCAGATAATCTCCCAGGCAGGAGGCATTATACGCCTTCTTGAAGCAGTGAGCAGTGAGCAGTGAGCAGTGAGCAGTGAGCAGTGAACCCTGCTCAATGTGAGACAAATGACATCTGCTGTTTACGGGCGGGCCAGCTCTTGGTCACGGTAGTCCTCAGTGGAATTTAGCTGAGAAAGTGATCGCTCCTTAAAAACTCCTTCACGCTCTGACTCTTTCACTCTCCTACTGCTCACTACTCCCTAACCACAAGCGGACGCTTGAGTCGGACTACCATTTCGGTCTCGGAGAGGATGAGCACATCGCGGCCGCGAGTGATGAGGACTCCAGCGAGACCTCCCGCTGCCCCGGTACCGGCTCCGACCTTGCCCCCCCTTCTCCCGCCTCCCAGGATCCCGATTATCGTCCCGATTGCGGCCGCGGTGCCGACGTTCTTCAGGTCCTCTTTCTTGGACCCTCCGGCTTCTACCGTGCTTCCATCGTCCTTGATCTTTCCGACGTTGTGCTCTTCGATGGACACCAGACGAGCGTCGATCGGTAGAGTAGAGCCGTCCTCGAACAGAAGCGCCTCCAAAGCGATGGTCATTTGAGCTCGACCAGCAATCCGACCGGCCCGCTTCACGTGGGTCACCGAGCCTCGCACTTCAGTGCCCTCGGGAATCGCGGTATTCTGTCCAGAGAGAATGTCTTCGACTACCTCAGCATCGAAACGGTCCCCCACCTTGCTGCTGCGAGTACTCAGTGTCCCGAGTACCTTGATTCGGAATTCGGTGCCTTCAGCAACTCGAAGTTCCCCTCCTGGAAGACCTGATCGAGCCGCTGCTAGAGGACCCTGAGACTTGTCTGGCTGGGGTGACGACGCTACCGCCTCCACCTCATCGCCGGAGTCCAGATCGTAGCCCTTCTCATACCCATCCTCGAAGCCGTGACGATACGAAAGCCGACAAACCTGGAGATCGTGTTTGGACGGATCGAGCCCATGATCTGCCTGCTGAAACTGTTTCTTGTTAGCGAAATCGAAATAGAGACCGGCGGACCGATCCTGTTGTCCTGATTCTACACCGTCCGCAAAGCCGGAGTCGTAGGCGATCTGGTGACTGTCGGACTCGGCTGAAACACTGGGCAGAAGTAGAATCAACATACCTGCAGATAGGGGAACGAGACCACAAAGAAACTGCAAAATTGACTTTTCCATTCTGCTTCTTCGCACGATTGACCTCCTAATTCACCGAATCCGTGGCCAATTCGGCTTCCGATTCGGCCGCGATGAAAACCTTGTCCTTGATGTCTTCCCATCTCACCAGGTAGGAGTCGAGGAGGAGCTGATTCCCAGCCGATTGCAACTTCCCTTGCGAGTCTTTGTACTGGAAGTAGTACAACGTGTATCCGCTTTTGCTATAAAGCCCACCGCTACGTTGATACATCACCCTATTAGCGTACTGGCCGAGCCGCTCTCCACGTTGGTTGAACACCTCGACACCTTCGAGGGACGCATCCGGGGTTGTCCGCAGTAAATTATTGGTTAGCGGAAACAGCAACTCCTTCTTGGTGGGCCGAAAAAGCTGATTGAGAGTCAAAGAACAGGATGTTCCCTCAACCTTCCTCCGCAGATTGGTGATCACCTCATCCACCTTCCCCCAGCGGGCCCGATAGGGTTTGCCGCGAGTCTTCAACTTGGCTGGCAGCTTCAGTTCTCGAGCGATCGAGGAACAATGCTCCTCGGCAGGCCTCGCCTGGGAAGTTTCGCCTCCAGGAAAGACCACCATGAGCACCACGAGCGTAAACAGCAATCTCCAGAGTTGGTTGGGCACGGCGGTTATCCACTCCTAATCTTGATGGAAAAGTTCAGCAAATAGTTTAATTGGCCGCGGATAGGCCTCTAAACCAACGGTTTATAACTCGTCTTGTACGTCGTCCACTCTGCGGCTCTCCTGGTGCACCCAGTTGACTACCGCCGAGACGTTCTCGATGGGGGTCTGAGGAAGAATTCCGTGGCCCAAATTGAAGATATGCCCCCGCTGCGATGCCGCCTCACTCAATACGTCTAGAACCTTACCTCTCAGCAGGTCCTGCGGTCCCAACATGGCGATCGGATCCAGATTCCCTTGTATGGCCACATCTCGACCCAGATTCTGCCAGGCCTCG
This sequence comes from Acidobacteria bacterium UBA6911, assembly GCA_963579905.1. Classification (GTDB taxonomy): domain Bacteria; phylum Acidobacteriota; class UBA6911; order RPQK01; family JAJDTT01; genus CAUZIZ01. The sequence goes on along the minus strand of CAUZIZ010000014.1, from coordinate 2,170 downwards.
CCCAGGCGAACCCGAAAGTCGAGTCCTATCACGGTCCCGCCGGCTTTCTTCATGAGATCGAGAAGGGTGGCAGTCCCGGTCCCAAAATGAATCAGCGGTACTTCATAGCGATCGAGACGCTCAAAGATACTCTGGGAGTAGGGGAGCACGTACTGCTCGTAGTCTTCAGGACCGAGGCATCCCACCCAACTGTCGAAGAGCTGGACCGCCTGAGCGCCAGCCTCGATCTGGGCGGCAAGGTAAGCCACTGTTATCGTGGCCAGCTTGACCATCAGTTCATGCCAGGCACCAGGCTCTGAGTACATGAAGAGCTTGGCCTCCTGAAAAGCTCGGGAACGCCCACCCTCAATCATGTAGCTGGCCAGAGTAAACGGGGCTCCTGCAAATCCGATCAAAGCGATGGAGGAAGACAGCTCTCGCCGCACCACACGGATCGCGTCCAGGACAAAAGAGAGCTCTTCAGCCGGTTCCATGAGACGCAAGGTCTTGACGTCACCCGGAGAGCGCAGGGGCCGGTGGATGACCGGGCCCTCCCCCTTGGCAAACTCAAAGGCCACACCCATTCCTTCCAAAGGGAGCAAGATGTCGGCGAAGATAATGGCAGCATCGAGGTCGAAGCGTCGGATCGGTTGAAGGGTGACCTCAGCAGCCAGATCAGGATTCCGGCACAGATCCAGAAGAGTGTGCGACTTCCGCAGCTCTCTGTACTCAGGCAAGTAGCGTCCTGCCTGGCGCATGAACCAGACAGGAGTGCAGTCGACTGGCTCCATCCGGCACGCCTTCAAAAACCGACTCTCGTCTCGAGCTGTACTCTCCATGTATCCGTCTCCTAGTTTCCAGTAACGGCCACGCTAACAACTGCAACATCTTAGCGTGGATGACCTCTGATCTGAAACTTCAAGAATACGTCGCACGTCTCCTGTCCTCCGAAGGTCGTCTATTCCCAGAGTCGGCGTCGGTAGGCCTGGCCGTGACGGAGCCGGACGGATTCGTTTCCCTGGATGGGGTACAGGGGGACAAGCGGCAGCGTATCGCCTTCAGCGAGATGGTGACCCGTTCCTTTACCTTCAGCGGAGACCGGCTCTACCTGAACCTTCGCTCGGCGCTACGGCAGTGGGGAGCAGGTCCCTGCGAGGTCCGAGCGGAGATTGTTGGGGCCGACCACCATCCGATTGCCGGCTATGGTTTCGACGAGGCCGATCCCATCACCTCTGCCGGGACGGCTCAAGTCGCTTCCTGGAATGGCAAGTCAGATCTGAGCGAACTGAAGGACAGGCCCATCAAGCTGCGCCTCCACTTCAAGAACGCCAAACTCTATTCGTTCCAGTTCAAGTAGAGCGGCTTCGAAATCTTGACAAAAAAAGGGGAGGCGCACGGCGCCTCCCCTTTTCGCTTCAGTTGCTCATGCCCAAGACACTAGGGGCTCGGGTTGATTGCAGTTGCGTTCGAAGTGGCCGGATTGTGAGCCGCGGTAGCTGCCCACCAGGCTGCTCCGAATCCCTCAAAGCGCGTGTTGATCTCGCCGATCGTCACGAACGTCGGATGCAAAAGATTGTCCATGATCACATGATCGATCGGAGCAATCGTTCCACCCGTGACACTGACCGTACGCGTGACGGTCACTCCACCACCTAGCGGCGTGAACGCGAACGTCCGGCTCCGGACCTGGTTGTTATCCCGCACCAGTCGGATCCATCCTTGCGAGGCATCCGTCAGCGGATTCACCGCATATTCCAGACCCTTGAAGTCGCCGGATCCCGTTCGCACCACATCCGTGATGTCGTACAGATCCTTGATCGTCAATCCGTAGCGCTTCGTCAACGGATCGATGACTCCATTGATCCACACCTTCAGACAATCCACGATGATTCGCAGATTGGCCGTCGGCGCGATCGTCGGTGGCGGGGAAATGTTGATCGGTGTCGTCGTCGTGATATCCAGCTTGTTCTCGTCGTTGTCATAGATCTGCAGGATATAACGCGTCTGGGCGCCGGTCAGGTTGTAGGAGCGATCGAAGATGCTCACTCCCGAGACCGTCGCCGCTACCGCCGTGTTCTTGCTGCCGTCGTAGTCATCCACGAACGACAACAGATGCATGATCTGGTTCAGCGGATCCGTCGTGTGCAGTGAGATCCAGGCCAGGGCTCCATACCAGGAAGACCCGCCGACA